>NZ_AWGA01000066.1 GCF_000471645.3 Candidatus Schmidhempelia bombi str. Bimp | reverse complement strand
ATGGCGATTTAAAAGAAGGATTACGCACAAGCTGGACAGCACAGCAAATAGACCATTTACTTATAAACTATGAAAGTGAATGGTATGCCGATGAAGAATTAAGTAAATGGAATGAGATAGATAGCCTGTATGAACAAGAAAAACAGCAAAAAAAAGAAATCATCGAACAAGAGTTAAACAAACTCGGTCTAACCTTACCTTATCAACGTGACTTTGCCTTAAAAAAATTAAACGAAGCCCACGAACATATCAAAACCAACTGGCAACTTGAAAAAGAGAAACGCATAAAACCATCTTTATGGTGGAAAGAAGTGGCAGAAGCACAAACAGCAAACTCTAACCAAACCCCTCTTAATGCTAACACGCCGATACTTTCTAATCTATCAATGGATGGTAGGGCATGGTTTATTCATCCTGTGGGGATAATGGATTATTTTCCTAAAAATAGAATCCTTTTTCAAAAAGGCGATAAGCATGAGATTATTCGAGAAATTAATATACGCCTTGCAGGCTTTGGCGGTAATGTGCCAACAGATGAATTTACCGAAAGAACAGAAAATATGATAAAACAGTTTCAGCGTGACTATATGAATGTTGAGGAAACTGGTTTTGTTGATATAGAAGTAGTAAAAGCCATTGATAATTTTTCTAATGAGTATGATTTACCAAAAAATGAATGGAACAAAAAAACGTCTAGTGATTCCGAACAAATGTTTTGCCCTTGTGGGAAATGTGATGGATTTGGGAAAAATAGACATAACAATATGTATTACAATGAAAAATTAAAAAAAGAAGCAACACATAGATACGAGTATCCTGGTATACACAGGTCGTTATTATTTGCATTAAAAGCGGTAATATTTTATTAAAAAAAGAAAAATCAGTTTATAGTTTTAGAAAAATTGCATCAGGATATAGATGTTATGATAGAAATATCCAGAAAAAGAGACAATCTACAAACCATAAAGGAAAAGCGTTAGACATTCATTTTAATAAAAATGATATTAGAACTAAATCATGTGATGATATGGATATATTGAGAAAAGATATTTTTAATAAATATTTAGGTGCTAAATGGGACTGGAAGGTTGGGCAGAATAATATTTTTAATCTGGAGTCATCCTCAATAGGAGCTACGAGTTGGGTACATTATGATGTAAGGGAATTTGATCACAATTTTTTGAAAGATGAATATTTTTGTAAAGATTCTTAAACATTAAATGGTGTAACTCTAAGTTCATTAGTGTTAAAAAATCGTTAATTAATAAATTAGGGTAATTTTATGAAAAAAAAATATATCAGTTATTTGATGTTTTGCATGCTTCCTTTTGGGGTTTATGCACAAGAATCTACTATTAAAAATAATGCAAATAAAAGTATTTATCGCAATAATAAAAACACCTGTTTTGAAAAAAGCATAGATCACTTACCGCTAAATAGAAAACATAAAAATACGGAATATAAAATAGCGAATCTTGAAAATTGTAAAATTGCAGATTTGGACTTGTGGAGTTGTGAGCCAGATTTTCGTTATATTCCTATACCATCTAAAGATGGTATTGATGCAATTTTAGTACCGCAAGATTGTGGAGATTTTCCATATCGACTTTATTTATTAATCATAAAAGATAATCAAATTCGCTCAAACTTGTATGTTGAAGGTGAATGGTATGAGCCTGGAAATAATGAAGATTTAATTGAAAAAACACAATTTACCCTTTCCAAGAATTTTATCATTACAGTTAAAACCGAATATGATAACAATTTAACCACTAAACATTATTATTTACATCAAGATGGATATATTAAACAACAAAAATAATAACTAAGTAATGATTAAAATCGAAATTAAGTTTTTATAGAAAATAGTTAAGCAATATCGTGCTATAGAGTATAAATAAATATTTATTAAAAATTATTTATAATCATGAGCTTATATAATTGATTTATTTAGTTAAAAATAAAGTTGATTAAATACTGTAATGCACATTATAGATGGGAAGTTAAAAATGTTATTTCTTTAGAGGTTGGTAACTGAGTAAAAAAATCTGAAGATAAAGCTACGGTTCCAATATAGGTACATTTTGATGTAAGAAATTTTGAATTAATGTGTTTGAAAGATGAATATTCTACTCAAAGTATTGAGCAAGTTAATGTATTACCAATGCAAACTAATGATAAGTTACGTTTTGATGACAGCAGATTAGAAAACTCAATAGGGTAACAGTAACGTTAAATGTTGACCCAAAAAACTTTGGGTTAATGATCAACAGTCTTATTTATTCAGCTTTAGTAAAGTCAATTCAAAACGATTTTTTAGTAATGAAGTGTTATATTAAAAGCACACTGCTAATGTTAACAAACATAATATCGATATTAGCGATGAAGTTGAATAGGTAACATTTAATAATATTGTTGCGTCCCCATTATCTACCTTTTTATTCAATGGTAATCAAGCCATTTATATGAAAAATACGTTATTTATTATCGGAGAAGACTATTTTATGGCTTATAGACAACCAACGGATGATGAATTAATTTATAAACAATGACACAACTACATTAATCATGTCGTTATAAATCACGGATTAGATGCAAAATTGATTTATGTTATTTCCTGTATTAGAACAAAATACGATAATAAATATGTGTAACAGTACTCGATTAACGCCTTATCACCGTAAGATGATTTGGCGTTTTATACAATAAACAAAAAATAACGGTGGCTAATTTATGATGAAATTTAGTTTCAGCCCCCATTATTGACAAAGTATTCAAACAGTTACCGTCACACAGTCTAAATCACAATTAAGTACAGATGAACGTTATGGTAATTACTCCCCTCCCCTAAAATAGTACAGTAGACGAGGAACAAATTCTCTATAATAAAAATAAGGGCGGTTTTAATTATCCAAAACAGCGTTTATCCTTCAACACCATGCCTTAGCAACTACTCCGATATTAACTAAAAAATGAATTAGTTATTTACCGAACCACTTATCTCAGCAGCTTTATTTAACTGTGCAATTTTTTCTTTATGCAACTTTATGAACGCCAATTTATCTTGATCACCAGTTAAATAATCGGTTAAAAATTTAGCATTCGACTCTATTTGCGCACCATTTAAAATTATTCGCGGTAAATCTATTTGATAAAGCGTATCACTTTGTTTATGGTTAAGGGCGTTGGTATCCGCATTACTAATCAGATATAAACTTCGTTTTTGTAACGATAATTTTGCAATAGTCTGCGTACCTATTCCCATCATTAAGTGATCAGGGAAAATATAAAAGACAGTATCGTCAAGCAGATGATTACTCTCAAGATAATCAATAAATTGACCTAGATTGTAATCGAGCGAGGCCGCCACAAAGTCCATATTATTTGACTGTGGAGAAATATATTGTTGCATACGCTTATCTTCAAATCCATTAGGCGCATGCGTTGATACGGTGGAAATAAATAAAGCAAATGGTTGTTTAGTCTGCGTTAATTCATTAATTTGCCTTTTGGCGACATCAAAAATATCACGATCATAAAGTCCAAATGGCGCAGACGGATATTGATTTGGATAGGTAGCTTCGGAAATAACAGGTATACCAAATAGTGAAATAATATGTCCCATACCAGCAAAATTAGGACTCCCCATAATATATTTTGTTTGGTAGCCAGCACGCGATAATACATCGCCTAAACTGACTAATTGTAACGCTTTGGTCTCTTTCATCGGCATAGTGGTTAATTCACCAATAAGAAAAGGTATCCCCGTCATATAAGTATACATAGAGGCAGTCGTCCAAGAACTACCTATTCCCATTGGTAGCGATGGAAAATAAGTGTATTGCTGAGATAACCGAATAAGATTAGGCGTAATGCTAGGCATATCCATAAAACCACGTTCAAATGATTCCAAGGAAATAACAATAATATTTTTACCTTTGTTGGCGACTAATTGGGATTTTTTCACATAGTCAACCATACCAAGTTGTGTTAGTGCTTGTTCAAATGGTTGTTGACTGGCAATGGTAATCTGATAAATTTCATGGATTTTGCTTAGTGGTCCCCCACTTTGACTGATCATAATAATTGTACATAGCAGTACTGTCATTCGTAACCAAATCACTATATGCTTCTTGACCCATTTGGACATAAATGCGAGAACAAATACAAATAAAATAAAGCTAAAAATAGCAAGCGCCGCCTGTAATTTAAAAATAAATAAACCAGCAAAAATATCGCGAAAATTAAGATTAACAAAAAATTGGTAATCGATAAAACCACCACTAAAGTAAATAGATATTAATTCGGTGACGATAAATAGCGAGAGTAACACAATAACAATAAGCTGATATTGATGTTTCTTAAATAATGAAGCCAACATCGGCGTCGAAATTACCACTGACAATATTAATAATACCGTTATAGGTATAGATAAAAAAAACATAGTTTTTGATGATAGTACCTAATCGCTAACATACTATTAGTATATACGAAAAAATAACCTAAATAGTTATTTTTTCGTTACTTTACTTAACGTTAAATTAACCGATACTAAGTAAATAATGCAAAGTAAAAAATAAACGTAAAGTACTCACATAATAATCGATCTGATATTTTTTTAATCATTGGGTCTGCTATCATAATTAAAGGAATATAAAAAATAGGATATGCAATGCGGATACTTTTCGGTATACAGGGAACCGGTAATGGACATATTAGCCGTAGTCGTACTTTAGTACTTGCTTTAAAACAATGTGGTGCAGAAGTTGACTGTATTTTTAGTGGACGCCATGCAGAAGCGTATTTT
The DNA here is from genome assembly GCF_000471645.3 of Candidatus Schmidhempelia bombi str. Bimp. GTDB lineage: Bacteria > Pseudomonadota > Gammaproteobacteria > Enterobacterales > Orbaceae > Utexia > Utexia bombi. Next base: position 51,427 of record NZ_AWGA01000066.1, on the reverse strand, counting down.
GATATGGAGGCATTTGGTGAATATCGTATTTTTCCTGGCGTTAGCTTTGCCACCCAAAATGGCAGAGTCAATTTACCAAGAACGGTACAAAATATTCAAGCTTTGCGCCTAATTAAAGATGTAAAAGAGCTCGATCTCTCCGAATATGATTGCATTATTAGTGACTTTGAACCGATCAGTGCTTGGGCGGCTAAACATCAGTTACTTGATTGTATTGGTATTAGTAATCAAGCAGTTTGTCACTATATCCACCCTAAAGAATACGGTTTAATCGCCCGAACAATTATGAAATATTACGCACCAGTGACTCAATCGGTAGGATTACATTGGTTTCATTTTGGAGCACCTATCATACCACCGATTATTGATGCATTAAATAAAACCGATGAAGATGGCTCTATCGTCGTTTATTTACCCTTTGAATCAATAGATCATATTAAGTTACTGTTAGCACCTTTTAAGGATTATCAATTTAAGTGCTTTCATCCCGATATTACTCAATCAAGTTATAGTGATAATATTAATTGGCAATCCTTAAGCCGTACGGTTTTTACTCAATCGTTATCTACGGCATCTGGTATTATCACTAATACTGGGTTTGCTTTGATCTCTGAAGCACTAGTCTTAGGCAAAAAAATCTTAACCAAGCCCGTTAAAGGGCAGTTTGAACAACTTTATAATGCCTCTTGCCTCAGCAAACTTGGACTTGCTACCATCATGCCAACGCTGGATATTAATACCGTGCGTCAATGGTTAACTCAACCTTTACCCACACCGATCATTTATCCTGATGTGGCTAAAACGTTAGCCGAATGGATTATGAATGGACAAAAAGACGATCTATCCACTTTGAGCCATCGTTTATGGCAACAAGTGAAGTATCCTTATCATGTGAAACAAAAAATTAGAACTTTAGGTTATACTCTTTAGTCAAGAAATTATACACTCTTAGCTATTACTTAATTAATTTTGTTTACTGTAGGATATCAATATGATAATAAGTCTAATTGCGGCGATGAGTAATCAGCGTGTTATTGGCTATCAAAATCAAATGCCTTGGCACTTGCCCGCAGATTTAGCTTGGTTTAAGCAGAATACGCTTCATAAACCAATCATTATGGGGCGCAAAACGTTTGAATCGATTGGGCGTCCTTTACCTCACCGTCATAATATTATTATTACACGTCAATCAATATCAGATTTTGCTACATCGGCAAATCTAACTTGGGTCAATTCACTAGAAGCGGCGATAAAGGCCGCCGGTAATGAACCTGAAATAATGATCATTGGGGGCGGGAATATTTATCAACAAGCATTACCATTAGCCAATCGCTTATATTTAACTCATATTGCAATTAACGTTGACGGCGATACTTATTTCCCAAATTATGATAATGATCAGTGGCAACTTAGTTTTACTGAGCAACATATGGCCAATGATCAAAATCCATATAATTATCGATTTGAAATTTTAAATCGTAGTTAAATGGATGTTTTACCGATAGCTGCCCAGCTTATCGTAAAAACCGTATAACAATGTCAATGCTTGAATATCGAATTTAAATTGAAGTAACGAACAACCAATATTAAATCAGAAATCATTGCTGGTACAACAACGTTTTTTCTATGGTTTATTCAGTGATAATCATACCAATGGTATTATGTCACCATGTGAGCCACTAAGTATTTTTTATACACTAGATTCGGTTTAATTTGTTGACGGATAGAGAATAACAGAAATTTTTCGTCATAAGATACGCTTATCTTATGACGAAAATAATTAAGCATCTGCCTATAGTGCTTTATCTAGATTTTTTAACATCTCGATTAAATGACGATTAGCATCAGGAAACTCATCCGCATTTAAGTCTTCAATATCGATCCATCGACTATTTTGCCCCTCTTTTGCGAAAGGTTCACCATCCCAGCTCTCAACTAAATAAGCATGGATAGTGATATCTCTATCACCATAACTATAGTTAATGGTTTCTAGAAAACGAGCCTCAATAACATGAATATCAATTTCTTCTGCTAATTCACGATGTAAGGTTTGTTCAATCGTTTCATTTGGCTCCACTTTACCCCCAGGAAATTCCCAGAATCCAGCGAGATGAGAATGTTCGCCTCGCTGAGTGATAAAAATCTGGCTATCTTGTGAGCAAATGATACCAACGGCAATTTCAACATGGTTTTTTGTTTTCATTGCTAATTTCCATTTCTCCTCATAGTAAAATATCTCTAATTATCATCTTATACTAACGTAAATTATTGAACACTACCATGACAGTGTTTATATTTTTTGCCCGAACCACAAGGACAAATTTCATTACGACCAACTTTAATGCCTTGGCGTACGATTGGCTGTGCGGGTAACTCCGAGGCGGTTGCTTCATCATGGCTTAATTGTTGTTTTTGGGCTAAGCGAGCTATCTCCTCTTGACGACGACGCTCCGCCTCGTCAATTTCTTGTTGTGAACGAATCTGCACACGGCTTAAGACACCAATAACTTCATATTTTAAGGTATCTAACATTTGTGCAAATAAAGCAAATGACTCCCGTTTAAATTCCTGTTTTGGATCTTTTTGCGCATAACCACGTAAATGAATGCCCTGACGCAAGTGATCAACACTAGCAAGATGCTCTTTCCATAACGTATCTAAGGTTTGTAACATGACACTTTTTTCAAAATCTCTGAAAGCATCTTCGCCAACAATTTGCTCTTTTTCACGATAACGTGTTAAAGCAATTTGATTGATACGCTCACGCAGCGTTTCTTCATGTAAATTAGGATCTTTATCTAACCATTCAGCTATCGGTAATACCAGATCAAAGTCATGTTTAAGGGCTTGTTCTAGACCTGAAACATCCCACATTTCTTCCATTGATTGTGGAGGAATATATTGACTAATCACCGAATAAAACACATCTTGGCGAATTGAATCGATGGTTTCTTTAACATTAGGTTGATCTAAAATATCATTACGCTGACTATAAATTGCACGGCGTTGATCATTAGCTACATCATCATATTCAAGTAGCTGTTTACGGATATCAAAGTTACGATTCTCAACTTTACGTTGCGCATTAGAAATCGCTTTTGTTACCCAAGGATGTTCAATCGCCTCACCGTCTTTCATACCAAATTTACGCATCATTGCCGATACTCGATCAGACGCAAAAATACGCATTAATGGATCGTCTAACGATAAATAAAAACGCGATGACCCCACATCACCTTGACGTCCAGCACGCCCACGTAATTGGTTATCAATACGGCGTGATTCGTGTCTTTCGGTACCGATAATATGTAGACCACCTAAACTTAAGACCTCTTCATGCAGTTGCTGCCAGTTCTGTTTAATTGCTGCAATCTGTTCTTCGGTTGGCTGCTCAAGTTTGGCCACTTCAGCCTGCCAATTACCACCTAACATAATATCGGTACCACGTCCTGCCATGTTGGTCGCAATAGTAACCGCGCCCTTACGACCGGCATCACCAATAATTTCAGCTTCTTTTGCATGAAATTTAGCATTTAATACATTGTGTTTAATGCCCGCTTTATCTAAAGCTTGTGACACCATTTCTGATTTTTCGATAGAGGCCGTACCGACTAGTACCGGTTGCCCACGTGATAAACACTCTTTGATATCAGCAATAATAGCCTGAACTTTTTCGCGCTCAGTCATAAAAACCAAATCAGGTAAATCACGACGTACCATCGGGCGATTGGTTGGAATTACAATCGTATCTAAATGATAAATTTGATTAAATTCAAAAGCTTCTGTGTCAGCAGTCCCCGTCATACCTGCCAATTTCTCATATAGACGGAAATAATTTTGGAAAGTAATGGAGGCCAAAGTCTGATTTTCATTTTGAATAGCTACATTCTCTTTTGCTTCTACTGCTTGATGTAAACCATCAGACCAGCGGCGACCATCCATAGTACGACCCGTATGTTCATCAACAATGATCACTTGACCATCTTTAACAATATAATCCACATTACGATGGAATAAATGATGAGCACGTAATGCGGCATTAACATGGTGCATTAACATAATGTTTGAAGGTGCATATAAAGATTCTTCCTCTTTCATAATGCCCACTTTAACCATTAATTGCTCAATTTTAATTAAACCACGTTCCGTTAAGTTAACTTGTTTTGATTTTTCATCAATCGAGAAATCGCCCTCGCCTTGGTAATCCTCAGAATCTTCTTTTTCTTGAGCAATCAAATGCGGCACAATTTTATTAATACGCATATACATTTCTGAGCTATCTTCTGCTGGCCCAGAAATAATCAATGGCGTTCTTGCTTCATCAATTAAAATGGAATCGACTTCATCCACTAAGGCATAATTAAGCGGCCGCTGCACCCGCATATCTTTAGAAAACACCATATTATCGCGTAAATAGTCAAAACCGTATTCGTTATTCGTTCCATAAGTGATATCGGCGTTATACGCTGCGCGTTTTAACTCTGGTGACAAATTTGGTAAATTGATCCCAACAGATAAACCCAAAAACTCAAACAAAGGACGATTATTTTCTGCATCACGTTGTGCCAAATAATCATTGACGGTCACCACATGTACGCCACGACCTGTTAGTGCATTAAGATAGGCCGGTAAGGTGGCGGTTAATGTTTTCCCTTCACCCGTTCTCATCTCAGCAATACAGCGTTCATTAAGTACCATACCACCGATAAGTTGCACATCAAAATGACGCATACCAAATACACGTTTACTTGCTTCACGCACCACTGCAAACGCTTCTTCTAAGATATAATCGGTCGTGCAACCGTCGGCTAACATTGTTTTAAATTCTATGGTTTTTGCTTTTAACTCTTCATCCGACAAAGCTTCCATTGCTGGCTCTAAGCGATTAATCCTTTCAACTCGTTTACGCATATTACGTAATACACGCTCATTGCGACTACCAAATACTTTCGTTAATAAATTTAATAACATAATGACTGAATCTCTTATAGTCATGCCAATAGCATGATGATTAATTTTTTATAGATTATAAATAACCTTAAATCTTAGGGAATAAGATTTTTTTAATTAAAAATAAATATTATCTGAAGGTGTATTTGGGACCAGCTCGAATAGCATTGGCAAAAGCATAGCCTTTAAGCGGTAATAAATGACGAAAAAAGATAGATGAAGCGACATGAGTAATTACATCAATGCACTGCTTTCGGTGTGAAGAAAATAACCAATGCCCTCTTGCTACTTTTTCAATAGCATGTAACCCATCTTGCAAACGTGCTTTAGCCATTACCGCTATTGTAATAATCGTCACGGTCGCATTGACGGGCGCTGAAGATATTGCTACGGTGTTGGTAGTCAAACCGAAGCCAGCAGCTATCACACTTAAAAATAAGTGTGATAAAAAATAGCGTTTAGACACGTGTTGCCAATAATTAATGATTATCATATCTATTATATGTTATCTTATTTTATCCATTTTGGACAGGTGTTATTTTATTGTTAATGTCACAATCAAACGAGTTAAGTTATGCGAAAAAGTGCCCCTCAATCTCTTGATTACTTATTTGATGAGACGAGCTCATTACGTAAGGTTCAGCAACGCGCATTAGCTTTAGCAAAATTGAATCAAACAGTAAAATCATTACTACCGATACCGTTACAATCGCAATGCCGAATCGCTAACTACCGACACCATCGATTAATTGTCGAGGTAAGCAGTGCCAGTTGGTTAACTCGATTACGCTATGAACAACAAAAATTATTATCAACATTACGTACAACGGTTTTGCCCGCACTAAGTGCCATTGATTTTGTTATTAATCCAACCTTAAATATAGATCGCTATATTTTACATAGTGGTGATCCACAAAATAGCTCAAAGCATAAAGCAGAACGGCAATTAAGTCACACCAGTGCTGAAATGCTACTGACTTTAGCAGAAAATAGCCCAGAAAAGTTAAAGCAAACGCTGCTTAAGCTAGCGCAACATGCTAATCGAAGTGATAAAAAATAGCATTCTAATTATTATATTGATTTTTCGAAAGTTTATGACTATTTTAGCATGCCTATTGAGTAAAAAACTGTTGTAATATTGACCATGGTAATAGGTAAAGATAAAACCAGTACATTTAATTGGTTTTATGATGCCAATTATTCGCTTATCTATACAGTCGTTATTCAAGAAGGAGTAAACCAATGGGTCACCAAGCAACTTTTCATCTTATTACTGGCATAACAATTGGTGTCATATTGGGTTTTATTATTTTTAATTTCTTTAGCCCTAAAGCACGTCGTTATCATGCTATAAAAAAAGAGTTGGATTTAACCAAACAAGCATTGCAATCACAAAAACAGATAGTGGTTAAGCATTTTGCTTATAGTGCTGAGTTATTGGATAATTTAGCTAAAGATTTTCGTCATTTATATCAGCATGTTGCTGAAAACTCTAATACTATCTTATCCAAGTTTGACTTAGACAGCCCAACTTTTACTAGTACAGATGAGGCGAAAAAAACCTTTCTAAAACATTCTTCAGAAGAATTACAAAAACAGCCTAAAGATTATACTATTAATAACGACGATGAATTTAAAAATTGATGTTAGTGATAATCCTTCACTTGTTTTTTTGATTTTTATCGCCATTATTATTCTTAAGCAATCAGGTATATCTGATTTTATTACTCAACCATTTATTTAATTTTTAATAATGAGAGTGACTATAATGAATAAATCTTCATATAAACAAAAAAAACTGTTCCGTGCTGTCGCCTTATGTTTAGGCTTATCATTATCTACGCTACCAATGGCTTATGCCAGTATCCCTGCTTTTTTAAAATTGCCAAATGGAGAAACGCAAGCAGTGCCTAGTTTGGCACCAATGTTAGAAAAAGTATTACCTTCGGTGGTAAGTATTCAAACTGAAGGAAAAACACAAATCCAATCCAATATTCCTGAAGAATTTCGCCAGTTTTTCGGATTCCCTCAAGGTGGGCAGGAAAGAACCTTTACAGGACAAGGTTCTGGCGTAATTATCGATGCGGAACACGGCTATGTTGTTACCAATAACCATGTTATCGATAATGCAGATACGATTAAAATTAGTTTAAATGATGGACGCGAATTTGACGCTAAATTAATTGGACGTGATCCATTATCTGATATTGCTTTATTGAAAATGAATAATGGCAAAAAATTAACCGCGATCAAAATAGCCGATTCTGATAATCTAAAAGTAGGGGATTTTGCCGTTGCTATCGGCAATCCATTTGGTATTGGTCAAACGGTCACTTCTGGTATTATTTCCGCTCTTGCTCGTACTGGCTTAAATGTAAATGGGGTAGAAAACTTTATTCAAACCGATGCGTCTATTAACCGTGGTAATTCAGGTGGGGCTTTAGTTAATCTCAATGGTGAACTAATTGGGATCAATACCGCTATTATTGCGCCAAGTGGTGGTAATGTTGGTATTGGTTTTGCTATTCCAAGTAATATGGTCCGTAATCTGACGACGCAATTAATTGAGTTTGGTGAAGTTAAACGTGGTGTACTTGGTATTAAAGGTAATGAATTAACTTCAGATATCGCTAAAGCATTTGATCTTGATGTGCAAAAAGGCGCTTTTGTCAGCGAAGTCATTGAGAAATCTGCTGCTGATGATGCTGGAATTAAAGCAGGCGATGTGATTATATCTCTCAACGATCGTCCAATTGAAAGTTTTGCCGAGTTACGCGCCAATATTGCCACCATGGGCGCAGGGCATGCGGTCAAATTGGGGATCATACGCGAAGGTAAATTGATTACTTTGTCGGCTAAGTTAAAGAATAGTGATGAATCAACGACCGAAGCAAAATCATTACACCCAGCGTTAGAAGGTGCTTCATTAAGTAATGGTGAAGTATCTGGTAAAAAAGGGGTTATGATTGAAAGTGTTGCCAAAAACTCACCCGCAGCGCGTCTAAATCTACGCGAAGGCGACCTAATTACTGGCGTAAACCGTCATCCAATTAATAATATTGCTGATCTACGTAAAGTTATTGATAGCAAACCTTCAGCGATTGCATTAAATATTGTTCGTGGCAATGCGCAAGTTTATCTAATCTTACGTTAAGATGACATTATTATCTTGATAAAAGATTTAATAAAGCGCGTTTCACCACAACGCGCTTTTATTTTTCATATTGTAGTCTGTCCACACTTTTTAGTACGTAAATAGTGTGGACAGACTAAAAACGTTGAGCATTTTTCGTCAGATAAAATCAAAACTATCATGAACTTAGTAACGTTATCCAGATCGGAAGTGATGACGCTTTATTCAAGGATCATATCAGATCAGCGTATGATATTTGTAAAAGTGCTGCTAGCATACTATCATGCCCTTATGTTGACAAAATGCGTATTTTCACGATCTCAATCAATCAGGTTTATATGAAAATTCGTTAATATGGTGTTTGATAAACAAACCAAATATCGTGCTAGGTATAAAGATGTTCCCTTACAAATATTAGATGGGATGCGTGATTCAGCGCGAAATATAGTAAATTTCTTATGGCAAGATCCAGCAGCGCCAATAATATTAGACAATATCTATCAAGAAATAATCAGTGATAAACCCATTGAGCGCGCGCTAAACCCAATACACCTTCCTAACGTGCCGCCTCCAGATACGACTGCTGGTGTCTTAACAAACGGAATAAATCAATTTATCATAGGATTTCTACCTATGGTAAGGGCAACAAAATTTATTAAACCGCTTCAAAAAATAGGTTGGTAGGGAAAAGCTATGATAGCCTGCTATGTAACGGATTTTTCGGTATTTGATCCGCATGAAGGACGTCTATCAAACTTGGTACAACAATTTCCCTCACTCCGCAATCCCATCACTGAGTACGTACAAGCTACATCAGAAGACAATATAGCAGAAAGGCAGCGACAGCGTAGTTTGAGCGGATGACTACTCAGATGTTTAGCTGAGCCGTTAACTCGTTCATTATGTTAAATTTTTAAATTACATTGACTTATATGCTATTATCTATATCTACTTAGTTTAATTCTGTTCCTGATTATGATAAAAAATATTCTTTGGCCAACCTTGATCGGTAGTGTGTTAGCAGTGGTATTGCTGATTTTATTTCCATCATTACACAATGCTGAAAAATCATTTATTCCTGAACATCTCTTTTTCAACAATCCGTTGAGTTATCAAGAAGCAGTAAGGAAAGCCGCACCCGCTGTGGTCAATGTTTATAGCCGTACTATTAGTCAAGGACAAAATACCCCATCGGCTATTACCCCATTAGGATCGGGTGTTATCATGAGTAAAGAAGGCTATATTCTGACTAACTACCATGTTATAAAAGATGCGCAACAAATTATTGTGGCTATGCAAACGGGACAAATATATGAAGCGATTTTAGTTGGTTTAGACAAGCTAGTTGATTTAGCGGTATTAAAAGTGGACGATAAAGATTTACCCACTATTCCGATAAATTTAGCCCGACAACCGCAAATAGGCGATGTGGTGTTAGCAATTGGTAATCCATATAATATAGGACAAACAATTACCCAAGGTATTATCAGCGCAACGGGACGTGATGGATTAAGCCCCTATCGGCGTCAGAATTTTATTCAAACCGATGCGTCCATTAATCATGGTAATTCTGGGGGCGCCTTAGTTAATACATTAGGCGAATTAGTAGGAATTAATACGCTTTCTATTACTAAAAATAATAATATTGATATACCTGAAGGACTGAGTTTTGCTATCCCAACGTCCCTTGCGACCAAAATTATGCAAAAATTAATTCAAGATGGACAAATCATCCGCGGTTATGCCGGCATAGATGGATTGGAATTCGCACCAGTACAAAATTCACAACAGTTACCACGTGTGTTGGGTATTTTAGTCACCAATGTTGATGGTCCCGCCAAACAAGCAGGTGTGTTACCAAATGATATTTTGGTCTCTGTCGACCATAAGCCAGTTAAATCGATCATCGAGACCATGGATCACATTGCGGAAATGAAGCCAAATACGACGATACCAATTTCAATCATACGTCAAGGTAAACAGCTGGAATTACAATTAACAATAGCGAAATTCCCTATCTAATCTTGACGAATTAAGCACATATTGTATAATATGCCACCTTATTCTACATGTATTTTAATTACATACGTATGGTGTATGGCATAGTAGTTGTGTTCATATAGCGATACGAGTTAAACAACGAGGTTTCTATGAAACAAGGTATTCATCCAGAATATAAAGAAATTACGGCAACTTGTTCTTGCGGTAATACCATTAAAACCCAATCAACCATCGGTCATGATATCCATCTTGATGTGTGTGGTGAATGTCACCCATTCTACACCGGTAAACAACGTGATGTTGCAACTGGCGGACGCGTTGATAAATTTAAACAACGTTTTGGTATGGTTGGCGGTAAAAAATAATTTATCGATATTAATGCCCAATAAAAAAAGCGCTACTTGGCGCTTTTTTTATTGGTGCTTCTCTCACTCGGCATGTATAAGATTCACTTTCGTTTTTTTGATACCTTAATACTCAACAGTAGATGGATCAATACCTAATTCTCTCATCATCATTTTGGCCTGTTCAGGAATCTCATCATTGCGATCTTTCAATAAATCCGCATCACTAGGTAAAGGTTGACCGGTAAAAGCATGTAAAAAAGCCTCACACAATAATTCACTATTGGTCGCATGCCGTAAATTATTGACCTGACGTCGAGTTCGTTCATCTGTTAATATTTTTAGCACTTTTAAAGGAATGGATACTGTAATCTTTTTTACTTGCTCACTCTTTTTACCATGTTCGGCATAGGGGCTAATATATTCCCCGTTCCATTCAGCCATAATAATCCACCTATTTGTTACGCTTTACTATCAACTTCCAATTAAATCACCATTCTAACCAGATTTATACTAATCCGCAATCAACACATCACACACATTAGACATCTAGAAGTGTTGACGTCTAAAAAACCAATGCTATACTGGTAAAAATCAATCAGAAATAGAAGGAAGAACGAACAAATGGTTCAAAAACAAAACACAATTGCGGTGAGAGGCGGTCTAAATATCGATAAACAATTTGGTAGCGTTATTCCACCTATTATTCCATCAACGAGTTATAGTTGGTATGAGGTAAATAAACCAAGAGAATTTGATTATGGGCGGCGTAGCAATCCAAGCCGGCATTTTGTTGAACAGACGATTGCAGAACTTGAAGGTGGCGCAGATGCGATTCTCACTAATACTGGTATGTCGGCAATTCACTTACTGTGTGTTTCGCTACTAACGCCAAATGATACAATTATCGCACCTCATGATTGTTATGGTGGCAGTTACCGATTATTTTCAAGTTTAAGCCAACGTGGTTTATTTAAGGTACTATTTGTTGATCAGTCTGATACACAGGCCCTAAAACAGGCGCTGTCCCAAAAACCTAAATTAGTTTTAATTGAATCGCCAAGTAATCCACTGTTACGCGTGGTCAATATCCAAAGTATTGCTAGCCAAGCGCATCAAGCTGGTGCTTTAGTTGCGGTTGATAATACGTTTATGAGTCCTATATTACAGCAACCGATAACACTTGGTGCAGATATTGTTATTCATTCATGTACTAAGTATTTAAATGGTCACTCAGATCTATTGGCCGGTATTTTAATTTTTAAACAGCAACAGTTAGCCGATGAAATTGCTTGGTGGGCAAACAATATTGGTACAGCCAATTCGGCATTCGATAGTTATTTACTACTACGTGGTTTAAAAACATTAGGCGCACGTATCCAATTACAGCAGAAAAATGCATTAAATATTGTTGCATTTCTACTTAATCATCCTAAAGTTTCTCGAGTCTATCACCCTTCCCTAGCAACCAACCAAGGGCATGAGATAGCTTGTAAACAACAGACTGGATTTGGAGCAATGCTAAGTTTTGAACTCAATACAGACGAAAAAAATATACCTAAATTTATTCAATCATTAAAGCTATTTACGCTTGCACAATCACTTGGTGGCGTTGAAAGTTTAATTTGCCATCCTGCTAGTATGACCCATTCTGGCATGTCCAAAGCAGCCCGAGAAGTGGCAGGCGTTTCCGATACGTTATTACGTTTATCAGTGGGATTAGAAGAGAATACCGATCAAATTAGTGATTTAAGCAATGCCTTGTCTACTATTTAATTTAAAACGAAGGCGGTAACAATGAAAACGTACACCCATGCTCAACACCATAATTTATTAAACCAATATGTGATTGACATAGCTGAAAATATTGATGTGTCTTTTGAATTTTTTCCTCCTAAAACAGCTGAAATGGAAACAACATTATGGCAATCGGTTTCCCGCTTAGCGACACTTAAACCGAAATTTGTTTCCGTTACTTATGGGGCAAACTCCGGCACTAGAGATCGTACGCATGACATCATTAAAGCCATCAAAAAGAGAACAGGTTTAATTGCAGCGCCACATCTGACATGCATTGATGCTTCTAAAGATCAACTTCTTGAAATAGCCAAAGATTACTGGGAAAATGGTATTCGTCATATTGTTGCTTTACGTGGCGATATTCCAGCAGGTTGTCCTGACCCACACATTTATGCAGCCGATCTGGTTGCCTTATTAAAAAGTGTGGCTGATTTTGATATTAGTGTCGCTGCCTATCCAGAAGTTCATCCACAAGCGCTATCACCGCAAAAAGATTTAGATAATTTAAAACGTAAAGTGGATGCGGGCGCAAATCGTGCAATTACTCAATTCTTTTTTGATATTGAAAAATTCCTGCGTTTTCGTGATCAATGTAGTAAACATAATATTAATATAGAGATTATTCCTGGTATTTTACCGGTTTCAAACCTACAACAACTTAAACGATTTGCCAATATGACTAATGTTTATATTCCGCCTTGGTTGATCAAAATGTTTACTGGCTTAGATGATGATGTCGAGACACGTAAAGCAATTGGCGCATCGGTTGCGATTGATATGGTTAAAGTGTTGTCTGGTGAGGGAATAAGAAACTTTCATTTCTATACGTTAAATCGTGCCGACATGAGCTATACTTTATGCCATACATTAGGTGTCAGACCTTAATTATATACGAAAATCAATGGGTTATAAGTATAATCTTTTTGATTTTTATCCTTTTTCATTCTATACCATAAAAATGGGCTTTTTTAATCAAACTAGTTGATGAAAAACGGGATAGTTGAGAAGTGTTATTTTTGGATCTTATAAATTAAAGGTTATTTTAGTGGAGAGTCAACGCGTAAAAAATAGGGTTGATATCGGCTATGTATCAATGCATAAAGAAGCAATGAATATGAAAATCCCAAAATGATATAAATGTCGAAAACAAAAAAAGCCCAATTATGGGATGTTAAAGGCTTATTATAACATCACGTTCAATCAATATTGGCCGCAAATAGAATCGAATTAGGACGTTATCATAATGGGTGCACTATAACAAAATAAAATCGCCATTTAGATCGGATTTATATTGATGTTGCACCCATTAATCACACTATACTAATCGTTGTCTTACTATTTCAAACAAACAGACTCCCGTCGCGACCGATACATTCAGAGATGAGACGCTGCCAGCCATTGGAATATTAATCAGTTCATCACAGTGCTCGCGTGTTAATCGACGCATGCCTTCACCCTCTGCCCCCATTACAAGGGCTAACGCACCTTTATATTGGCTTTGATAAAGGCTACGTTCTGCTTCACCGGCCGTACCCACGATCCAGATATGATGTTCTTGTAATAAACGCATAGTACGAGCTAAATTAGTCACTCTAATTAAAGGTAAATTTTCAGCCGCCCCACAAGCAACTTTCTTGGCAGTAGCATTTAAGGGGGCACTGCGATCCTTAGGCACAATCACTATATCAACGCCTGCAGCATCGGCAGTTCGTAAGCATGCGCCTAGGTTATGGGGATCGGTAACACCATCTAAGATCAGAATTAGGGGTGTTGCTATAGTCTCTAACAGATCCGTTAAGTCATTTTCTTGATACTGTTTTCCCGCTTTTACTCTCGCTAAAATTCCTTGATGGACGCCACCAGAGGATTGTTCATCAAGAAACTGACGATTAACTAACTTAATCGTTAATCCTAATGCGTCAAGTTGCTTAATAAGCGGCATAAGCCTTTTATCTTCCCGCCCTTTAAGCAAGAATATATCGATAAAACGTTCTGGTGCACGATTTAATAATGCTTCAATGGCATGAATACCATAAATTATTTCACTCATAATCTATCTTCTACTTTTTGATACTTTTGTTCGTTAACTTAGTTTTTCGTCGCTTACTTGATGATACTTTACCTTTTGTCTTAGGTTTAGTTTTATCACGACTAACCCGCCGACCACTTGGGTTATCTTTCCTCTCCCCTTTGGCTACCTTTGCTTTTACGCGTGTGCGGTCTTTAGCGGTTTTTCCCGCACGTTGCGGTTTTCTTTCACTACTCATTAATGAGAAGTCAATTTTATGTTCTTCTAAATTGACGGCCTCGACTTTTACCGTCACTTTATCCCCTAAACGATAAATATACCCAGAAGCTTCACCAACTAAACGCTGACGTGCCGCATCATAGAAATAATAATCATTTTCTAATGATGAAACATGGACTAATCCATCAATATACAACTCATCAAGACGGACAAAAAAACCAAAGTTGGTCAGGCTAGAAATAATACCTTGATACACTTCGCCAACATGATCTTGCATAAAATCTGATTTTAACCAGTCAACCACATCACGCACCGCTTCATCTGCGCGACGTTCAGCCATTGAACATTGCTGACCAAAAAATAACATTTCTTCAAGATTATATCGATAACCACCCGAATTATCTTGCTGTGGTGCTTGTTGCGCTATCAGCCACTTAATTGAGCGATGTAACAGCAAATCAGGATAGCGGCGGATTGGCGAGGTAAAATGAGCATATTCGTGCAAAGCCAAGCCAAAATGACCGCGATTTTCTGGATCATAGATTGCTTGTTTCATGGAACGCAGTATAAGCGTTTGAATCATCTCATGATCTGGGCGCTCAGCAACCTCTGACATTAAGGTCGCGATATCGTGCGGTTCAGGTTTATCACCGCCCATTAACGTTAATCCTAACTCATTGAGAATCGCTCGCAAATTATTAATTCGATCTTGATCGGGTTCATCATGTACACGATATAATGAAGGAATTTGCGCCTTTTCAACAAATTTGGCGGCAGCAACATTAGCCATAATCATGCACTCTTCAATCATTTTATGTGCCTCATTGCGTTCAGCAACGTCTACGCGTTCAATACGTTTATCGGCATTAAAAATAAATTTAGGTTCAGGCGAATCAAAACCAATCGCGCCTCGTAACTGACGACTTTCATCGAGCACATTAAAGAGTGCGTATAAAGTTTCTAAATGCGGCACTAACGATTGATACTGTTCTCGTAGAGTTTGATCGCCCGTTAAGATTTTATGTACTTTGGTATAAGTTAAACGAGCATGCGAATTCATGACCGCCTCATAGAATTTATACCCCGTTAACGCCCCTCGAGCTGAAATAGTCATTTCACACACCATGCATAGGCGATCAACTTGAGGATTTAACGAACACAGTCCATTAGATAGAACTTCTGGTAGCATTGGAATAACCCGAGAAGGGAAATAAACGGATGTACTACGTGCTAATGCTTCTTTATCTAAGGGTGTGCCTGGTCTAACATAATAGCTTACATCGGCAATCGCCACCCATAACCGCCAGCCTCCGCCACGCTTCTTCTCACAATAGACGGCATCATCAAAATCTCTGGCATCTTCACCATCAATGGTCACCAATGGGAGATGTCGTAAATCAATCCGATCTGCTTTGGCTTTCTCTGGGACATCTTCTTTAAAATGTGCTGTCTGTTGGATAACCGCTTCAGGAAAAGTGTGATTAAGATCATGGTTACGAATCGCCATCTCAATGGCTAAATCGGTTTCCATTTTTTCACCGAGGATTTCAACAATACGCCCAAGCGCTTTAATCCGCTTTTCTGGACGTCTTAATAGTTCAACGACCACCACAGAACCCATACGCACCGTTTTATCTGTTTTTTCAGCAACCAGAATATCAAAACTTAAACGACTATCATCGGGCACAACAAAACCAATACCTTGTTCGATAAAATAACGTCCAACAATAAAATGGTTTCTTGGTTCAAGAATTCGAACAATTCGTACTTCTCTTTTGCCGCGGTATTTATTTGATAATGGCTGAGCAAGTACGGTATCGCCATGTAGTACTAACTTAAATTGATCTGGTGGTAAATAGTAATCGTCTTTTTCACCTTCGACTCGTAAAAAGCCGTAACCATCACGATGCCCAAGTACCTGACCTTTTACCATCGCTAATTTTTCAGGTAACGCATAACATTTACGTCGCGTAAATACCACTTGGCCATCACGTTCCATCGCTCTTAAGCGGCGGTGTAAAATGGTTTGTTTTTCTTCAGTGTATAGGTTCATTGCTTTAGCAATGGTATCTAAACTAGCTGGTTTATCGATTTCTTTTAAATAAGTGAGAATAAGTTCTCGACTGGCGATCGGCGTGTCATATTTTTCCGCCTCGCGCTCAAAAAATGGATCCTTCATTTAAACATTATCCTTATTGTAAACTGTTGGTTTTAGCATAACATAAGTTAAATCAATATGGGATTTTACTTATAAAAAAACACAATAAACCGTTTTCTTTACTATAATGTTTTGATCTAGTGAAATAGAAAAAAGAATGGATTTATGATGCACCCATCACTCGCGTTTTATTCTAACCATTTGCTAGACGTCAATCATTCCCCTTTTATTTTAGTTTAAGTTAAACAAAAATGACGTATTGCCGTCGCTTTATCAAACTCATTATAGTCGTCGACTTCGTTCGTTACTAATTAGACAATAAACTGGGAAAGTAATAATGATAGGTCATTAACGATAATCATCATTCGGGACCTAGCCACTGCTGATAGTCGGGTATATCAATATTAAGGCGGAGTTGCTGTACCATACGGCGAACTGTATTATCGACTAATGCGTCAATTGAGTTTGGCTTGTGATAAAATGCATTAAGCGGTGGCATAATAATTGCCCCTAGCTCACATGCAGTTGTCATTAAACGAAGATGGCCTAAATGTAAAGGGGTTTCTCTGACGCTAAGGACTAAAGGACGTCGCTCTTTAAGCGTCACATCAGCAGCGCGCGTAAGTAAATTATCACTATAACTATTAGCAATACCAGACAATGTTTTCATAGAGCATGGCGCAATAATCATGCCTGCGGTATTAAATGAACCTGAAGCGATCGCTGCCGCAATATCGTTAATATCATAGTTTATATCCGCCATTGCCTTAAGCTCTTCTAGGGGCAATTGTGTTTCAATTTCTAAAGAACGCACAGCAGAATCGGTCATGACCAAATGCGTTTCAATTTCAGCTATCTGTTTTAATAATGCAAGTAATCTAACTGCATAAATACCACCACTTGCCCCAGTGACACCAACGATAATACGGTTAACCAAAATTTACCTCATGTGACTTAATTCTATTTTTTTAAACTTATTCATTATTATAAATTCCCAGATTCTCAAATTCTGGAGAAGGCGCTAAAGCAGAGGTTGAGGTCTGTTTGCGGTTATGACTGCGTAATCTTTCTAATGAGGCCAAATAAGGTGGATCGATGTCATGCGTAATATATTGTCCATCAAAAACAGAACATTCAAATTGTGTTATGGTTGGATTACTCATTTGCACAGCAGCGATTAAATCGGATAAATCTTGAAAAATAACTGCATCGGCACCAATAAATTGAGCGATTTCATCCACATTACGATCATGGGCAATTAATTCATCCGCTGATGGCATATCAATGCCATAAACATTTGGATAACGTATTTCGGGTGCTGCCGAGGCCAAATAGATCTTTTTTGCGCCAACAGACCGAACCATCTCTAATATTTCTTTTGACGTCGTGCCTCTGACTATTGAGTCATCAACGAGTAACACATTTTTCCCTTCAAATTCAATATTATTCGCATTTAATTTACGGCGAACTGAACGACGACGCACCGTCTGACCAGGCATAATAAACGTTCGTCCAATATAGCGATTTTTGACAAAACCCTGACGATAAGGTTTATTTAAAATACGGGCAATTTCCAGTGCTGCATCACAGGATGTTTCAGGGATCGGAATCACTACATCAATATCGAGATCGCGCCATTCGCGGGCAATTTTCTTGCCAAGCATTTGTCCCATATGAATTCGTGCTTGATAAACTGAAATACCATTAATCAATGAATCTGGTCTGGCAAAATAGACGTATTCAAAAATACATGGGCATAATTTAGGATTATCAGCACATTGCTGAGAGAAAAACTCGCCATCTTGAGTAATATAAATCGCTTCACCCGGCTCAACATCACGCACAAAAGTATAATCTAAACTATCTAACGCGACGCTTTCAGATGCAAACATATATTCGGTACGGTGATCAACCGTTTCCCTTTTACCTAAGACTAAAGGACGTATGCCATTTGGATCGCGAAAGGCAATTAATCCATGACCAATAATCATAGCAACACAAGCATAAGCACCATGAATAACTTTATGTACCGCAGCTATAGCAGAAAAAATATTTGCTGCAGACAGTGGATAGTCAGGAAAATTTGCCAATTCAATGGCTAAAATATTGAGTAATATTTCTGAATCTGAATGTGTATTAACATGGCGCTTACCTTGCTCAAAGATTTTCTGTCGTAGCGCTTCCGCATTAGTTAAATTACCATTATGAGCTAGCGCAATACCATAAGGTGAATTGACGTAAAATGGTTGTGCTTCGGATACACTTGAACTTCCAGCGGTTGGGTAACGAATATGCCCTATCCCCACATTGCCTTCTAAACGTTGCATATGATGGGCTTGAAAAACTTCATTAACTAAACCATTAGCTTTACGTAATCTAAAGTGGTTATTACTATCAATGGTTATTATCCCTGCCGCATCTTGTCCTCGGTGCTGTAGTACTGATAATGCATCATAAATCGATTGATTCACGGGACTAAAACTGACCATACCAACAATACCACACATAAAGTCACCTCAACATAAAATTACTACCCTGAAAATGAACACCCTACCTCAAAAATGCAGACGAATTTTGTAAAAAATCAAAAAACCAACGAATAATATAATTAAAATGAGGAATCAGTACCGATTGCTTCCATAGTTGACTTTTTGACATCGATGTAAAAGTGTCGGTAAAAAATAATATCGCCGCAACAATCAATATTCCTCTGGCTACACCAAAACAACTTCCAAGCACTCTATCGGTGCCACTTAACCCCGTTTTAAGCACTAATAGACTGATCATATAGCTTATAAATGAACAAATAATTAAAGTTAGCAAAAATAAAATGGCTATTGCCGCCGCCCTACGCACAAAAGGATCATTAAAATAAGTCAGATAACGAGTAATATAAGAATAAAAATGGCTCGTAACATAAAAGGCACAAAACCAACTTGTTAACGATAATACTTCACGAACAAAACCACGAATAATACTTACTATTAGAGAAAATAGTATGATACCAATAATGGCAAAATCAATTTCATTTAACATTAACATCATATTTTATATCCAAATATTTAACGAGAAAGAATAAAACCATCCAATTTGGTTAAATTTTTTAAATCCAAAACGGCTAACTCTGTTTGTTCTTTAGACGAATACGGTCCAACTAAAAGACGATAAAGTTGTTCATTTCCTTTAGTTTGCGTATCAATCAGTACATCATAATTATGTAATCTTAATAAAGCGATTAGCTCCTCAATTTTTTGTTTATTTTTTAACGCAGCCAATTGAATATAATAAAGCTTATCCCCACTATTTTGTGCGCTTGCCATTGATATATTGTTATGAGAGGCAGCCTCTTTATTTCTATTTGTATCACTATATTGTGGCGCTGTCATTGGCGGTGGCACATACCCCGATTCTAAATTAGGCGAATAACCCTGAGTTTTCGCTGAATTAAGAATGAAATCGTGATAATCGTCCGTCTCTGATTTTGTCATTAAAGAAATCGTTGGATTAGGTTTAAATGCATTTTCTCTAATGATATATGGAAAAGCAATAGCTATCATTAATAGTATACATAGTATTCCAATTAATCTATTCCGGATATGATTATTCATTCTTTTATTGTTTCCATTACTTCGGCTACCGTATGAAAAGAACCACATACAATAATAATATCGTCCTTACTGGCCTCAGCTAATGCGCACTGCCAAGCCTCAGCTACCGATGTAAAGGTTTTGGTTGTTTGTTTAGGCAGATATTGAGCTAATGTTGTCGCAGAAGTACCCCGTTCGCCATATAATGAGCCACAGTACCAATAATCAGCCGATAAACAGTGTAATGTCGATGCAATATCCTTATCCCGTAACATTCCAATCACAAAACGAACTGCGCCATGTTGAGACTGTTTAGCACGTAATTGGGTAAGCTGCGCCGCTAAATATTTAGCCGCATGAGGATTGTGTGCGACATCTAATATAACTAAAGGTTCACTCATGACCTTTTGCATACGTCCCGGCAGTGTAGCATGAGAAATACCTGTTTTAATCGCTTCATCAGTGATCGTTAATGAGGAATAAACCAGCGTCGCTATAGCTGTCGCAGCATTAGCTAATGGAATATGAGGCAACGGTAAATGATCTAATACTAGGTGTTCAGATTGAAAACACCAGCTATCTTCCGAGACCGAATAGGACCAACTGGCGTGTTTATTTGGTTTACAAGACAGTAAATTGACTTGCAATGACTGCGCATAATCGACTATTGATTGTGGCATATCAGGTTCACCGATAATCGCTGGATGGTGTGCTCTAAAAATGCCGGCTTTTTCTCGACCAATACTTTGGCGTGTATCACCCAACCAATCCGTATGATCTAAAGCGATAGAGGTTATCACCGCCATATCTGAATCAACCACATTCGTAGCATCAAGGCGCCCGCCTAGACCAACTTCAAGAATTATTACCTCAACTTGTGACTGTTTAAATGCCAACAATGCCGCTAAGGTGCTAAACTCAAAGTAGGTGAGTGATATATCACCGCGAGCTTGCTCAATTAAATCAAACGCGGCGACATGTGTTGCATCAGGTAGATGTTGATTATTAATTCTTATGCGTTCTGTATAATGAATAAGATGGGGGGAACTATATACACCAACGCGATAATTGGCAGCTAATAGTATCATTTCTAGCATGCGACAAGTGGTGCCTTTACCATTAGTACCAGCAACCGTAATCACATAAGGCGCAGGTTTTTCTACATCTAATTTTTTAGCGACTTTTTGGATACGGGATAATCCCAATTCAATTGGTCGATTGTGTAAATGCTCTAAATAACAAAGCCATGTTGAAAGTGTCGACATGGCATTTGGTTTATCTTGTAATTTATCATCCATTAGGGTTAATCTGTAATTTTATTACATACTTTCAGTGACACCACCTTGCGATCGCATAAGTGGATTAGGTTGCTGCATTAATTTAGCTAGAAGACTCGCAATACGCGGGCGTAAATCTTTACGATGTACAATCATATCAATTGCCCCTTTTTCTAATAAAAATTCACTGCGTTGGAATCCTTCTGGTAATTTTTCACGAACAGTTTGTTCAATAACACGCGGTCCAGCAAAACCAATCAATGCTTTAGGTTCAGCGATGTTAAGATCCCCTAACATGGCTAAACTCGCCGATACACCGCCCATAGTTGGATCGGTAAGTACCGAAATGTAAGGTAAACCTGCATCTTGCATTTTTGCCAAAACTGCGCTGGTTTTAGCCATTTGCATTAGCGAATAGAGCGCTTCTTGCATACGCGCGCCCCCGCTTGCGGAAAAGCAAACTAATGGACAATTATCTTCGATAGCCTGTTCAGCAGCGCGGGCAAACATTTCACCAACAACGGTGCCCATTGAACCACCCATAAACTCAAATTCAAATGCTACAGCAACCACAGGTAACCCATGTAATGTCCCTTTCATTGCGACCATAGCATCACGTTCACCCGTTGCTTTTTGTGCTGCGGTTAAACGATCTTTATATTTTTTAGAATCTTTGAATTTTAAAACATCTTTTGGTTGTAAGTCTGTGCCTAGTTCAATATCCGAACCTTCATCAAGGAAACGGTATAAGCGAACACGAGCAGAAATTCTCATATGATGATCGCATTTTGGACAAACATCCAAATTACGTTCCAGTTCAGCACGATAAATAAACTGACCACAACTGTCACATTTCGTCCATACTCCACCTGGAATATTGGCTTTGTGATCACCAGTGATGGTACTTTTATTTAAAATCTTTTCAATCCAACTCATAGTAACCTTTTTCTCTTTGTGTTGATATTTCGTATTGTATATTATTTTCCAACAATACTTAACAATAGTTTTTCATGTTTAGTCAAACAAATTTTACTTTACTACTTACCAATAAACATGACCATTACGCCTAAATAAGAAATAACGGACCAATATCAACCTTAGGTAGCTGATAGTGTTCGGGATAATCCACTTGAACTAAATAAAGTCCTTCTGCTTTAGCGGTGGCAGCGGCCAATGTTCTATCTTTTTTGGCTAGTAATTCAGCTATCCACGTTTCCACTTGATGGCCATTACCCACTTCGATTAAACTGCCAACAATATTGCGTACCATGTGATGTACAAATGCATTGGCTTTTATGTCAACGACAATATAATGGTTTAAACGACGGACTGACACATGATGTATATTTCGCCATGGCGTTTTAGACTGGCATTGCGCTGCGCGAAAAGCACTGAAATCATTTTCACCTAATAAAAATTGAGCTGCTCGGTGCATTTTTTGTGCATCTAATGGCAGATGATAATGTGAAACGCCTGAGCCTAAAATCGCTGGACGATATTTATGATTATAAATTATATAACGATAACGTCTTGCTAAGGCGCTAAAGCGAGCATGAAAATCATCATCAATAGACTTGGCCCAACGAACCGCAATATTTTTCGGTAAATTGGCATTAACTCCCATCGTCCAAGCGACGTCGTTTCTTATCGCTGAGGTTTCAAAATGAACAACTTGGCCTGTCGCATGTACACCCGCATCAGTTCGACCTGCACAGAAAACAGTTATTGGCTGGTTAGCAACTTTACTTAGCGCATTTTCTAAATTTTCTTGTATAGAGGGAACGGTTTGTTGACGCTGCCAACCGTAATATTCGCTGCCATCATATTCAATCCCTAATGCGATTTTCACCATGTGCAACCTATAGATAATTTTCAATTAAACATTCGGCTGTTTCAATCGCCATTAAACTTCCTAAATAGCGTACATTATCGCTTACTGCCCATAACTGTAACACTTCAGGCATACCATAAGCATAACGAAGATTACCTATTTTTAATTTTAATGCTGTTTCTTGAGGTTGAACAGGCGTTGGAACTGGGTTATCGCCAAATTCAATATCTGATGATTGCGCTAAATGAGTAGGTAATTGTGCTAAATCAATAGGATAATTTAACGATACATTGATGGACTGCGATAAGCCATAGAAAACAGGTACATCAATAAAATCAAATGCGATCGGTAATTGATAATGGCCTAACACTCGACGGCACTGTTGTAATAGCTGTTCTTCTGATAACAACATGGTGCTATTGTTAATAACTGGCTGTAAATTAAAGGCTAATTGTTTATCTTCAATGGCTAAGCCATTTAATAAGCGTGCACTCTGCCCTGCTAACGAATCAATCGCCTTTTTGCCGTAAAATGAAGCGGGTAAATAACTATTTACATGTATCTGCAAAATATTTTCTACATCAGAAACTGCTGTTACGGTTCTTAATAGTTGACTTACCACTGGATTGGCAATAGCAATAATATTGTTATTGCGATAATCAACGAGATCTTTATCATTGACCTTTGGCACAATTAATGGCACTTCTGGCGAACGGGTAAAATAATCACTGGTGTCAATCACAACACACCCCATATCCGCTGCTTGGTAAGCATATAATTCTGATACCGCTGCTCCTGCCGTAAAGAAAGCGATATTAACCTGTGACCAGTCAAAATTAGCTAATGCCTGTACTTTAATACTTTTACCATTAAAACGAATTGATTCGCCTAAATGATCTTCTGTTGCAAAGACAAACAGCTCCGAGACTGGGAACTGACGTTCTTCTAATAATTGAATAATATTACTACCTACAGCGCCTGTTGCACCGACCACCGCAATATTCCATGCCGCCATATTATATAAACCTTACTTAATAATTTACTTCAAAGTATATCATGAGATAATCAAAGACTTGAGCCAATTCTCATTGGCTCAATGATCATTTGATATTATAACGTTAAAATAGCTAAATTTTTATCTAGAATAGTTTGTCCTATCCCTTTCACTTCTTTTAATTGTTCAATTGCTACAAAATTGCCATATTTTTCGCGATACTCAACAATTAATTTTGCTTTATTTAAACCAATACCATTTAATTTAGCGGCTAACTCTTCCGCCGTCGCTGTATTAATATTGATCTTAGTTTCGGTTGTTTGTACCTGTTCCATTTCAACGGGTACATTTGCTGCCATTGATGTTGATGATAGTAGCATGCAACAGTAGATAGCCGTGACTAATAAGTGTAATGTTTTGTTATTTTTCATCTTTACTGACTCCTTGTTATCATACCTAATGAGGTTTGATACTTTGCCAGTATAGGTTATGAAATGATATGAGATATCGTTAAACAATAGAAAAGCCACTAAAGTGGCTTTTTATCATTGCATTGCTGTAGCAATAAATACGATAAATATCACATTTATTCCGTTGGCATTAATTCTATTTTAGCTTGTGATGTTAACGTAGTGACAATGGCTTTTGAGGAGCTCGCAATTAACGGTTCCAACATATTATCATCCATATTACGTACTTCTGTTGCCTCTTTTACCTGAGTTAACTGAGTAATCACCGCACGTTCTTGTGGTAGATAAGTAATACCATACACCGGTTTATTATCCACAGACGGCACTAAATTAAAGGCTGTTTTTATCACATCCTTATCTAAAGACGTATCCTGACGCGTGATAAGCTGAGCTTCAGTAAAAGTCAATTTAGCCTTCGTTTCCGCATCTTGTGAACTTAATTTTGTCATGAGTTGCTCAGTAGCAGTACGGAAACGTTCATCACGATCTTGTTTTTGTAATATAGCTAAAATGTCCAATTTGACTGATTCAAACGTTGCTAATCCAATTGGTCGATAATCCATAATTTGCACTGCATATATTTCCTGATTTTCATCAGCATAAACAGGACCTAAAATATGCGTACGATTCGTACTATCTTCATCTAGTTGTTGCATGACGATTTCACCCACCGCTGAATAGGTTAATGGCGCCGTATGCTGATTGATCCAAGTCGTTTGTTCAACTTGACGATTTAGTTTGCCTGCAATATCAGATAATGATAGACCTTGCTCAACAAATTGGTGTATTTGTTTTTCTTTATCTTGTATCTGTTGATCAATCATGCTTTGTAGTAAATCATTTTTCACTACAT
Organism: Candidatus Schmidhempelia bombi str. Bimp; assembly: GCF_000471645.3. Lineage (GTDB taxonomy): Bacteria > Pseudomonadota > Gammaproteobacteria > Enterobacterales > Orbaceae > Utexia > Utexia bombi. The sequence goes on along the minus strand of NZ_AWGA01000066.1, from coordinate 25,781 downwards.
CTTTAATTGATTCTAACGCTGCTGTTTGTTGTTCATGTTGATCATCTAGTTTTACAATTAAATAATGACCATTTTCTTGTTTTAGCGGTTTTGAAAATTGTCCAATATCCGTTAAATTCGCAGCTTTAAGTGATTCAGGTAAGGATTCAGCACTAAACCAGCCAAGCACGCCTTTCGTATTACGCTGCATAGGATATAGACCTTTTTCAGCCGCTAATTCAGCAAAGTCTGCACCAGAAACTAATTGTTGATAAATCGCTTCAGCATCTGCTAAATTTTCGGTTTCAATTGAGCTATAGGCAAATTCAGGTGGCGTAACATAACTCTTTTTATGTTGCTCATAATAAGTGTTAATGTCCTCATCCGTGATATTAATTCCTGCCTCGATCGCTGAACGAGGTAAACGAACAATATCAAGTTTAACGAGTTCAGTATTGGTAGTAAATTGTTGTGGATGAGCTAAATAATAAGCTTTAAGTTCCTCATCAGTAAATGACTTATCGGCTATGCCCAAATCCTTAGCCGATAGAGTTGCTGTTGCAACAACTCGTTGCTGATCGTGTAATTTAACCAGATCAGCATCAACAGGTAATACGAAGTCAGTTAACTGTAAGGCACTAAATAGTTGTTGCATTCGCATTTGTTGCCGTAAATATTCTGCATAAATGTCTGCCGATGGATAACCTTGTCGCTTAATGGTATTTAAGAACAATTCATTGTTAAATCGTCCATCTTTGGCAAAGGCAGGATTTCGTCGAATATTACTTTTTACTTGTTCATTGGTTACTTTAATATCAAGTTTATCAAGATATTTGTAAACTAAGTGATCTTGAATCTGTTGTTGTAATACATTTTGACGTACTAACTGAATCAACTCGGGTTGATCGCTAGTTAAGTGATACTGCTGAATTTGTGATAACGCCGCATTCTCATATGCAATACGACTTAGTCCTTCCCCATCAACCTTAGCAATATATTGTTTGTCTGTATTGGCGTTCATCGTGAAAATACCACCTACACCAGCAAAAATAAAAGACAATATTATTAAGCCAAAAATAATTTTAACCACTACGTTATTTGCCGCAGTACGAATTTTTTCCATCATATAGTAGCTACTCTCCATATGAAATAAATGTTCATAAAATGATATATGAATGATTTATTATCGTTATTAATTGTTTTAAAAAAGTATAGCACATCGGTAAAGATGTGCTATTAGCTGAATAAATAAAAATATGTCTTTTTTTAATTAATTGAATCAGGTATAACCATCGACTCTTTTAATTTTTTTGCCGGACGTTTGATAGTCGATTTGGATTCTTTTAATTTAATGGGTTCCATACCATAAGGATTATCTTGTAATGCAATCTTTAATACTTCATCAATCCATTTTACCGGACAAATTTTGATTTCCGCTTTAACATTATCAGGAATATCTTCCAAATCCTTTTTATTATCCATTGGAATAATTACAGTTTTAATCCCACCACGGTGCGCTGCCAAAAGCTTCTCTTTTAATCCGCCAATCGGCAATACCTCACCACGTAACGTAATTTCACCCGTCATAGCAACGTCTGCTTTTACTGGATTTCCCGTCAACGTTGAAACTAGCGATGTGCACATTCCAATCCCTGCACTTGGTCCATCTTTCGGTGTTGCACCATCTGGAACATGAACATGAATATCTCTTTTTTCGTGGAAATCAGCATTAATACCTAGTTTATCCGCACGAGAACGGACAACTGTCATCGCCGTTTGAATGGATTCTTTCATAATATCGCCAAGTGAACCAGTATAACTTAATTTACCTTTACCTGGAACACTGACGGATTCGATAGTAAGTAAGTCTCCACCAACTTCAGTCCACGCTAAACCATTTACTTGGCCAATACGATTTTCATTATCTGTTTTGCCGTAATCAAAACGTTGTATGCCAAGAAATTCCTTAAGATTATGCTGATCAACCACTAACGTTTTAAGCTGTTTATTTAATGCTAATTGTTTGACCACTTTACGGCAAATTTTCGCTATCTCACGCTCAAGTCCACGTACGCCCGCTTCGCGAGTGTAGTAACGAATAATATCAATAATAGCGCTGTCATCAATCACAAGTTCATTTGATTTGAGCCCATTATGTTCAATTTGTTTCGATACTAAATATTGTTTAGCGATATTTAATTTTTCATCTTCGGTATAACCAGATAAACGAATCACCTCCATGCGATCCAATAATGGTGCTGGAATATTCATTGAATTGGCTGTAGCAATAAACATCACTTCCGATAAATCATAATCGACTTCTAAATAATGATCGTTAAAGCTACGGTTTTGCTCAGGATCTAGAACCTCAAGCAATGCGGATGCTGGGTCACCACGCATATCTGATGCCATTTTGTCGATTTCATCCAGTAAAAATAATGGGTTTTTTACACCGACCTTAGCCATGCGTTGAATAAGTTTACCGGGCATAGAACCAATATAAGTACGACGATGTCCACGGATCTCCGCTTCATCACGAACTCCACCTAAAGCCATACGTACATATTTACGTCCTGTTGCTTTGGCAATGGATTGCCCAAGCGAGGTTTTCCCCACCCCTGGCGGTCCAACTAAACATAAAATCGGTCCTCGTAATTTATCCACACGACTCTGTACAGCTAAATATTCTAAAATTCGGTCTTTGACGCGCTCTAAGCCATAATGGTCTTTATCTAGTACTTGCTGTGCCTGTTGTAAATCTTTTTTAATCTTGCTTTTTTTGCTCCAAGGTACCTGTAACATCCAATCGATATAGCCACGTACTACGGTACTTTCAGCTGACATTGGCGGCATCATTTTTAATTTATTCAATTCAGAAAGGGTTTTTTCTTTTGCCTCTTTAGGCATTTTAGTTGCCGTAATTTTGGTTTGTAACTCTTCAAACTCATCACTACGATTTTCAGAATCACCCAATTCTTTATGAATCGCTTTAATTTGCTCATTAAGATAATACTCTTTCTGCGCTTTTTCCATCTGTTGTTTAACACGTTGACGGATATTTTTTTCTACTTCCAGTAGCTCAATTTCTACTTCTAACATTGAAAGTAATAATTCTAAACGTTGCTCAGTCGCCGCGGAGGCTAATAATTGCTGTTTTTGCTCAACTTTAAGCGGTAAGGCAGCGGCAATACTATCCACTAATTGCGATGGATTTTTGATAGCTAAAATCGTTTCAATCACTTCTTGAGTAACTTTTTTACTCATCTTAGCATAATGTTCAAAATTTGATTGGGCGACACGAACTAAAGCTTGATTTAAAGCATCATCATTGCTTACTTCTTGATAAGGCTCAATATTAGCCATATAAAAATCATCATTTTCATAAGGTAGCATATCAATTAAACGTGCGCGTTCAATACCTTCAACTAATACCTTAATCGTACCATCTGGTAATTTTAATAGTTGTAAAATTTTGGCAATCGTACCTATGGTGTAGAGATCATCCATTTCTGGATCATCTTTATTGGCATCTTTTTGAGTGAGCAAAAAAACCTTACCGTCTATTTCGGCATGCTCAAGACAATGAATAGATTTACTTCTTCCCACAAACAGAGGAATAACCATATATGGTAATACTACCACATCTCGTAAGGGTAGGATTGGTATAATCATCTGTTTAGAATGTTTATTACTCATAATATTCTCTCTAAAATAGTAAATCGTGTTATTTTAGTTATATAAGGGTAAAGATTAATTATTCAAGCTAGATTACTATATTTACTAGGTTATATATCTATCACAGCGATACCTACTATATAGTGTATCAATTTGTACGCTTATAAGTATATCTAAAATAGTCAGTAAACGATTAAATTTAATAATGATTGAATTATACATCAGGCGATTCACTTCGCCTGATGGTCAACATTGATGGGGCAATGATGAAGATTGAACACCATTTTATTGCTCAGTTTCAGCGTTATTTTCTAATTTTATAGTTTTTATCAAGTTAGGTGGCAAATTCTCATCAACCGTGTCTTTAGTTACTACCACCTTAGCGACATCGTCAAACGAAGGTAAGTCGTACATTGTATCAAGTAAAATATTTTCTACAATTGATCGTAAACCACGTGCGCCTGTTTTTCGTTTCATGGCTTTCTTGGCAATAGCCTCTAATGCCTCTTGAGAAAATTCTAATTCCGTATTTTCTAAATTAAATAATGCCTGATATTGTTTAGTAAGTGCATTTTTTGGTTCAGTAAGAATTTGAATAAGTGCTTTTTCATCCAGTTCAGATAATGTAGCAACCACAGGCAAACGACCGATAAACTCGGGAATTAGACCAAATTTAATTAAATCTTCTGGTTCAATTTGCGCTAACAAGTCACTTTCTGATGCGTTCTGTTTTTCAGATTTCACTTCAGCCCCAAAACCAATTCCAGTATTAGTCGCTACACGTTGGCTAATGACCTTATCCAAACCAGCAAAAGCACCACCACAAATAAACAGAATTTTTGAGGTATCGACTTGCAAAAATTCTTGCTGAGGGTGTTTGCGTCCTCCCTTTGGTGGTACCGCGGCAACGGTCCCTTCAATTAATTTTAATAGAGCTTGTTGTACGCCTTCGCCGGAAACATCGCGTGTAATTGATGGGTTATCCGATTTACGTGATATTTTATCGATTTCATCGATATAAATGATTCCGCGTTGTGCTTTTTCTACATCATAGTCACAATTTTGTAGTAGTTTTTGCACGATATTCTCAACATCCTCACCCACATAGCCAGCTTCGGTTAATGTTGTGGCATCAGCAATGGCAAAAGGGACATCAAGTCGTCGTGCTAACGTTTCCGCTAATAAAGTTTTACCGCTACCAGTTGGACCAATTAATAAAATATTACTTTTACCTAATTCAACCCCGTTTACCGTTTTATCACTATATAAACGTTTATAATGATTGTATACCGCAACAGCTAATACTTTCTTCGCCCGATCTTGGCCGATAACATACTGATCAAGATGTTTTCGAATCTGGTGAGGTGTAGGTAAAGTACTTTTATCAAATTCACCATTTTCAGTAAAACCGATATTTTCTTCTTTCAAAACGTCATTGCATAAACTAATGCATTCATTACAAATATAAATCGAAGATGGTCCAGCAATTAACTTTACTTCATCCTGATTTTTACCACAAAATGTGCAATAGAGCATTTTACCTACATTTTCATTATTCACTTAAATCACCTAAATTTGTTGATTAATTCTCATAGCAATACTCGTTTTGCTTACGATAGGCTTAAGTTGAAATTAACCAAATTTGCTATGAGAAACACCTAAAGCCTTATTATTTATATGTTAATATATGATTTAATTTCAAGACTTTTCACATAAAAACCATTATTTTACATAATTTATTAATGAATAAAACAATTTAAGTACGTTTGGTAAAAATACCATCGATTAAACCGTAATCCATGGCTTCTTTAGCTGACATAAAATTATCGCGATCAGTATCTTTTTCAATAGTTTTAATCGATTTTCCTGTATGATGTGCCATCAATTCATTCATGCGACGTTTCACTTTTAACATTTCTTCTGCATGAATTTGAATATCAGTTGCTTGTCCTTGATACCCACCTAAAGGTTGGTGAATCATCACTCTGGCATTAGGTAAGCAAAAACGTTTGCCTTTCGCCCCCGCTGTGAGCAAAAATGCCCCCATCGAACAAGCTTGGCCTAAACAAATAGTGCTGACATCAGGCTTAATAAATTGCATGGTATCATAAATCGACATACCAGAAGTAATGACCCCACCAGGAGAATTAATGTAAAGATAAATATCTTTTTCTGGGTTTTCTGCCTCAAGAAATAACATTTGTGCAACAATAAGATTAGCCATGTTATCTTCAACTTGACCATTTAAAAAAATCACCCGCTCTTTTAATAAACGTGAATAAATATCATAAGCACGTTCACCACGAGAACTCTGTTCTACAACCATTGGAACAACAGACATACTGAGATCGGTATGATGATTAAAATGAGACATATATCCTCCTGATAATAAGAAAAACAGCCCAAAGAAGAGGGAATCTTATTTGGGCTATTATCATAATAAATAATGAATAAAACAGTTAAATCTGAATTATACTGCTGGAGCCTGATTTAATAATTCAGAGAATGAACTCGCTTTATCTGTTACTTTGGCTTTTTCAAGTAAGAAATCAACAACTTGATCTTCAAGCGCAACTGCTTTTAGATTTTCCATTGCTTTTTTATCTTTCTCGTAATAAGCAATCACTTCTTTTGGATCTTCATAAGCAGAAGCAATATCCTTGATTAAATCATTGATGCGTTTATCATCGGCTGTCATTTTATTACTATCGATGATTTCACCAAATAGTAGTCCAACTGCAACACGTTTTTTCGCTTCAGCTTCAAATAACTCTTTCGGTAATTCGATAGGTTGTTTAGCATTACCGCCAAAACGATTCATCGCTTGCTGACGTAATACATCCACTTCACGATCAATCATTGCGGTTGGGATATCAATAGCGTTGGTTTTAACTAGACCATCGATCACTTGATTTTTAATACGGCTACGGATTGCGGCTTTTAATTCACGTTCCATATTACGACGGACTTCTGCTTTAAGTGAATCTAATGTGCCATCAGCAATACCAAAGCGTTTGATAACATCTTCTGTTAATTCAGGTAATTCTAATGCTTCAACTTTTTTCAATACAGAAGCAAATTTAGCTGGTTTGCCTTTTAAGTTTTCAGCATGGTAATCTTCAGGGAAAGTCACCTCAATATCAAAGCTATCGCCTGCTTTATGACCTAAGATAACGTCTTCAAAACCTGGGATCATACGACCTTGACCTAAAACTAAAGCAAAGTCAGTTGCTTTCCCGCCTTCAAATTCTTCACCATCCACTGTACCCGTGAAATCTAAAACAACACGATCTTGTTCTTTTGCTTCACGTTGTACTTCTTGCCAGCTACCTTGCTGTTTACGTAAGGTTTCAACCATTACCTCGACATCTGCATCAGCAATCTCAGCGACTGGTTTTTCTACTTCGATTTGTTCAATATCTTTGATTTCAATCGTTGGATACACTTCGAATTCTACCGTATAAGTGAAATCTTGATCAGCTTTATATTCACTTGGCGTATAAGTTGGTGCACCAACTGGATTAATTTTTTCTTTGATAATGGCGTCAATGAAATTTTTCTGCATTAAATCACTTAATGCATCTTGTAAAATAGTTGCACCATAACGCTGTTCAACGATTTTTAATGGTACTTTTCCTTTACGGAAACCATCAATACGTACTTTTTTTGCTGTATTTACAAGTTCTGTATGCACAGCATTTTTAATATCTTCAGCTTTGATTATTATCGTTAAGCGGCGACCTAAACCTTGAGTTGTTTCTACAGAAACTTGCATTTTTTTACCTCAAAAATCATAAAATATATTAAATGGCATAGGGTCATTAATTTATCTGCTAATACCCAATGCTTAAAAAGTTTACAAAATAGGCATGCATTATACCGATCGTAAGTAGTTACGTCGAGTCTGTTTTATTTGCTGTCCTGTTTAAATTGCTTCTCTAATGCTTTTAAGCGCTTGTTCATTTCATCAATATGTAATACTAATGATGCTGTTTTACGCCAAACTTTATTGGTTTGTAGTGGGATCCCTGATGAGTAAACACCTGGCTCCGTAATTGGCCTCATCACCATCCCCATACCGGTTACCGTGACTTTATCGCATATTTCCATATGACCATTGATCACACTAGCGCCACCTATCATACAATGACGACCAATTTTGAGGCTGCCAGCCATAATTACCCCACCAGCAACCGCGGTATGATCACCAATAATATCATTATGTGCAATTTGACATTGATTATCAATAATCACGCCATTACCAATGGTAGTATCATCTAGTGCTCCACGGTCAATAGTGGTACAAGCACCGATTTCCACATTATTACCAATCTTCACCGAACCTAATTGAGGAATTTTTATCCAGTTACCACGATCGTTGGCATAACCGAAGCCATCAGCACCAATCACCGTACCTGATTGAATCAAACAATTCTCGCCAATCATGACATTATGGTAGACCGAAACATTCGCCCACAGCTTGGTTCCTGCACCAATCACCGTATTTTTACCAATGAAACATCCAGCACCAATAATAACATTATCACCTAGACAGACACCTGTTTCAATAACAGCATTTGCCCCAATGGCAACGTGGTTACCTAATTTTACATCTTTAGCGATAACGGCTGAAGGCGCAATATTTTCCGCTGGATTTGGCGTGGTATCTAACAATTGTGCTAACTTCGCATAGGCTAGGTAAGGATTTCTAACCACTAATGCGGCTCCCGACCAATAAGGTTGGCTTTCTTCGGTTAATACAATTGCACTTGCCTGACAAGAAGATAACTGTTGCTGATATTTTTGATCAGCAAGAAATGTAATTTGACCTGCTTTTGCATTTTTCATCGATGCTAAACTGGTGATAAGCAATTCCTTATCACCATAAAGCGTTGCACCTAAATGTTTTGCTAGATCTTCCAAACGGAATGAATGCATTATTTCTTAACCTGTTCTAAAACTTTTTCTGTTATATCAATAGTATCATTCACATAAAATGCAGCTTCTGCTTTTAATACTAATGTGTAATGCTCTTGTTTCACTAATGTAGACACGGCTTGTTGAATATGTCCAAGCAGTTTATTAACTTCTTCATTTTCGCGTTTATGGTAATCTTGTGAAAATGCTTTCGCTTTTTCTTCGAAAGAAGCAATAATGTCTTTCAGTTTATTCTTATCACCAGCCGATAGCGTTAAGCCCTCTTTTTGTAAACGCTGTGCCGCTTCTTGCGCTTTTTTCTCTTGTGATTGTAAAGTTTTAGCTCTAGATTCAAATTCTGAATTTAATGTTTTTGATACTGTTTCACGTTCAGGCATGTTTTGTAATATATACATAACGTTGACGACAGCAATTTTTTGTTCAGTAGCAAATACACTACCAGTTAACAGCATTATGGTTAACCCTAAAGCATAAATAATCTTTTTCACAATGTCCCCCTTAAAATTTATATCAATATTTAATTAATTACCAAGTCGTGCCAATATTAAATTGGAATTGTTGCGATGAATCGCCTTCATATTTTTTAATTGGTTGTGCATATGAAAAGACCAATGGACCTAATGGCGACATCCATTGTAATGCAAAACCAACCGACATACGAATATCAAATGGTTCGCTATAATCATGCACATTGTTCGTTTCTTTTAATCCCCAATGTGAATCAAACACATTTCCCGCGTCAAAGAAGAAAGAACTTCTTACACTACTTGAATATTTTTCACTAATAAATGGTGTTGGTACAATCATTTCTAAACTAGCAAATCCTAATGTATTACCACCAACTGCATCTGAAGAAGCTCTACAATAACTCATATCTGATGTACAGTCTCTATAATAAATAGCTTTAGGTCCAACGGTGTTAGCTTTAAAACCACGTAACATTTGTGAACCACCCGCATAAAAATTATCATAGAATGGTAAATCTCGCCCACCAAAACCATTTCCTGTCCCTAAACGCATTCTCGCTAACATAACCCATTCATGCGCTTCATCGACAGGATAGTAATAGGAGCCATCCCAAGTAATTTTATAGTAGCGATTGTCAAAAGTCGGTATAGAGACTTTGGCATTAACTGAACTTTTTATCCCATCGGTTGGGAAATAACCACGATCTAATGAGTTATACCCCCAATACATATTGAATAATAAATCATCTGCTTGATATTTAAAATCAAGATCATTGTTGGATACTTGTTTCCCCACCGAATGGAAATAACGCCACATGGTATATTGTGGTTTCATATCTGATAAGTTACGATGCGTATATTCAAGCCCAAATCGAACAAAGTTATTTTCACTAACTGGGAAACCAAGATTTACATTAGTTCCATAAGATTTACTGGAATATTCAGATAAATCACCATCTTTATCCGCATTATACGTGCTATAAAAAATACTTCCGCCTAAGCTTACTCCATCCACCGTAAAATACGGATTGGTCATAGAGATTGAAGCGGTCTTATCCGCATTCGTCGTATTAACATCAAATGAGACGCTATTACCCGTACCCAACCAGTTACTTTGCTGAATACCTGCATTAAAACTTAAACCACTTTCTGTACCAATACCAATCCCAAGCTTAATACTTCCGGTATTTCTTTCCGTTACGCGATAATTTACGTCCACTTGATCGTCAGTACCTGGTACACGCTCGGTTTCAACTTCTACCGTTTCAAAATATCCTAGACGATTTAGACGTTCTTTCCCTGCTTCAACCAGACTGCCGCCTAACCATGCGCCTTCCATTTGACGGAGCTCGCGCCTAATCACTTTGTCGCTGGTAATATCATTACCTGTGACGTTAATTTTACGGACATAATAGCGGTTGCCTACGTCGACATAAACGACCAATTTAACGGTTTTATCTTGTTCATTTATTTCTGGTTGTGTTACAACTTTAGGAAATGCATAACCACTATTTGCCAGCATTTTTTTAATACTTTCTTCTAAGGCGGTGACCCGTTTACCGTTATATAATTGTCCGTCGACAATATGTTTAGCTGCAATTTGATCTAGCTGATCTTCATAACCAGATAAATTGCCTTTAAGTTCATAGCCGTTAAGCTTATATTGATCACCTTCAGTAATATTGATAGTAACGTAAATCCCTTTCTTATCTGGCGTTAAACTGACTTGCGTTGAATCAATGTTAAAGCGCGCATAACCATGATCAAGATAAAAACTTTGTAATTCATCCAAATCTGAGGCTAATTTTTGCTTTTGATATTTACGATCACCGAGTAGATTCCACCATGGCACCTCATCACGTAACGAAAAACGAGATATCAATGAATCCGATGAAAATGCTTTCGCACCTACAATATTAATTTGTTCAATTAATGCTGATTTACCTTCTGCGATGGTTAATGTTAAATCAACACGATTACGCTCAAGAGGGGTAATAATCGCTTTTACCTGTGCATTATATTTACCAATGCTATAATAAAACTCTTCTAAACCTTTCTCAATTTGTGACAGTTTGGTTCGATCTAATGCTTCACCAATACGAATACCTGAACTGTCCAAATTTTTCATTAATGCATCTTTTTTTACTGCTTTATTGCCGGATAAAATAATGTTAGCAATTGTTGGACGTTCTTTTACCTGAATAATTAATCTTCGCCCATCACGGTAAATATGAATATCCTCAAAATTACCACTGCTAAACAAAGTTTTAACAATTTGTCCTAGATCACTATCATTGATCATATCACCAACTTGAACGGGTGTATCTAATAGTGCTGCACCAAGTGCAACACGTTGTAATCCTTTAAATTGGATATCCTGTATAACAAAATCATCGGCTCTTGCCGCTACACTGTAAGTTGACATGCTACCGAATACCAGCGGTACTATGAATAGCTTATTCATTTTCATTATCACTGCTCATCCATATTTCTATAGTTACAATCTGAAACTATATTCGTGAAAAATCGTTAAATAACGCAACGCCCATTATTAACATTAATAAAGCAAAACTAAAACGATAGAACAATAGCTGTTTCTGTTCCGGCAATGGCTTGCCTTTTATTGCTTCAATCAATAAAAACAATAAATGTCCCCCATCAAGTATTGGTAAAGGAATTAGATTAACCACACCTAAACTGATACTGATAAAAGCCAAAAAATATAAATACGATACTATACCATAACTTGCCGATTGATCTGCAATTTTTGCTATTGTTACAGGTCCTGATAAATTTTTTAAGCTTAAGCTGCCCGTTATTAATTGATAAAATGAACGGATAGTCACTTTTATCATGACCTGTGTTTGTTCAAAAGATGCGGCTAGCGCAGCAATAGCGTCATATTTTTTCGTTATCACATCGGTTTCTGGCACTACGCCGATAAACCCTTCTTGTTGTAATATTCCTTGGGAATTTTTAACCATTCGCGTATCAGGCGTAATCGTAAAGGATAATTGTTTACCTTCGCGATCTACCACTATGTCAAAGGGGAGACCTTGCTTTATTTGAGTGTATAGCTCATTCCAATCATTAAGTTTATGCCCATTTACTTGAATGACATGATCCTTCGGCTTTAACCCTGCACGCTGCGCAGCAGAATCGGGTATAATTTGACTGAAAACAGGAATAATTTTAGGTTTCTGCGGTACCAATCCAAATGCGGTTATGGGGTTTTGTTTATTTAAGTCAACCGCCCAGTGACGAATATCTACTTTGTCTGTCACGGTATGGTTACTATGTTCAGGTAAATAAGTAATGGTGATTTGCGACTTACCTAGGCTATTTACTAACGCTAATTGTACATCTTGCCAATCTTTTATTTTGATTTGATCAATTAATTTTAGCTCGGCGCCAGATGGGATCTTTATCGTAGAGGCGACAGAGTTAGGAATGACTTGCGCCACTTTTACTGGAAAGCTTGAAACACCTAACTGGAAAATAATCCAGTAAATGACAAAAGCAAATAAAAAGTTGGCTAAAGGACCGGCGGCGATAATAGCAGATCGTTTAGCTAGAGATTGGCGGTCAAATGCAAACTGTTGATTTTTCTCCGTCAGCTGATTATTACGACCGTCTAGCATCTTAACGTAGCCGCCTAAGGGAATAGCGGCAATAGTAAATTGAGTACCTTTTTTACTATGATAAGTAACTAACTTCGGTCCAAATCCAATAGAAAAACATTCAACCATTACCCCAGCACGGCGGGCAACCCAAAAATGCCCAAACTCATGGATAGTGACCAATATGCCAATAGTTATAATAAAGATTAATATCGTCCAAAGCACATATTAATCCTTATGGAATAATTAATAAAAGTAACGCAGCAAATATAGGAATCGCCGATGTTAAGCTATCAATACGATCGAGTATCCCACCGTGACCCGGAATAAGATTGCCGCTATCTTTAATACCCGCTGCGCGTTTAAACATACTTTCGGTTAAATCACCGAGCACTGAGGCTAAAATCGTTATAAATGATATTATCATTAAATTTCCAAAAAAAAGTCCATCATAAAATAAACAACTGGTCACGGTAGCAATTAACATTGCGCTTACCACTCCGCCGATCAAACCTTCAATAGTTTTACCTGGTGAAACTTGGGGTGCTAATTTATGTTTACCACACATACGCCCAACAAAATAAGCGCCTGAGTCAGTCGCCCAAATTAACGTTAATACATATAATAGTATAAATGCACCAAAATAGGGGTTACTTTCATAAAATATTGAACGTAAGATCGCCATACCGCTAAAAAATGGAAATAATGTACAAAGACCAAATAAGCCTTTTAGCCTATAAGAAGCTTGCCAGAATTTAGCACTTTTAGGATAAGTGATAACGAGAATTAAAGCAGCTAACCACCAGCACAATCCCAAGATTAATGAATAATCAAATAAAAGATAAACAAAATGGTTAGAGAGTAAGTAATAGCTAATAGCTAGCAATAAGGTAGTAATGATAACACAGTAGTATCTAATTATGCGGGTTGTTACCGGAAGAAATTGTGTCCATTCCCATACACCTATTCCACAAATAATAATAACGATAGCAACAAAAAAAGTGATAGGTAAGAAAAATAGCGCAATTAGCACCACTGGTATTAAGACCAGTGCCGCTAACAAACGTTGCATTAGCATGAAGTGACCCCTTATTCTCTTATTCTTTTATACTTCCAAAACGTCGTTCACGTGATTGAAACACATCAATCGCCTGCATAAAGACCTTTTCATCAAAATCAGGCCATAAAATATCGGTAAAATAGAACTCAGCATAGGCAATTTGCCACAACAAAAAATTACTTATGCGATATTCACCACCAGTGCGAATGACTAAATCAATCGCAGGCAATTCAGATAAAGATAAATACCGTGAAAAATGGGATTCGTCAAGCTGTTCTAAAGTGATCTCACCTTGATTGATTTGCTTCATGACCTGTTTACCGGCATTAACAATATCCCAACGACCTCCATAATTAGCAGCAATATTTAAGACCAATCCAGTATTATCACAGGTTAAATCTTCAGCAATCTTTAAACATTTTTGTAATTGATGACTAAAACGTGATACATCACCAATAATTTGTAATTTAATATTATTTTTATGTAAGATTCTCACTTCTCGATTAAGTGCATAACCAAATAATGCCATCAGTGCTGAAACTTCTGTTTTTGGTCGATTCCAGTTTTCACTGCTAAAAGCATATAATGTTAATGCAGTTATCCCCTTTTGAGAAGCAAAGCGAACAATTCGCCTTACAGTTTTAAGCCCGGCTTTATGCCCAATAGCACGTAATTGACCTCGTTGTTTAGCCCATCGCCCATTACCATCCATAATAATAGCGACATGTTTTGGAAAACCTATATTAGATCCAGGCATGTTAATCCTATAACTGACTTAATTTTATTAATATATGACTCTTTAAACATTAATTATGTTAGCATAACCCCCTAATAGGGTGGAAATTTTTTTGCTGCTTAAAATCAAATAATTAATTAAAAATTATGAAATAAAATTAAAGCGCTATAAAGATTATCTTAACAGTGTAAGAAAGCTATAAATCATTAACGGGTGCCATAAACAACAATCGTTTTACCATGAGCTGAAATTAAATGTTGCTCTTCTAATATTTTTAGTATGCGACCAACGGTTTCTCGTGAACATCCTACAATTTGCCCAATTTCTTGTCGGGTAATTTTTATCTGCATTCCATCTGGATGGGTCATCGCATCAGGTTGTTTCGCTAAATGTAATAAAGTTTGCGCAATACGACCTGCTACATCAAGAAAAGTTAAATTACTGACTTTTTCTGACGTAACTTGTAAACGACTCGCCATTTGTCCAGCTAAACGCATTAAAATATCAGGGTTTACGTGAATTAATTGTTTAAATTTTTTATATGAAATTTCGGCGATTTCACACTGCGTTTTTGCTTTTACCCAAGCACTACGTTCGGTATCTTGCTGAAATAGGCCAATTTCCCCGATAAATTGCCCTTGACTAAGATAAGATAAAATCATTTCTTTACCTTCATCATCCTTCACCAATACCGCCACCGATCCCTTAATGATATAGTATAAGGTTTCGGCTCTTTCTCCTTGATGAATAAGCGTGCTTTTAGCTGCATATTTATGGATATGGCAATGTGACAAAAACCAGTCTAGCGTTGTATCTGTATGCTGTTTTTCTAAAATCATATAAAGCCCCTGAATCAACAAAGTACATGACTACAATAAAATGATCATATGGTGATTAAAAATTATTCTTAGCGTGAATCTAGTTATTATGGATGAATTTTAATATCAATAGATTCATGTAATTCAGACCACACTAATACCGCTTTACCCGCTTCAAGCTGCTGCTGTACATCATTTACTTTTTCTGCCAGCGTTTTCTCTTGATCACCGTAATCGGTACCTTCACGCAACACAAAGTACTCGATAATGTTGTGTAATGTAGCTTTGTCTAGCTGTTGCCATGGAATAATCATTACGACTTAAACCTCAAATCACTACTTTTTAATTTTTTACAACTAAAATTTAATAAAATAAAACTATATAATATAACGCTATTTAGTTTTAATACCAAATCATGCAACTAATTATTGCTGATTACCTAAAAAAATAACGCGTTAAATTGTGCATCTAGATTAAATTAAATAAGCCGATATTAGTTAAATAATCAATACTACATTGAGACGCATTGATATAAACAATAATTCAATTTATTCATATCGTTATATTAATTAGCCCGGTATAACGTATAACCATATTAGCTATTTTTCTATTTTAATCCTATTTTTTGGGATTAAAGTAGATAAGTTCATATTTACTTTACATTAATATTGATACATAAGATATGATTAAGCACTATAGTGCTGCTCGATTCAATCGTAAAATAATTATATTGATTATCACTAATGACTATTTTTTAATAAGATTAATTCTAATGCAGTGAATAAGGCTAAGATAATAAGGAGAAAAGCAATGCAGTTACTACCGTTAGAAAAAGGAATTAATTTTCGAGATATGGGTAGAATACCAACAAAGTCAGGTGCAAAAATTAAAACTGGTGTGTTATTTCGTTCTGGTATGCTTTCCAATTTAAGTGCAAACGATTGTCAATTTTTAGCCGATAATATTGGTTTAAAGTCAATTTTAGATTATCGTGATAGAAGTGAAATCGAAAAAAATCCAGATAGGCTTTGGTCTGGGGTTAATTATTATGCTATTGCTGCTAATCCTTTAAATGGTGACGTGTCTGCGAATATTATTGAAGACATTAAAGCCAATAGCCATGATCATCGCAGTGGCAGTGCATTTATGATAAAACTATATGAGCAACTGCCCTTTAACAATCCTGCTTATAAACAACTAGTTAGCCTATTATTAGCGCCCGAACTAACACCAATGGTACAGCATTGTGCGGTGGGTAAAGATCGTACTGGTGTCGGTTGTGCATTAACACAATTGGCCCTAGGCGTTGATGAAGAGACGGTTATGCAAGATTATCTTTTGACCGAAAAAACCTTAGCACCATTTAGCGAAGCATTTTTAGCTAAGCTAGCGCCAACAGTTTCATCGGCAGAGTTTGCTTTTCAACAGGCGCTATTTGCTACCAAAGAAGCGTATTTATTGTCGGCCTTACGGGCGATTAAGAAAAGATATCAAACCATTGATCGCTGGCTTGAACTTGATTATGGTTTAACTTTCGCCAAACGAGAGCAATTACAGCATAAATATTTACTCTAGCATTCACTATAAGATTAAGACGCGTGCATTTAATAATAGATAATAAGTTAATTAGAACTAACAATAAAATCAATAAGTTAATTTAAGAAATCACTAGATTTTAACTTATTGATTTTGATATATAAATATATGCTATATCGTATTATTTTTATTTCAAATAATCTGCTTAAGCAATAATTTGTAATATATCGATTGATCGATTACAACATAAAGATAGGTGAACATTATTAATTTGCTGATAAGTGCTATAAAAGGCATCTGCAAATGTCGCGTTAACAATTAATGTATCTGGATTAATAACGACTTCTCGCATTTGCCAAACACCTTTAGCATATAATTTTAATGCCGATTCACGTAGGGTCCAAAGTTTCCAGAAGGCACTTAATTTATCAGGTTGTTTATGCAACCAGCTAAATTCATCAACAGAAAAAAATTGACCTGCTATTTTTTCAATATTGTCACGCGGTCGTTGTTGTTCGATATCTAATCCTATCTGCCCATTTTGGCAAACGGCAACGGCAATATAATCACCGCTATGGCTAATATTAAAATCAGGTAAAGTTGGATCAACAAATGCAGGACGATTATTCTTTTTGGCCTTAATAAGTGGAAGTGTTTCAATTGACCAATGTTGATGTAGCAGCTCAGCTAATAGAAAACGGCAGGCTAAAAATTGTAATTGTCGTTTGCTAGCAAGTTCACTTGCTTTTTCTTTTACCCACGGTGGTATCCGTTCGCTGTGCTGTAGTGAGGTAATATCAAACTGATTCAGAGAGGCGACCCCAATAATCACCTTCGTTGTTTTATTTATCTGACTTATCATGGAAAATTAAATAGTATCCTATCTGTTATTGCTGTATTTGTAGCTATATCAATTGGTTAATATAATAAAAGCAAAATATGATATTAGAGATTAGCTAAAACTATTACTATTATCAATCAATCAATCAATCAATCAATCAATCAATCAATCAATCAATCAATCAATCAATCAATCAATCAATCAAAGATAGCATAACAGTGAATAATCGTAATGTTAGGTATTTTAATTAAAAACAAATTATTTTTTACTTTGTAAAACAATCTAGTATAGATGTTGAAAAAACAGTTAATCCTGTTATGCTACCATCAATATCACACGTTGCATGGGGTTAAAACAATGTCTAAGAAACTACGTACCACACTGATTACCGCAGGTCGTCAAGCACGTTATACACAAGGCGCCGTTAATCCTATTATTCAACGTGCCTCCTCTTTAGTTTTTGAGACGTTAGATGCAAAAGAACAAGCCTCGAAGGGACGGGAAACAGGTTCTCTTTATTATGGTAGACGCGGTACCCTAACCCATTTTTCTTTACAAGAGGCAATGACAGAAATGGAAGAAGGTGTGGGCTGTTATCTTTACCCTTGTGGTGCAGCGGCTATTGCCAATACTCTCTTAGCGTTTGTATCGGCTGGCGATCATATTCTGGTTACAGAAACCGCTTATGAACCAACCCAAGCTTTTTGCAATGACGTTTTAACACGTTTAAGTGTCAAGACCGATTATTTTCCATCCCAAATCAGTAGCGAGATTATCCACTTTATTCAGCCCAATACAAAAGTAGTATTTTTAGAGTCTCCGGGATCCATCACGATGGAAGTACAGGATATTCCAGCGATTGTAAAAGCCGTGCGTTCAGTGAATCCTGAGATAGTGATCATTGTTGATAATACTTGGGGCGCTGGCGTTTTAGTTAAGCCACTTACTTGTGGGGTCGATATTTCGATCCAAGCTGCAACCAAGTATATTATTGGTCATTCAGATGCGATGTTAGGAACCGCCGTAAGTAATGCACGTTGTTGGGCACAATTACGGGAACAATCTTATTTAATGGGACAAATGTGTGATGCTGATACGGCTTATCTTGCCACACGCGGTATTCGTACCTTATTAACCCGTCTAAAACAACATCAAGAAAGCAGTATAAAAATTGCCAAGTGGCTAACCACTCAACCTCAAGTAGCTCAGGTTCATCATCCCGCTTTACCTAATCATAAGGGGTATCAAATTTATAAGCGTGATTTTAGTGGTTGTAGTGGTTTATTCTCCTTTGTATTAAAGCAAAAATTATCTAAATCGCAGTTAGCCCATTTTCTCGATCATTTTACTTTATTTACGATGGCTTATTCATGGGGAGGATTCGAATCATTAATATTAGCCCATCAACCTGATGAGATTGCCAATATACGACCTATTACTGGTGTGGATTTTACTGGTACGTTAATTCGATTACATATCGGGCTTGAAGATGCCGATGATCTTATTGCTGATTTAGCCGCCGGCTTACAGCGAATTACCCCTTAAAATTTAATTATAGCGTTGAGATTTAATTTAATGGAAGTTGATTTAACCCATACCTCAGAAATAATCACCGCCCTGCGACCCTATTTATACCAAGAGCGATCAATTATGGTTGCTTTTAGCGGTGGTATTGATTCAACGGTTTTACTCCATGCGTTGGTACAACTACGATCAGACTATGCGCTTCAATTATCGGCTATCTATATTCATCATGGGATTAGTCAACATGCTGATCAGTGGGCACAGCATTGTCAACAAGTTTGCCAACAGTGGCATGTCCCTTTACATATTTGCAAAGTGCAGATTGATCTCAGTAGTAATATTGAGGCACAAGCAAGAACGGCGCGTTATCACGCGATTAGCCAACAATTACAACCTAACCAAGTCTTAATGACTGCGCAACATCTTAATGATCAAAGCGAAACCTTTTTGTTAGCATTAAAACGTGGTAGTGGACCGACAGGTTTATCAGCTATGCCTGCCATATCGCCATTTGCGAGTAGTTATCTTATCCGCCCATTATTGGGTATTTCACGAAGGGCAATTGAAATCTATGCGGGTATCCATCAATTACCGTGGATTGAAGATGAAAGTAATCAAGATACCCGTTATGATCGTAACTTCTTACGCTTAAAGGTGTTACCTGAAATCAATCAACGCTGGCCGCAATTTAATCAGATGGTCGCGCGCAGCGCTGAACTTTGCGCTGAAGAGACGCAACTTATTGCTGAACTTATTCAAGAACAATTACAACACTGTTTAACGCCTGAAAAGCAACTCTATCTTCAACCTTTATTGGCGATGTCGGATATTAAACGCAATGCGATATTACGTGCTTGGTTTAAACTTCATCATGTTGATATGCCATCAAGGCAACAGTTAACGCTGTTATGGCAAACAGTTGCTTTGGCTAGGGACGATGCCAATCCAATATTTACATTGCAGCAAAAGATAATTCGTCGCTATCAACGTACGCTTTATTTATTACCAAATTCACCGTCATTAAGGGATACGATTTTACCTTGGGATATGTTATCACCTTTAATCTTACCTGATGACTTAGGTCAACTGGCCCTTAGCCCTAGCATGCCAGCAGGATTACGTGCACCACGAGCAAATGAACAAGTAACTATTCGTTTTCAGGCTCAAGGACGTTTTACAATCGTTAATCGTCTAGGCTCAAGAACAATAAAAAAATTATGGCAAGAATTGGGCGTGCCGCCATGGATGCGTAATCGAATTCCCTTACTTTATTATAATGAAACCTTAATTAGTGCCGTAGGGGTTTTTACTACTTTAGAGGGACAAGGCTCAGACTTAACTGTTATTCATACGGTCTAGTCTGATTGGTGGTGTCTTTTATAGATAAAACAAAATGGGTTGTTCTATTATCAACCCATTTTATTTCCAACCAGAGAATTAAAGCCAATAAAATAGCTAAACTTCTATTGCCACACGTAATTTTTTCATCGCATTTTTTTCTAACTGACGAATGCGTTCAGCAGAAACATGATATTTATTCGCTAACTCTTGTAGCGTTGATTTACTGTCATCCGTATCTAACCAACGGGCCCGTATAATATCTTGGCTACGTTCATCAAGCGATGATAACGCACGATTTAACTTATCCGTTGCATCATCTTCCCAGTTGTCGTCTTCAATCGTTTGTGAAAAATTAGAACGACTATCTTCTAAATAAAATACTGGTGCAATAGCTGAATTATCGTCATCATTATTATCCATATCAAATGACATATCTTGTGCCGCCATGCGAGATTCCATCTCTAATACATCTTTGGTTGTAACACCTAATTCATCGGCCACCATTTTAACTTCTTCATGATTAAACCAGCCTAAACGCTGTTTAGCTTTGCGGAGATTGAAGAATAATTTACGTTGAGCTTTGGTGGTGGCAACCTTAACAATACGCCAGTTTTTTAATACATATTCATGTATCTCAGCTTTAATCCAATGGACAGCAAATGAGACTAATCTTACCCCCATCTCTGGATTAAAACGGCGTACGGCTTTCATTAAGCCAATATTTCCTTCCTGAATTAAATCAGCCTGAGGTAGTCCATAACCTGAATAATTACGTGCGATATGAGCAACAAATCGTAAATGGGATAATATCAACAATTTTGCTGCTTCTAAATCATCATTATAATAAAGTCGCTCTCCTAACGCTTTCTCTTCTTCAGCCGTTAGCATAGGATAATTATTTACCATCCTAAGATAAGCTTCTATACTACCTTGTGGTATAAAAGTCACTGTTGACATTTTCATTTCAGTACTCATTTAACTTTCCTTATCTCTTTGCACTATCAACTATCGTTATTATTTTGATGATATCATCCTTATTATCTATCAAAAACAAAAACAACATGTATTATTTTAGACCTTAACGGATTGATATAGTTCAGCTATTTTGGTAAAAAAAACATCAATTTCATGATCGTTGTTCTGTCATTTGCAAATATTTTCTTACCGCAATCCATGCCGATAACCACCCTAAAATACCAGAAAGTAAAATAATAAATATACTTTCTTCAAAGGTTAGGCCTACTAATTTAAACACAGTACCAAATACGGATGAAACATTCAATATAATTGCATCGACTCGCAAAATAAAGATTTGTGACATACATAATGCCAACAAGGCACCGATTACCCCATTAAACATGCCACTATACAAAAAAGGTCGCAGTATAAACCCTTCAGTCGCGCCAATTAATTGCATAACTAAAATCGTTTGCCGTCGCGCAAAAATCATCAATCGAATACTGTTACCGATAACTAATGATACCGCAATGATCATTAAGAGCGAGATGGTCCAAGCAATCGTTTCGACCATCCCCGTCAATGCCGTTAATCGAGCAAACCAACTGTCATCGAGACGAACATCATTCACCTTATCAAGGGTTTGAATCTTTTTCTTCAATTCAGCCAATATGACTGATTTTTTTGCCTCATCTTTAGGCATAACGATGATAATCGCCGGTAAGGGATTTTCCTCTAATAAATCTAAGGCCTCGCTAAACCCTGACCATTCACGGAACTCTTCCAACGTATCATGTTGTGACAGATATTTAATCTTTTCTACCTCTGGATATTTCACAATATCAGCAATTAGGCTATCGGTTTGAGTCTGATCGATATCTTGATTAAGATAGACGGTTAAATTGGGCGTAGGATACCACTGTTTAGCGGCTTCATTAACATTTTTCCATAGTAGATAACAAATAGTTGGCAACATAATCGAAATAGCAATGACAATAATGGTTAAAATCGACGTCAGTAGATGTTGACGGATATCATTGTAGACATTTCGGCACGCGTAGCTAATCTGACGCCACCAACGCACAAAAAAACCATTATTTTCGTTATTTTTCTTACTCACAATATTTTGAATCTCCTATTAGTCGCCCTTGACTTAAATTGAGAATGCGGTAGTGATTTTGACGAATCAAGCCTAAATTATGCGTTGCCATTAATACCGTGACGCCGGTTTGGTTTAACTCCTCGAACAATGTTAAAATATCTCTGGCTATTTTATCATCTAAGTTACCTGTTGGTTCATCGGCTAACAAAATGACTGGTTTATTAACAATCGCCCGAGCAATACCGACGCGTTGCTGCTCACCACCAGAAAGCTGTATCGGATAACACTTCATTTTATCGATAAGCCCTACTTTATCTAATGCGGCTGAAACGCGTCCTCGAATTTCTTCCATTGATTTTCCTAAGATAATTAACGGAATTGCCACATTATCAAAAATAGTATGATCCATTAATAATTGATGATCCTGAAAAATCATCCCAATGTGACGTCGCAAAAAAGGGATGTCATGCTTTTTGATACGGCTAATATCTAAACCGTTTAATAATACACGTCCATCATTAACGCGTTCTAAACCACAAATCAGTCTTAATAAGGTGCTTTTTCCAGCACCTGAGTGACCGGTTAAAAAAACCATCTCTCCTTGTCGCAAAGAAAAACTAATATTTTGTAGAGCTGGCTTACCGCCGGAATAGACTTTACTAACCTGCTCAAAACAAATCATTATTATGCATCCTCATTTTCTTCATTGGAAAATAGTGCTTCAATAAAATCATCGGCAACAAATGGTCTTAGATCTTCAATTTTCTCACCCACGCCAATATAACGAATTGGTATAGCGAATTGATCCGCCAAACTGAAAATAACCCCACCTTTAGCGGTACCATCTAATTTAGTTAATGTTATGCCTGTTAGCCCTACCGCATCGTGAAATAATTTAGTTTGACTAATTGCATTCTGTCCGGTTCCTGCATCGATAGTTAGCATGATTTCATGGGGTGCACTAGGATCTTGCTTTTTCATTACGCGAACAATTTTCTTTAACTCATCCATTAAATGAGCTTTGTTTTGTAAGCGCCCAGCGGTATCAGCAATTAACACATCAATATTCTTTGCTTTCGCCGCTTGCATAGCGTCAAAAATAACAGAGGCAGAGTCCGCGTTGGTATGTTGCGCTATCACAGGAATTCGATTACGCTCACCCCAAACTTGCAATTGTTCAACGGCGGCGGCACGGAAAGTATCGCCAGCGGCTAACATTACTGATTTACCTTCAGCCTGAAATTGACGGGCTAATTTACCAATCGTCGTGGTTTTACCTACGCCATTTACCCCGACCATTAAAATAACAAAAGGTTTATGCGTAGTGGTATCTAACGTTTGATCGACATTTTGTAAAATAGTCGCCATCTCTTGCTTTAATAAATCATGTAATGCCTCAGCATCTTTTAACTGTTTTCGAGACGCTTGCTCAGTCAGTGATGTAATTAAACGTTGGGTGGTTTCAACACCCACATCGGCCACTAATAACTGTTCTTCCAGTATTTCAAATAATTCATCATCGATCTTTTTTCCCTGGAAAAGTTGGCGAAATCCAGAACCAATATTTTTCTTTGTTTTAAACAGCCCTTGTTTTAAACGGGCAAAAAAACCGACTTTTTTTTCTTCACTCATGCGTTTATTAACTCTAATTTATCGTAAGATTGATCGTGATCATAATAGCATTTATTATTAACTAAATGATGTATTTTCTCAAATAAACATCGCAGATTGCCATGCTTATAACATATTGGTTTCAATATAGTTCCATTGACCTAATGCCAAGCCCTGCTTAAATAGATTTAGCTGCCCAATTTGCACGCGAACTAATCGTAAACAAGGAAAGCCAACTGCTGCGCACATACGCCTAACTTGCCGATTTTTCCCCTCTTTGATCGTTATGCTTAGCCAGGAAGTGGGAATAAATTTACGTTCTCTTATTGGTGGATGACGTTGCCATAAATTTTCAGGTGTTGGAATAGCAAATACGTTTGCTGGCTCAGTGGTAAACTCTTTTAGTTTTACTCCTTTTGCTAGCTGTAAAATAGCCGATTCTGTTATAGCACCTTCTACTTGTACCCAATACGTTTTTGGTAGTTTATATTTTGGTTCGGTAATTTTAGCTTGTAAACGTCCGTCATTGGTTAATAAAAGTAAACCTTCACTATCTGTATCTAAACGACCAGCTGGGTAATAACCCTCAGCTTCAATATAATGTTTTAAGGTTGGACGCTGCTCATCACCCGAAAATTGGCAAATTACGCCATAAGGTTTATTAAAAGCAATAAGTGGTGTCGTCATGCTGAATTTATTTCACTAATATAAACATAGAGATGTACTCTCTATTAATTGATTCGATATAGTCCAATAACCTAAGATTATTTGACAGTTTAAAATAATTTTTTCAGTTTATTAAACATCAACATAATCAGCAATGAAAATATGCTTTACACCAATTTTTATTTTATGTTCAATTTTAAACAACCAAGTAATGGTAATACTTTATAAAAATAAACCAATTTGATTTTTGTTATTGCTGTCGTGGTCAAACAATGATAAGCCAAATCCTGCCAACAGAATCTGGCTTAAACAAAACTTACTCTTCTATCTCTTTTTTAAAATCGGAAGCCCAATTATATCTTCCGCTTACACCAGTCATTGTCTCTAGTTTATCTTTACCTAACACTTTATAACTATGTTGTCCACGAACAGACTCTCCAGTTATCATTTTTTTAAAGTAGCGAAAACGCTTATACACCTGAGGATTTTTTACCCAGTCCGGAATATTTTCGATATGATACGTAATATAGACATCTCGCACTGTTCCTCCCCCTACGCCATTAATGGTATCCTTGATACGTTCAATTTTATCCACGACCACCCGACCAAAACAGAAGTTAGTTTCTCCAAATTCCCAGTCCACATATTTTCGACCTAACTCTGTAAGATTATAACGATATAGCGGTTTACCATCAGTTTCACCCACCAGCTCCTCAGTAAAAAAACCTAGCCCACTAAAAAAATGTAGGGTGTCATTTTTTAGACGGTTGTAATATGCTTTTTGTGTTTCAGACGAAAAAGGTAAATCCTGCCCCTCTATATATTTAATGGTATATGGGTACATAGATTGCGTTATCTTACCCACCATCATACAAATCGCTTTATCGCCGGTTTGATTATTCCAGTCATA
>NZ_AWGA01000065.1 GCF_000471645.3 Candidatus Schmidhempelia bombi str. Bimp | reverse complement strand
CAGGGGACGGAATAGATTATAATCTTAAAGACGTTACCCAATTAGATGGTATTGAAGGCACTAATAGCAATCTAAATGGCACGGATGGAAAAGCAGCTTATATATTTGAAACCGATATTAATAGTAGCGCTGAAGATAATGTGATTTCTGTAAATAAAGGCATTGCGATTCGTGGCGGAAATGGTGGAAAAGGTAAATTTGATGAAAAAAGTACTAATGTAGGAACGGGCGGCAATGGCGGAGAAGCAATTAATGGCGATCGCCTCAAGATTAATAATAGCGGTGATATTAAGGGGGGCGACGGCGGCGGAAGCGGTGTTACTGGGGACTATAAATATAGTGGACTAGGTGGAAATGGCGCAATAGCTATTCATGGAAATCATTTAGAGATTAATAATAGTAAAATGTGTACTATTTCTGGTGGTAATGGTGGTGCTCATAGTGGTCATGGCGGCACGGCTATTTTAGGTGATTATCTAACAATTAATAATAAAGGTATTATTTCGGGCGGAGCTGGCTCTTACGGTGGTTATCGGGTTGGGTATACACATGGAGGGAACGGTGGAAGCGCTATTAAGGGAAATCATTTGAAAATTTATAACGATGGGAGCATTTATGGTAGTCCTGCTCAAGATGGTGGAGTTGTATTAGACAACAACACGTCGACACAAATTATTGGGAAAGGCGGTGACGGTGGAATAGGTATTTGGGGGAATAATTTAACAATTATAAATAGTAAACTAGGCATTATTAGTGGTGAAGCGGGAGGACGATCTGGATTAGCCGGTACTGGTCAGGCTGGGAATGGTGGTGATGCAATCAATGGTAATAATTTGACAATTACTAACAGCGGAAGAATTATGAAAGGTCATAAAAACGATATCAGCAATAACAATCTAAGTAAAGACGGTGATGCTATTCATTTTTCTTCAGGTAAAAATAGCTTAACGATACAAGCAGGATCAAAAATCCAAGGTGATATAGTGCTTGCAGCTAGTTCTGACAATATGTTACACATTACCAGTGAAGCAGAAACCACCATTGAAGGTAATTTAATAGTGAACAATAACGGGAGAGTGATACTTTCTGGCAAACAAGTTTCATTTAAAGAAAATGCCGAATTCACTAACGAAACATCCCTAACTTTTGATAATGGTGCACGCTTACATGCAAACAAAATCATTTTTGATAAGACAAAAATTAATACTAATGTTACCGATTGGGATCAACAAGATATTATATTAGCAAAGGCGGATAATGGGATTATCGGTAATTATAAACATATCTCTAATAATTTGTTAACGACAGGTGCGAAAGACTACGCTGGAGCAATATTAACAGATAAAAAGAAAACCTTAGCATACGGACTAAAATGGAATGATATTGGCGGCGATAGTCATGGAACATTTGATTTAAAACAGGGAAGCATTCTTAATCTTCGTGTAAAATTAACTAATAATGATTGTGATAACAATAATAATTGGGATGGGAAAAGTTTAACCAAAGATGGTCTTGGAACGCTACAACTTTCTACTAAGAATGACTATACTGGTGAAACGAATATCAACAACGGTATGCTTAAATTAGGTATCGATGATGCGATAGTCAATACTTCTAAGCTAAATATTGCCAAAGGAGAAGGTCCAAACCAAAGCGCTATTTTAAATCTAAGTGGTAAGGACCAGAAAATCAAAAAGATCAATAATGAAGGAATAATTCTTATTAATGATTTAAATGCAACTAGCAAAGTAGAAAAAGTCACGGTAACAGGTAATATGGATAATCGCGGTATGTTGATCCTCAATAATTGCCAAAATTGTGAAGGGCAAACTTATGTCCAAAATGGTGATTGGATGGGTTATGGCGGTACTGTGCAGTTTGGCGCGATCCTTGGTGATGATAACAGTACAACGGATAAACTGGAAATTACTGGAACTGC
Source organism: Candidatus Schmidhempelia bombi str. Bimp (assembly GCF_000471645.3). Lineage (GTDB taxonomy): Bacteria > Pseudomonadota > Gammaproteobacteria > Enterobacterales > Orbaceae > Utexia > Utexia bombi. Next base: position 62,987 of record NZ_AWGA01000065.1, on the reverse strand, counting down.
AAAGGGGATTACCAAGGTTAGAGTGATAAATGGTGGAGGGCTTGGTGCAAAAACAGAGCAGGGTATTGAACTAATTACTACAACAGGTGGTTCAGACCAAGGCGCTTTTGTGCAAGATGGGCGTATTGTTGCTGGTAACTATGAATATTATCTACAACAAGGAACGGCTCAGGGTAATAATATGAAAAACTGGTATTTGACCAGTAAGGTAAAACCAGATAACAATATTCACATTTCTCGCCCAGAAGCAGGAAGTTATGCCATTAATTTAGCTACAGCTAACACCGTATTTAATATGCGTTTACAAGATCGACAAGGTAGTGACTGGTTCGTTGATCCTATCACTGGAGAAAGTAAATATAACGATGTATGGACAAGAATTGTTAGAGGCCATAACCAACATACTATGTCTGATAAACAATTAAAAACTACGGCTGATTACACCGTATTTCAGATCGGTGGAGATATATTGACAGACTCATTTACTGATCTAGATCAGTGGTATTTTGGTTTAACCAGTGGTTATACTAAACAAAACAGCAACACCCGCAACAATCTTTCTGGGTATAGTTCCTATGGTAAGGTGGAAGGTTATAGCGTAGGTATTTATAGCACATGGTATCAAGATACCCAACAACGTATTGGCGCTTATGTGGATAGTTGGATAATGTATAACTGGTTTCACAATACTGTTCAAGGAGAACAGCTAGCTCAGGAAAAATATCACAGTCAGGGTATTACTGCATCTTTAGAAACAGGTTATGAATATAATGCAGCCTCATACTTAGCCGCAGAAGGTATACAAAGCGATGTGTATATTCGTCCACAGTTCCAGATTAAATGGTTAGATGTTAAAGCTAATGATCATATCGAACATAATGGCACTCATGTTTATGGCAAAGGCAATGGTAATATCCAAACAAATCTTGGTATGCGTTTTTCTGTAGAGCGATACAATATAAGAAGCGACTCTACGAACCGGATAGAGCCGTTTGCAGAAGTTAACTGGTTACATAACACCAAGCAATATGGCGTTAATATGACTGATGCCACCAACAATATACAAGGTACTAATAATATGGCTGAAATTAAACTCGGTTTCGAAGGGTATATCAAAGCTAATTTACATTTATGGAGCAACGTGTCACAACTAATCGGTAGCTATAGCCAACGTGAAACCCTGTGTATGGCTGGAATAAAATATATGTTTTAAATGGAACGATTAGGCAACACAAAAAATAAAAGCACCTTTAGTAAGGTGCTTTTTACTAATGCTATTCTGGATAAATTAGATAATTGTCCTTTTTAGCTTTTTACACGCTAATTGTACCAACTCCAGGAAAGTATATCTTTTTGTTTAGTATTCCGAACAACAATTTCAGTTAAGGCTATAATAAGACTCTCCTTTAGAAATCAGCTTAAAAGCTAGGATTGGTATGCAAAATAAGAGATTCGTTTAAAACGATAAGAGTCAATTAGATCGAATTAGAATTGCACTAAATTTAAGTAACTGTTGGTGCATTTAAGTAAATGTATCAGTATATGAAAGAAAATTAACTATTAACTAAAAACTATTAACTTTTATATTTTAGTAAAATACTTGGCATACACATTTTGAATTGGAGCGGGAAACGAGGTTCGAATCCAGCTTTATAACCTGTTGTATATAAAAGAATTATCCAGACACCAATATTGCTTTTGCTAACCTTTTGGACTATTTTTTGGACTAGTTCTTAGCGGTTCTTAATGGATGTTTATGGACTTCTACGGACTCAAAGTACAAAAACCACTTTTTTACTAATCCTTACTTATACATTTTAGAATATTAATTTATTATAATACAAGCTATTTATTAACATCTTGAATAAAATATAATCAGGTCGAAATCCACTATCCGCAGATAAACTCAAATTAAGATAAAAATCGATTTAATAAATTTTAAACTTAATTATGTCAACAAAATCATCATTTTGATGATATCACTATTTTTCTCATTACAAATAATTTTATCTTGATTTCGGAAAGTAATATCATTTCAAGAAAAACTTTCAAATTTTACCAATAGACAAATCAAGCTATCTTTAGATGATAAATTGGTGCAAATAGAGTCCTCACCTTTGCTCTTTTGTCCGCCAGAGCACAAGGGGAGAAATTTCGATATTGATAAGTGCAATACACTGGCCCCCAAATTCCGTTTTGACGGCAAAGAGTTTGTTATTAGCCGGTAAGCCAGATAGCTTAAAGCCGATGATGATGTCGACTTTTCTTTAAAACAGATTTAAGGATAATTATATGCCAAGGGTCATTTTAGTTCGTGATTTGTAGGCAGTGAACACGATGGATATCACACAAGCTCGGTGATTGAAGGCTCTTCTACAGTCACGATAGATAACCGTCAGGTTGCCCACGATAGCGAGGCTAATTTGCACGCTTTTATGACCGATAAACCCGCTTGAATAAGCGAATATGCACACAATTTTTTTTCGGCCATCACTAACCCTTTTTTACGAAATTCTCCTTCATGGCATGGTTTTCGAGGCTGACTCCGCAAACAACTTTTTAAGTTTAAAATTTTCATCTTCAAGCTCTTTTAGTCTTTTAACATCTAACAGTATCTAAATAGCTGGAATGATGTTAACTATTTTGTCTATATTTATGAATAATATGGCCTCAAGATTTAAATAATCTCCTTTATAAACTCAGCAATCCGTTTGCACCTAAAATTCAAAATTAATGATTTATAGGCCAAATTTAATATAAAAATAATTTAACAGTACCATGTATTGAAATTTGCATATTTTCTTTATACAATAAAAATATCCTTACAAAAACAATGGGTATTTTTAGTGTCGACTTATTAATATTTATCTTAACAGTAATGTAATGGAGGTTAGTTTATATGAAAAATCAATCAAACAGAAAAATTGACATTATTTATAACATTACTAGAGTTTGTCCATGGGATTGTGCTATATGTTGCGTTGATGCTTTACATGTTAAGAAAAAGAATAATAGTCTCATTATTCGTAGTGAATCTCTTTCTAAAGAAGAAATTTACCCGCGACTTAGTGAGGAAGAAAATATTTATGAAAAAGCAACTAATATTTTAATAAATAATAAAGAGGAACTGAGTTTAGAACAAAAAAAACAAGTTATTGATAATCTTGAAGGCTTTAATGTAAAAATTGATATATCAGGTGGTGATGCACTAATTAACCCACAAAATATTGAACTTCTTAAATATGCATCAAATAAATTAGGGAAAGAGAACGTAACTTTAACTGCAACGGGACTTGGAATTGCGAAATATGATATAAAAATGTTAGCATCACTCGTGGGTGAATATAATTTTACTTTTGATGCTGAAGATATAGATGATGTTGCAAATAGACCTAATGCTTATGCAATTGGAAACTTAAAAATAGGAGAGCAGTTTCACAAACTCAATTGTAGCACTAGGGCCGAGTTACCATTAACAACAGATATTATTAATCGAGCTCATCTAGTAAGATTATATAAAAAATTACATGAGAGAGGAATTGATAAACTTTTAATTATGCGTTTATTTCCCGTCGGTCGGGGAATGTTGTTAAAAGAAAAAATACCATCTATTGAACAGTGCAAATTAGCAATTGAAGTTTTACTTGAACAAGAATCTAAATATGGATCACCACAGATAAAACTACAATGTGCATTGAAACATCTTTTTCCTCAATTTAATAAACATCCAGGTGAAAATCCTTGTGATTTAGTTTCTAATTCATTCGGGATTACCCCCAATGGTACATTACTAGCATCGCCTTGGGCTTATAACGCATCAGGTAAACCATTAGGTGAAGAGTGGGTGCTGGGAAATTTAAGTAATCAGACATTATCCGAAATCTTTGACTCTCAAAAATATAAAATCATGCTATCTAAAGTTAACGAAAATGTAGGCCATTGTAGAATATTTTCTTTCTTTAATTCGCAAAAAAGTTTACCTATTGAACGAATATTTGATTCAGCTGATCCGCTTTATAATAACTTATAAAATGAAATTGGAGGAATAATATGTGGGATAAAAGATTATCAACCTCATTAGGACCCATTAAGCTAAAAAATCCTTTTTTAATAGGTGCAGGCCCTGCATCTATGTATCTCGACGATATAAAACGAGCTGAAGAGGAGAATGCTGGAGGGGTCATTTCAAAATCAATTGGTGCGCATAACTCTAATGAATCAATAAAGCCAACAGATATACGTAGGTATAAATGGATTAGAGGATATGGAAATTATTTAAAATCTACTTATTTAAAAGAAATTTTACCAATGGATTATGGAATGAGGTTGATAGAAAACGCCAAAAGTCAGTGTGATATACCTATTATTGCATCTCTTTTTTATCCGTATTTTTTTGAAGAAAATAGTATTGATATCTGGTTATCGCTTTTTAAAGAGGCTGAAAAAGCTGGTGCGGATGGGATACAAATAGATTTTTTTTACTTAGACTTAAAAAAAATGTGTAATGCGGACATTTATAGAGTGATAGAAATAATAAATCGATTAGCTCGATCAGTTAAGATACCTGTATTTCCCAAATTAAACATTAGAATGGATGATGATTTGATTGATGGTATTATAACTAATTGTAATGTAGGGGGACTTATTTATCTTGACTCTATAAATGTCCAACCATACATTGATATTTCTAACAAAGGAAGACCCATTTTTGATGGAGATCTATACGATTCGTTAACTGGAGCATCAAATAGTGTAGTTGCAGGAGAGCCCTTACTGCCTTTTACCTTTAATTATACACAAATCTTACGTTCCAAGACTAATTTATCTTTATCTGCTGGTGGTGGATTAGATAAATGGCAAGATATAATTAGATGTCTGATGCTTGGTGCTAATTCAATTCATTTGACGTCTGTAATTATGAAAAAAGGATTTCAACATATTAATGGGTTAAAGGAAAGTTTAAATAAATTTTTGGATAAAAATGAATATAATACATTACTTGATTTAATCGGAGTCAGTTTAGAACATTATCCAGAACACTTTGGTAAAATAAAAAGTAGAGAAACTTTACAAGTTAAAACAACACTATTAGAGGATAAATGCGTTAAATGTAATATATGTGAAAATATGGTTACTTGTAACTCGTTTAAAAGTATTCCGTATAATTTTGATAAAAATTGTGATGGTTGCTCAATGTGCCATGATTTATGTCCAGCAAAGGCTCTAGTATATGACATACACTAATTCCATGAACAAAAATAAGATGAATATACCAAAGCTACTATTAAATCAGGCTTGGCCTATATTTATAGGCCAATTGGCTGTTACAAGCTATTCCATTATTGACTTGATAATTGTTGGGCATTTCTCTTCTCTTGACATTGCTATTGTGGGCGTTGGGGATAATGTTTTTTTTACTATTTTTATTGGATTTTCTGCAATTTTGTTAATATTACCCCCCCTGTACGCTCAAAAATATAGTGACGGAGGGTTTGAAAATGTAAAAAATTTAACTGCGCAAGGATTCTGGTTAGCAATAATACTTTCGATTATTGTTTGTTTTATATTATTAAACGCAGAGCCACTGATTAACATTAGTCATCTAGATGAACAGTCATTTTTTAAAGTCAATGAATATTTAACAATTTTAATTATAGGTGTTCCTGCGTTATTAATTTATAAAATTATTTTTGCCTATGCCTCAGGAATTTATAAGCCTAAAATAATTATGTTTACAAATTTTATCGGACTTGCGATCAAAGGTGTACTTACTTATCTTTTTGTTTTAGGATTCTATTCCATACCAGCTATGGGAGTTAATGGATGCGCATTAGGAACCGTTTGTGCGTCGTGGTTAGTTCTTATAATAGCTATTTGTATCTTTTTTAAAAAGAAAATCCCATTGTCAATTTCGTTCAAAATTTCAACTAAGACACAACTTTTTTTATTAAAAACTGGAGGCCCAATTGGCCTCACTTTCTTAGTAGATTATAGCTCCTTTACTATTATAGGTCTATTGGTTGCTAATTTGGGATTGACTACAATGGCTAGCCATCAAATCGCTGCGAATGTGTCTTACATTTCTTATCTAATCCCTTTGTCAATAGGTAGTGCCTCTTCAGTAATTGTGGGGAGTTATTTGGTAAAAGAAAATCAATTAGCAAAAAAAGTAGGGTTTTCATGTATCAAATCAGGGGTTTTAATTGCTTTTATATATAGTTTATTGCTTTTTTTGCTAAGAAAACAGATTGCTTCATTTTATACAACTGATCAAATTGTATGTGATGTCGCATCCTTATTAATTGGCTTTGTTGCTTGTTATCATTTTTTTGATGCGATTTATACAATAGTTAGTGGCGTATTGCGAAGTTTTAATAAAACATTTATACCAACTCTTATTCTAGGTAGTTGCCTATGGGGAATAGGATTATGTGGTGGTTATTTCTTGACTTTCGATGGTGAGTTTGGGGTGAAAGGATTTTGGTTTGCGCTGATTATTGCGGCGATTATAGCATCAAAAATTACATTGTTATATTTTCATAATATAACCCTACCAAATAAGTATAAAGAAGGATAGCTTTATGAAATATTATGAAATAGACTGCAAAAATATTATTATAAAATCTAAATTACCAGACACTGATTATGTTGTAAATCCCTATATTGGTTGTAGTTTTTCCTGTTTATATTGCTATGCAAGCTTTATGGGGAGATTCATTGGCGAGCCTGTCGAAAACTGGGGGAATTATGTTTATATAAAAAAAAACTCAGTAGAGATATTTGATAAACAATTAAAAAAATTTTTAGATAAAAATTCGAGCTCAACAATATTTTTTAGCTCAGTAACAGATCCATATTTACCTCTTGAAAAAAAATATCAACTAACGAGGAATATGCTTGAAATATTAAAAAATACCAATTACCCTGGTTTGATAAGCATACTCACAAAGTCAGCTTTAGTGCTTAGGGATATAGATGTTTTGCAAGGTTTAAAAAATGTTGAAGTAGGTTTTACTATTACTTCATCTCAGGATCGTATAAGCCGAGCACTAGAGATAAAAGCGCCATCTATAACGAGCAGATTAGATGCATTACATAAACTGAATAGTCATAATATTAGAACTTATGCATTTCTTGGACCAATATTACCCCATCTTCTTCAAAATCCTTCTGAATTAGAATCTCTTATTTCACTTGTTGCACAAACAGGTACTAAATCTGTTTATGTAGAACATATAAATTTAAGCCCTTATATAAAACAAAAAATAGTTTCATATGATAAAACGTTGGCAAGCACCTATCTATCTTTGAAAAAAAACAAGATCCAAATAAATGACGATTTTATTCGAGGTTTGTTAGATAAATATGGACTTCACTTGCGATTAGGAAATGTGATTGAACATCGTAAATAAAATGAAGGTGAATAACAATGGATATTAACGAGCTATATTTACATCAATTTAAATCTTTTCTCCTTAAAGCAAAGTTGCATGGTTATGCTGGAGGGGATAGATTAAAAATTCGCTCCAGTGATTTTTCCAAAAAATATTTATATGAAGAAGATGAATTTAGTTATGAAGATCGTTACTTCGGCGAGTTTGTTGATATGGGACAGGAAATTGTTAGGTATAAAGGCATCCCTGTGTGGGGAATGAGCTATAGAGGCGGGATATTTTCCTTATATGATGACAATAAACAAAAGGTTTTCAACTTTTTAAGATTAGCATTGAACGAGGTAGATAATCAGCTACCTATTAGAGGTCCAACTCTTTATCAAAACGGCACATATACCTACAAAAATTGTACTTTAGGTGATTTAATGTCATTTACTGGGCATGAGGAAATTTGGGAAGGTAATGAACAGATATGTTTTAGATACTATTTAGGGGGAATGATAAGAGGTAGATATAATAAAGAAATGAAAGTAATTTAAACAAAAAATTCATCATAAAGGTAACATATTGAATATGTGCATAATTAATAAATTCGATTTTATCTTAAGTAGTTCAAATTTAGAAATAAAGTCTAAAGATTTTGATGATAATAAAAATATAATTTTTCTATTCCCCCCATTATCTGGCTGGGGGATTGTTTATGAAAACATTATAGGAAGAGTTGAAAATTATTCTTTTTATTGTTTTGATTTTTATGAAGATATTTTTCCTGAAAAACTAATTGATATTTATTGTCATACCATATTTAAACTTTCAAAAAATAAATCAATTTCAATTATGGGATATTCAGCAGGAGCTAATATTGCTTTTGAAGTTATTAAGAAATTAGAAAGTGTCAGTATAAAAATTGATAAACTGATAGTTCTAGATGCTCCACTTCGAGATAAAAAAATAATAATGGATCATATTGAATTAAAGGAGTTTAATGATGGTTTTTATAATTATCTGGTTGATGTTGGGTTTATAAGAAAATTGAAAAAATATTCTAAGTTAGATCCAGATGTACTAAATAATAAAATTATGAAAAGACATTCAACTTATAAATATTTTTATAATGAACTAATCAATTATGGTTATTTAGCTACTGATGTATATTTAATCAAATCAGAAAAAGCATCAGATCTTACCGATAAAAATATAGAAAGATGGTGTAATCAGGTAAATGGTAATGTTAAAATATTTTCTGGAGGTGGAGATCATTTCTCAATGCTGAGTTACCCAAATGTTCAAAAAACATTAAGTACGTTAAAAAGAATATTTTAAGTGTAGTAGCTCGAATTTAATCTAACAGACGCTAATTATTCATGGTGTTGTTCAAATTGATCCAATTTGTTTTATTTCGTACATTTTGTACGAGGAATTTATGGTAACCAAGGATAAATTTGAGGATAAAGACTTCATCATTTTTTCATAAATAGTGACAATGTAGCAAGAATAACTACTGAAGTGTGATCCACAAGCATTCGCTTCATTAAAAGCAAATATAAAAAATGATAGATTGCAACTCCTATCTACCATTTTGTATTGATTTTATTTTTAATTACTAAGTCTAATATAGTTCTATCTCGTTATTATCTAACGCCTCAAAAATCATTGATGATTGTTGAGGTAAGTCTTTTGCCACTTGCTTGATGAGCTTTTCTCTAAGATCTACTTCAAAAATTTTATAGAGTTTCTTTGAAATGTATTCACATAAATGCTTCGAAGCTGTTTCAATGTCATTACTGGCTAATGCTTTACACAATGCCTTGGAATATTTTTTTGCCTCATTGATATCTACAGTAAATATCCCATCTTTAGTGGCATAAACATTATCAGCAGATTCATACGCAGGTATAGCATTTTTGTAGTACCACAAACTTTTAAAATTTAGTATTTGTAGTTGATGACCATCATCAAAAGCCAAAGCAATTTGAAAGAGTTGGTAAAGTTCGACTTCTCCCTCTTCATTGAGTTCACCAACAGCATTGGCCAGATGATAAACTTGTTCTAAAGATAGCTAGTCAATATTTAGACGAACTGTTCAAAAAATACATTATCACAATAACATAATTTTTGGACTAGTCAAAAAAACTCATTCCGTTTTTGGACTGTTTTTTGGACTAAATTCTCTTGGATGACTCTGGATTATTCTGTTCTATACTGGAAAGTAAAACCGTTAAACTACTTGCAAACTCTAGGTTTTGCGGACTTTAACGGACTATACTGGATGTTATATTGGAGCGGGAAACGAGGTTCGAACTCGCGACCCCGACCTTGGCAAGGTCGTGCTCTACCAACTGAGCTATTCCCGCATAATAAGAAGAGTCTATTTAATGGTGCCCGGGGCGAGACTTGAACTCGCACGACCAAAAAGGTCGAGGGATTTTAAATCCCTTGTGTCTACCGATTTCACCACCCGGGCATCTCGTCAAGATGAAATTTCGTTAGTGCATTTCGTCGTTGACTTAATATGGTGCGTATTATACCTATAATAAATTTTCACGCAATAGCTGTTTTTACTTTATTGAATCGATTGCTTGTTTTTGCATCATTCTGTATCTTCATTGAGCAAATCAGGATGAGAAATCCACAAATATTGGCACATAGACCAAAGTGTGAGTAAAGCTGCTAAGTATAAAGCAATAATGCCCGCATTAATGACCAAACTATTCGGTCGCCATAATAACCACGTTAATGCAGTCATTTGTGCGACGGTTTTAATTTTACCTATGATCGATACTGCAACGCTTTTTCGTTTGCCTAGCTCAGCCATCCATTCTCTAAGTGCTGAAATTAAAATTTCTCTGGAAATCATAATTACTGCAGGGATCGAGATTAACCATGAATGATAGTGTTCGGTAATTAATACGAGTGCGATTGTCACCATTAATTTATCAGCTACCGGATCTAAAAAGGCACCAAAACGTGTCATCTGTTTAAGTTTACGCGCTAAGTAACCATCAAACCAATCCGTTACTGCCGCAACGAGAAAGATCAACGCTGTAATAAAAGCCGACCATGAAGTGGATAAATAAAATGCAACTATAAAAAAAGGAATAAGTGCAACGCGAAATAAAGTTAAAATAATAGGGATGTTGAATTTCATGACATCGGCTCTTTTAATTAATAGAGTATTAATAATAAAAACAATAAGTTATATTTTATGACAAAATGGTTAAATTTTTTAATGTTATGTTGCCTGAAAAAGCTTATTTTTTCAATGGTTGATACGATTATTGATTAATATTGTAAATGAGCATAAATTTTTTCAGCTAACGCTTTAGAAATACCTGGGACCTTAGCAATCTGTTCAACACTGGCATTTTTTATCCCCTGTAATCCACCAAAATGTTTTAATAATGCCTGACGTCTTTTAGAACCGACGCCTTCGATTAACTCTAAAGCGCTTTCCTGTACTACTTTTACTTGTTTCTTACGCTGTCCAGTAATAGCATGATGATGAGATTCATTACGAATTTGTTGAATAAGCAATAACGCAGGGGAATCAGCTTCAAGATAGACCCCATGCCCATGTGATTGAAAAAATAGCGTTTCTAGCCCCTCTTTACGTTCAGAACCTTTTGCGACACCAATCAATATAGGTTTTTGTTTATCCCAATTAACGTTTAATTGTGCAAATACGGCTAAAGCTCGATCGAGCTGTCCTTTTCCGCCATCAATAAATATTACATCAGGAATTTTGTCTTCGGGTAATGTTTTTTTATCATAACGACGGCGTAATACTTGCTCCATTGCAGCATAATCATCACCTGGAGTAATATTAGTGATATTGTAACGGCGATATTCTGATTTTACTGGCTGGTGTTCATTAAAAACCACGCAGGATGCAACGGTATTTTTGCCAGAAAAATGGCTAATATCAAAACATTCCATACGTTTTATTTCTGGCAGTTTAAGAAACGATTTTAATTCATCATAACGTTGCTTAAGTGTGGCGCTTTGTAGTAACTTATTACTCACTTCTTTTTTGGCATTCATCGTCGCCAGCTGTAATAGTCTGGCATTATCCGCTTTGGGTGTGGTAACAATTTTAATTTGGCGATTAGCAATAAGTCCTAATGAATCTTCAAGAGCTGCTCGATCGTTTAATTCATAATCGAGTAATATTTTTTTGGGAATTTGTCTATCCGCATGACCTTGCAAATAAAACTGACCTAAAAAAGTCTCGATCACTTCGTCAAGTTCTGTATGTGATGGTATTTTAGGGAAGTATGAACGGTGACCAAACGTCGTACCATTACGGATGAATAGAACATAAATACCAGCAATGCCTGCTTCATAGTGAAATCCAATTACATCCATATTATCGCTATTGTTATTGGCAATAATTTGTTTTTCGGAAATCTGTTTAATGGCCTGGAGTTGATCACGTAATTGCGCTGCTTTTTCAAAATTAAGCGTATCACTTGCTTGTTGCATATCGATAGATAGTTTAGCAATAATTTTTTCACTGTGACCTTGTAAAAAGAGTCTTACATAGTTAACTTGTTCAGCATAATCATCATCACTAATTAATCCTTTTACACAAGGACCTAAACAACGTTTAATTTGATACTGTAAACAGGGGCGCGTTCTATTTCGATAAATAACATCTTCGCATTGACGTATTGGGAAGGTTTTCTGTAACAAGAGTAAAATATTTTTAACCGCAAACGAATTGGGATAAGGACCAAAGAATTCATCATTTTTTTTGTTGATGGTTCCCCTAAATATAGCAATACGAGGGTGAAGTTCTTTACTTAATTTGATGAATGGATAACTTTTATCGTCTTTAAGTAAAACATTATACCGTGGTTGATGTTTTTTAATGTAAGTTTGTTCTAGTAATAATGCTTCAATTTCAGTATGCGTAATTGTATATTCAATATGGTGAATATGACTGACTAAGGTATCAGTTTTTAATGATTTCTTACTACTATTAAAATAACTCTTTAGACGTTTATTGAGATCTTTGGCTTTTCCTACGTAAATAATTGTACCATCAGTACTAAACATCTGATAAACCCCAGCATTGTGGGGTACATGCGCCAGAAAGGTTTTTGCATCAAAAGGAACCGTTTGCATATTAACCCTTAAAAAACTCCTTGTATTTAGGGGGTCTCAAAAGCCAAGGCTTTTTTCTCTACGCTTCTCATCATGGCACTAAGTAAGCCATTTATCAAGAGGTATATTCCCCCTGTTATCATAAATATTGAGAACTCATAATAACGTCCATTTAAGAATTGATTATACCCCATCAAGTCCATTAATGTAATGGTTGATACTAAAGCGGTTCCTTTAACAACAAAAATAATTTCGTTCGAATAGGAGGAGATTGCCCTTTTGAAAGCGTAAGGCATAATAATCTTTAATGTTTGACTTTTATTCATTCCTAGGACAGCGCAAGCTTGCCATTGACCTTGTGGTATTGCTTTTAATGCGCCATAAAATATTTGCGTTGTGTAAGCAGCACTATTTAATGTTAAAGCGATAAATGCACACATCCAAGGGTGTGAAATCAGTGACCATACCAGCGGCCAATTTTCGCGAATGGCGGGAAATTGTGTTGGTCCATAATAAATAATAATAATTTGCACTAGCAATGGTGTACCAGTAAAAATTAGAATATAGAATTTTATACTAGCTATTAATAATTTATGTTGGCTATTTAATAAAATAGTTAACACTATAGATAATAGACAAGCAGCAATAATCGCGGCCACGCTTAAGGATATCGTTGTAGGTAAACCTTTTATTAATATTGAGGTGTAGTTCAAAAGCTTATCTAGCATAGGAGGCTCCTTGTTCAAAATAGAGTGATTTTTTTTCTAATTTTTTTAAGAACCATTGGCTAATTACTGAGATAAGTAAATATAAGCTTGCGGCCATTAAGTATCCACTGAAAGGTTGTTTAGTATAAGAAATAATGCTAAGTGTTTGCATCATAATGTCATTGACGGTAATAAGCGACACCAAGGCGGTATCTTTAAGTAATACTAACCATTGATTGCCTAAACCAGGTAAGGCATGTCGCCATAATTGCGGAAGTTCAATACGCCATAATATCCTTGCTTTACTTAATCCTAATACTTGAGCGGCTTGGCGCTGTCCAGGAGAAATGGCTTTAAATGCGCCACGTAGTGTTTGCGAGGCGTAAGAAGCATACAATAAAGATAAAGCAATAATGCCGCAAATAATTGGGCTGATATCAAAATTTTCAATATTATGTTGGATCGTAATATCAGTAATGAATAAATGCATTGTAAATCCATCAGCAATAGCATTTAAAATCATAGGAATGCCATTATAAATAGCAATCACAACGAGAATTTCAGGTAATCCTCGAATAATCATAACCAATAATGTGGTCGTTTTTGCAACCCATCTAAAACTATTTGCTTCTAATACAGCAAATACCAGCGCCAATAGTAGTCCTAATAGTAAAGAACTTAGCGCTAAATATAAAGTGACTCCCGAAGCTTTAAGTAGCAAAGTAAAGCTGCTATCTAAAAACCATTGTGACATAAATTAATCTTCTCTTAAGTAGTTAGAAAAAGACAAACACATCCAAAAGTGTTTATCATTACGTATCTGTTTTGATTAACTATTCATTATGGATTAGTAAACCATTTATCATAAATTTGTTGATAGCTACCATCTATTTTCATCTGTTCTAAAGCCTGATTAAAAATTTCAACTAGCTGATCATTTCCTTTATGTACTGCAATTCCTAAACCAGAGCCAAAATAGTCAGGATCAACAATATTATTGCCTAATATAGCTAAGTTGCTATCACTTTTAATCCATTCATCAGCTAAAGCTCTATCACTGAATATCGCATCAATACGTTTACTTTTCAGATCTAGAATGGCATATTGATAAGTTACATAGTTGACTAATTTTATTTGTGGAAATTGTTCTAAGAGATATTTTTGATATGTGGTGCCATTTTGAATACCAACTCGTTTCCCTTTAAGCGCTTGTATGGTTGATAATGCCTGTTTCTGCGTTAGAAATGCCGCCGAATTAAGGTAATAAGGTTGGCTAAACATAACTTGTTCTTTGCGTTCTGGCGTGATATCAATACCAGATATCGCTGCATCAATACGGCGCGTTTTTAAACTTGGAATTAAGCTATCAAAAGATTGATTAGTAAATTTACAATTGAGTTGTTTTATTTCACAGATTTTCTTGGCAATATCAATATCAAAACCAACTAATTGATTATCTTTATCATAATATTCAAAAGGTGCATAAGTTGCCTCTGTACCAAAAGTAATATGTTGAGCGAAGGCCGAGAAACATAAGCTACTAAGGGCTAAAATTAATAAACACGTTCTCATTTTGTCACCTTAATGTGATAAGTAAGCCTTTAAATTTTCTGTTTTGGGAGATATTAGACACGTAGCATCACCTTGCTCAATGATCTGTCCATTTTCCATATAGATGATTTGACTAGCCACTTTTTTAGCAAAATCGACCTCATGAGTTACGATAATTTGAGTAATACCACCGTCAGCCAACTCATTGATAATCTCTGCTACTTGAGACGTGCTTTCTGGATCGAGTGCTGCAGTTGGTTCATCAAATAGTAATATTTTAGGCTCCATCATTAATGCGCGCGCGATGGCAACACGCTGTTGTTGTCCACCTGATAAATGTAAAGGATAACGTTGACTAAATGTGGATAGTTGTAAACGTGTTAGCAAACTCATCGCTTTCTCAATAGCGTCTTTTTTATTCATCCCTAACACTTGGCATGGCGCTTCAATCAGATTTTCCATGACAGTTAAATGGGGCCAAAGATTATAATTTTGAAAAACCATGCCAACATCTTTTCTTAATAAATGCACGATGTCATCTTTAATCGGTTTAGAAAAATCGCAAAAAATATCTGCTATTTTCATTGAACCTGAAACTGGTTTTTCAAGTAAATTAAATACTTTTAATAATGAGCTTTTACCGGCACCACTAGGTCCTAGAAGCACAATAGTTTCGCCTAAAGGATAGCACAAACTTACATCACATAATGCTTGGTGTTTCCCGTAAAAGCAGTCAATATTATTTAATGCTATATTCATTCTGTCTCAATTTTTAAACAAGATTTTGATTAAATATTACATTTTATTGCATAAAAATGCAATAATAGTTTAGTTTAAATCTTTACCAATATTAGGATAAGCCTTCAATTGTTGATGACGGATTATCGTTAGCTTTATCATCGTCTTGAATGATGGGTAATGTTGGTCCTAAAAACTTTGGTCCCTTATGTAAAATGTATAAATCAATAAAAGCACTTAATCGAGCAAATAATTCGCGTATTTTTATTAATTTCATTTTTTTAGGGGAGGGGACGGCATAACATTGCGCTAAAATCCCTTGATATTGAGCAATAAAAATTGCTCTTTCACAGTGAAATTGCTGGGTAATAATGGTAAAGTTTTGCGCATTAAACACACGATTAGCACGTACAATTGAATCCAAGGTCCGAAAGCCTGCATAATCTAAAAATATAGCAGAAGCAGGTATATCGGCCTTTAAGAGATCTTTACGCATTGTTTTGGGTTCATTGTAGTTCATTGTCGAATTATCACCACTTAATAGGAGATAATTGACTTTATTGGCAAAATAAAGCTCTGTTGCTCCCAAAATACGTTGCCTATAAAATTCGTTGTAACCGCCTCCACGAACATATTTAGATGTTCCTAGTACAACGCCGATAGGTCTAACGGGTAGATCATCAATGTTGTTATATATGTAAGGGACTGTCTTATAGATTATCCAACAATCAAGAGTGATAATTAATAGACAGCTAGCAATGATTAAATAATATAAGTGTTTAATTATCTTTTTTATATTCATGATGTACTCGTATAGATAATTAGAAATATTGGTAAATAAATAACATTATTGGAAATAAAAAAGGTGCCGTTATGGAAGTGAAAATACCGCAAAGAACTAATGCTAAGGTACTATAAGCACCTTCTTGGTAATCTACCTCAATACAACGCGCTGTACCAACAGCATGGGATACGGCACCAATAGCTAACCCTCGAGCTGCGGGCAATTTGACCTTAAATAGATTAAGAATTAAGTGTCCAAATAGTGCACCTGATATGCCGACAAAAATCACACAAAATGCAGCAATAGAGGGTATACCTGATTCGGCTGCGGATATGGTCACCGCAATTGGCGTTGTGACCGATTTCGGTAAGATACTGGCTGCAATTTCAGGACTAGCACCAAGCCAAAATGCAATACAGACACCAGTAATCATAGCGGAAATAGACGCAATAGCGGTTATAAACATAATTGAACGCCAGCGTTCTTTAATTTGTGGTAGTAACTCATAAAGTGGATAGGCTAGCGCAACGACTGAATAAGACAAAAGATCATTAAGGATTTTCACATTTGCTGCATATTGACTATAGGTTACTTTGGTTAATAACATAATAGGTATTAAAATTAAGACAGAAACTAATAATGGATTACACAGAGGTGTTTTAACTAACTGTGCTAATTTTTTTGCTAAGAAAAAAACCAATAACGTTAATGCTAGCATCCATAACATAATTACATTTTCCTTATATTAACGTGTATGCAGATACTGAGTTAAGTATCCTACTAATAATAGAATAAGAACAGTACTGATTAAACATCCGATAATAATTGGTAAGAAGTTGTTTAATAATAAACTGTAATTATCCATGATCCCCATTCCAGCAGGAATAAACAGCAACGTCATATAGCGCATAAATAATTTACAACCACCTTCCACCCATTGGCTAGGTATGAGCTGGAAAACAAGTAAAAAGAAAAGTAATAGTAGACCGATAATACTGCCAGGAATCATTATAGGTAATAATGACGATAGCAAATTACCTATTTGTAAACAGGACAATATAATCAGAAAGGCGCGTAAATAACCAAACAAGCTAGAACATAATGTATATATACGATTTTGTCGATGTTGTTGAGCTGATAAAAATTTTTTCATAATAGAAATGTCAAATTTCCTTTTTAAAATACCTATCATACGCCATTATAAAATAATACGCTAACATTTATAATTATCAAATAAATCATATAGTTATAAAGTTGCTTATTTTATCTAATACGTTTAGCTATTTTAAAAATAGTATTATTATGTCCTCAGGTAAACAGGACAAGGAAGTCTTAATTTTTCTATTGTTCATTAATACTAGTTAGCCATATTTGTTGTCGATAAAATAGCAGTGCGAGGTTAAATTATTAATAATGATTTTAATTATGTGACATTGTCACCTATTACTGTAATAAATATATACAATAATCATAAAGATCCTTAATCAACTTAAGCTTATCAGGTGATTGTTGATGGATTGTTGCCTGTTGTTCAAGTTTTAGTAGATAATCTTGTATGACATGTTGATTTAATTTATCTTCTCGATGCAATTGCCATTGTACTTGCTCTGATTGACTTAATTGTTCTAGATAATTACGTGCTTTATATCGAAAAAATATGGTTTTCATCCGTGGATCGTCAAAAGTAGGATTAAGTGCTGCCAGTTGTTCAGGCATTGTAGATCTAATCGTTTCACAAATAGATTTATCATAAGAATTTAGGAAACCTTGATATAGTTTGCCATCCACATCCTTTATCTCGGGATACGTATCTGGTATAGAAAATAATAAGGTAATTTTATCTTGAATTAATTTTTGATGGTTGCGAAGTAAATTAAGATTATTTAAACATTGATCACGATCTATGTGTAAGCGTTTCGCGTTTTCAGGTAGTAGTGTTTTTGCTGGTGCCACAACAGGGCATTTATTTATATGGATTAATTTTAATGGTATCCGTGTTTCTTCAGGTGCTAAATCTTCATTTTTAGTATATAACCGTTGTTTTAATTCAGTTATATCATAATCTAATAAAAGATTAACATCCCCCATTAAATCACAAACCACGATGGCATTTGATTGTAGAGGATGCCAAATAATAGGTGCTATCCAACTGGTATTACCTCGATAAGCACCTAACATACCTGATACGTGGACTAAAGGTGTCATTTGTACAATATCAAATAGCTGAGCGACTTGATTTTTATTCCTTAACGAAAAAAGATAGTCAAAAAGTTTAGGTTGCTGAGTTTTAATTAGTTTGGCAATAGCGATTGTCGCATAAACATCTGACATAGCGTCATGAGCATGTTGATGTTCAATATTATTGGCTTTGGTTAAGTGCTCAAGACGGAAGCTAGGACATTCATTTTCATTTAATGGCCAATTAATCCCCTCAGGTCTTAATGCGTAACAGGCTCTTACTACATCGAGTAAATCCCATCTAGAATTACCATTACACCAACTATAGGCATAAGGGTCATAGAAATTTCGATAAAAAATATTACGGGTGACCTCATCATCAAAACGAATATTGTTATAGCCTAGGATACAGGTATTTGGTAAATTAAACTGCTGTGCAATTTGCTTAGCAAATTCAGCCTCACAAATCCCTTCTTTTATTGCTCGTTGTGGCGTAATACCCGTAATTAATGTGGCAATGGGATCGGGTAGATAATCATTAGGAGGACGGCAATACATGACTAGCGGTTTATCTATAATATTAAATTCGCTATCGGTTCTTATACCAGCAAATTGGGAAGGCTTATCATAAGCAGGATTGATGCCAAATGTTTCATAATCATGAAAGTAAAATGTTGGTTGTAAATTTGCGTTTGTCATTGTTTATGTTTGTTTCCATTTGTTAGCGTAAACCATTTTCAATAAAGAGGTTTTTAACTTATTTTGTTTTAGTTTATCTTAGTTTTTTTGTAATTGTTTTACTTTGTTCGCTTGCAATTTTGTACATGATGAGTACATAACTACATTTTAACTTGTGTACAAAATATTATTATGTCTTTAAGTGATACAAAACTAAGAACTTTTCTCAATAAAGTTATCCTTTCCATTATTGCTACAACAAAAGTTTTTAAATAAATATATTTTAATCTGCTATTTTACAGGAGTAAAAATTAGTTGAGATATAATAACCACTATAGTAATTAAACAATAATAAAAAATTTATATGGGTATGCGTTTGTATAGTTTGTTATATAGTTGTTGAAAAAGTTGACATACAAAATATATCAATATATTTTTCAAGAAGAAATTTGTGATGTGTTAGAAAATAAAACCTAATATGTATATAATTTCAGACTATTTTAAAGTTATTTATAATTAAAGTGTTGTTAATTTAAAGAGCAAGTATAAGGTACTATTATGAAAGAATACAAGGTAGTCATTGTTCAAGAAGACGCATTATCTTCATTGATTTTTGGTGCAGCTAATATTAATGAGTTTAAATTTTCACAGATTTTAAATAGATATGCAAGAGAGGGGTGGCGAGTGGTGACAATGGAAAGAGATATGCGTCGACTATATCTCTTTTGGAAAAGAGAAGCTTATGTTGTTATAATGGAGCGGGACTGTGACGAAAAAAGTAAAAACTTTTTAGTTTAAAAGGACTTTTTCCAAAAATTAATACTTTAAAATTGGAAATAAATATATTTATTTCCAATAAGTCTACTTGAGTCCAATCTAAGCAATGATAAAATCAGACCAATAATAAACATTAACTCTTGTTGACATCTTTTAGAAATACCACGTCTCAGTATAAGTATGAAAAAGTGTTATGATCTATGTTGTGATTTTTGTTTTGCCAAAGCTAAAAACAACCTCAATAATAATCGATATTTGCCCTGTTATGGGCATGAATAAAATCTGCTTATTAAAAGTAGCAATCTAACCTGTATTATGGTAATCACCGATAAATAGCAAGGGTGAAGGTGGGGATTACTGGCGCTTTTTTAATAATAGTATCCATATAACAAATGATGTTTTATCATTTAATATGACCTACTAATCCCATCATCAGTGAAGATATGGATTAATCAATTAATATTTATTTTGATAAGATTAAATTACTTTAAAATTTTTCAGATAATCGTAATGGTTAAAATAAAACTTGCTATTAAAGCAACTCTAAAATTAGTGATATTAATTTCTCAATCAGTAATAATTTTCCATCTTTGAACTCCTCATGTTGATAAATTTAGATATATTGGTACTTATTAGATAGCTTTAAAAACTAAAAATAATGTTTTTATTATAATTGGATCTTTGTAAGATTAGCCGATTCAGTCGCTAGATAAGCTAATTATATGTATCGTATTACGCGTTTTTCACCTCATTATATCGTTTTTTCAAACTAATTTTTTGTTTTCGATTTCTTAACAATATATTAATCCTTTTTACTAAGATAATAAAAAAGAGTTATAATGCTTAGATTATTTTAAAAAATAATTCATTTGGGGTTGGATTTATTTTAGATAAATGTACTAGAAATCTATGAGATAATTAAAAGAATTTCTTTTTAATCAATATTATGATTATCTTATATACTATTTATTCATTTTATGAATAGATATAACATTATTAGTGAATAATTTTCATAAATTTATTATTGACAACTCATTAAGTTATATAATTTCCTTTACATTATTTTAACAGTAATTGTGCTAAAATATACATAAGAGGTGTTTATGAGAAGAGTAGTATGGTTGATGATTTCATCAATTATGTTAGTAGGAGATATGCCTAATCAACTATCTCATGCATCAGAATATGATCTATCTAAAATAAACAATGAAACTTGTTATTATAATAAATTATTAGGTGATGAGTTTGGTTTTACTGACGATCAACATGCGGAGGTCAAGTCGCATGCTTACCTGAATTTATTTTTGCAACCTAGTGCTAATAGCTCAAAATTATCGTATCAAAATAATATTAGTCATCATGGACGTTTAACCAACACTATTATCCGTAGACGTTATGAGACATTTAGAAAAGCGATCCTTGATAATTGCCAGCCTGCTTATATTGCGGTTAAAAGGAATGAACCATTGCAGCGGCAACAAATTGAAAAACAAGGTATCTATTTTATCAATAATCAAATGCGTCTAAACAATATTAAAAATAGTTTAGAGCCACTTATCAATAAATCAATTTACGTTAAAGCACCTGTAGGTTACATCTATTTAAATGATAAATATGGGATTAAACAAAAAATTCGTCACGGTACGGAATTAGTGGTGCATCGTGTTATCATCGATAAGAATTTGAATGACGTTTATTTTATCGTTAAATATGATAATAATTATTTAAAATTTGCTTATAATCATGATTACTATTCATCAAAGCCTTCTTTCTTAATGTTAAAACATGATCGTTGGAATAATTATCACTTTTTTTATTTCTTTTCCATTTTAATTAAATATAAATTAGTTGAATTTATCTCAGTACAAAAAAATAATAATAATGAATTTATGTCTTTCTATTTTTCCATTTATGCAGATATGATGATGTTTTCTAATGAAATTAAAGATCGCACACTAATGTAATTATCCATATCATATGTTGGTTAATATCAATTTAGGCTTAATTTCCAAGGTTAATCGTTAAATAGGTGATTGATTTATACCTTTAGCGACAAAGCTTTTGATTGCGATAGGTAGTTGTCTTTGCACATTTATAGCGGTTTGCTGGTTATCGAACTCAGCAAAAATACATGCACCAGTTCCCGTAAGACGGGCAGCTGAATACGACGATATTAACTGGATCAGTTCATCAATTTGCGGATATAATTTTCTAACTAAAGGTTCAATATCATTTGAGAAAGGCGCTGTTAAGCGTTGTTGTAATGTTTTTATTGGGCTACTACGATAAAGATCAGGATGATTAAATATTTTGGCTGTAGAAACTTCAATCTGTGGATGTGCGACTAAAAACCATTTTTCAGGTCTTTCTACTTTCTGTAATATATCGCCAATTCCTTCAGCAAATGCAGTATACCCAAAAATAAATACAGGCACATCAGCACCTAACGTTCGTCCGATATGCATTAATTGTGGTGTGGATAAATGAAGTTGCCAGAGTTGATTTAATGCTATCAGTACCGTTGCTGCATTGGAGGAGGCACCGCCTAGTCCACCTCCCATAGGCAGTTTTTTATCAATACTTATTTCGACGCCTAGTGGTGTCGTAATATATTTTTTCTGTGATTGGGCGACTGATTGTAAAAGTTTGGCCGCTATAATGATTAGATTTTTTTCTTCTGGCACGTTAGTCATCGGCGTTACCAGCTTAATCTGATTATCATCACGTAAAATAAAATTAAGCGTATCGCCATAATCTAGTAACTGGAAAAGTGTTTGTAAGTTATGGTAATTATCTTCAGGTCTGCGGCCTGTGATATAAAGGAACAAATTTAATTTTGCTGGTGATAACCACTGTTTCATTATAAAGTCCACTGATTTATCTTAAGTTTAATGACATCATTATTATATTTTAATACTATTTGTGATGGTAAAGTAAGATTATCTTTTGTGACATAATCAAGAATAGATACTGTCCAAAGAATATTGTCTTGTTCAATATTGGTTGAAACTAAGCGACCCTGATTATCAATAGTATCAATATCGGATTTATCAGATAAACCAATCAGTATATTATGTAATGAAGAGAGAGGAACTCTCATTTGTGTTAAATCAAACAATAATTTCTCAACATTCATACCTTGATATTTTTTCCCTTTTTGATCTATTAACTCAACAAAATTCGGTTTGACGGTAAGTGTCATTACTGTCGCACCTAAAGGTGTAGCTAATTTTAATTGATACTGAATAGGGGAGGCTTGATTCAAATTAAAACGGGCATATTGCTTTTTTTTATTAGATAGATAGGCAATACTACCATTTACTTTATAACTTGAAATTTTTCTTAATTCGGTTTGATGTTGTGCCCATAATGTTTCTGGATTGGGCTTATTACTCGTGGTCTGATTTACTTGGGTTGTGGCACCATTAGGATCAAGCTGAGAATGGGTACAGGCAGATAAGGTTATAACTACGGCGGAGCATAATAGGGTTCGGATCCAATTAATATGTTGATGTAATATCATTGATGACTCATTAACGTTAAATGTTGTCTATAAATTATACCCTAAATATTTAGCATTGATAAATAGATATGAAAATATGCTATACTTATAAAGTGTAAATTCGAGATGTCTTTAAATTTGTCATTATTAATAGTATTGATACGACGTATTTTACGTTACGCTTACCAGCGTGCAAAATTAAAACAGAGATATTAATCTTTATATTAGGTTCATTTAAATCTTTATGTCCATAGCTATTTTAGGTGTAAATCATAAAACTGCTCAGGTTGCGTTACGTGAAAAAATTGCTTTTTCAGGGGAAAAATTAGGCGTTGCACTATACAGCCTGCATCAACATCCATTTATTGATGGATGTGTCATTGTATCCACCTGTAATCGTACCGAATTATACATCAGTTTTGAGCATGGTTCTGATATTGAGTACATAAAGACATCTATTGAGCAATGGCTCTGTCAATTTCATCAAATTGAATTAACGGATTTAAAACCAGCTTTTTATTGTTATCAAAATCAACAAGCGGTAAGCCATTTAATGCGAGTCGCTTGTGGTATTGATTCATTAATTATTGGAGAGCCGCAAATTCTAGGGCAGGTGAAACAAGCATTTAATGTTGCTCGTGCTCATAGTACGGTCTCATTATCTTTAGATAAATTGTTTCAACGTGTATTTCATGTAGCCAAGCGTGTTAGAACTGAAACCCAAATAGGCGCAAATACAGCATCAGTGGCCTATGCTGCCTGTCTAGTGGCTAGAGAGTTATTCCAGCAATCCAACACATTAACCGTGTTATTGATTGGGGCTGGTGAGACCATCGAACTTATTTCTCGTTATTTAAAATCCCATCATTTTGATAAAGTCATTATTGCCAATCGTACTCGCGAGAAGGCATTGAAATTAGCCAAATATCAACATGCTGAAATTATTTCTTTATCGGAAATTGCAGTGCGTTTAAAAGAGGTTGATATTGTTATCAGTTCTACAGCTAGCCCCTTACCTATTATTGGCAAAGGGTTAGTTGAAAGAAGCTTAAAACGGCGTCATGATAAACCGATGTTGTTTATTGATTTGGCGGTACCTCGCGATATTGAAGCTGAAGTGGCTGATCTGAATCATGTTGCGGTTTATTGTGTTGATGATCTACAACATATGGTTAATCAGAATCTTGAACAGCGCGTGATAGCCGCCAAAGAAGCTGATTACATTATTGATGAAGAGTCAGCTCTTTTTATACAATGGTTGCAAACCCGATTAGCAAGTCAGTTGATTAAAACTTATCGACATCAGGCGATGAACATTAAATCGGAATTGGAAACAAAAGCCATTAAAGCGATTGAAAATGGCGCTGATGTCAATAACGTTATTGCCTTATTGACCCATCGTCTAACCAATCGTTTAATTCATGCACCAACTCAATCGCTACTTCATGCTGCTAAACATGATTATTTAACTATACTGAGTCAAAGCTTAGATCTTAAAGAATTGTAGCTAATTTAATCTAAGTTAGCAATTTAATGAATAAGTTACAAATTAGGCAAATACCACATGAAACCATCTATTATTGCAAAATTAGAAACATTACAAGAACATTATGAAGAAGTTCAAGCGTTGTTATCTGAACCTAGTGTTATTTCTGATCAGGAACGATTTCGCACGTTATCCAAAGAATATGCTCAGTTAACGGATGTTGTGAACTGCTTTAGTGACTGGAAACAAACACAAGAAGATATTGAAACCGCAGAAATGATGCTTGACGATCCTGAAATGGCTGAAATGGCGCAAGAAGAATTGCAGCAAGCTAAAGTTCGAGAGCTAGATCTGGCCAATCAATTGCAATTACTTCTTCTACCAAAAGATCCTAATGATGATCGTAACTGTTTTGTCGAAGTTCGTGCCGGTACAGGGGGCGATGAAGCCGCAATTTTTGCTGGTGATTTATTTCGTATGTATACCCGTTACGCTGAAAGTAAACGTTGGCGTATTGAAGTCATGAGTGCCAGTGAGGGCGAACACGGCGGTTATAAAGAGATCATTTTGCTGGTTTCTGGTGACGGTGCTTACGGTCATATGAAATTTGAATCGGGTGGTCATCGTGTACAACGTGTACCTGAAACCGAGTCACAAGGTCGCATTCATACATCAGCGTGTACGGTTGCTGTCTTACCTGAAATCCCAGAAGCGGAATTACCTGATATTAATCCATCAGATTTACGTATTGATACTTTCCGTTCATCGGGTGCTGGTGGGCAGCATGTTAATACCACTGATTCGGCCATTCGTATTACGCATATACCGACAGGCATTGTTGTAGAGTGTCAGGATGAACGTTCACAACATAAAAATAAAGCAAAAGCAATGTCAGTACTAGCCGCACGTATTCAAGATGCGGAAATTCAGAAACGGCAACAAGAAGAGGCTTCTACTCGTCGTAATTTATTAGGGTCAGGGGACCGTTCAGATCGCATAAGGACCTACAATTATCCTCAAGGACGCGTGACCGATCATCGTATTAATTTAACGATTTATCGTTTAGATGAAGTGATGCAAGGTAAATTAGAAATGTTAATTGATCCTATCATTCAAGAATATCAAGCCGATCAACTGGCTGCGTTATCGGATCAAGACGAATGACCTACTTAGAGTGGCTTAAAAAAGCAACCGCTCAACTAAAAGGTAGTGATAGCCCTAAACGCGATGCTGAAATAATTTTGGGTTTTATCACCAATAAAACCCGTACTTTTTTAATGGCATTTAGTGAAACAAACCTTGATGAGCAGCAACTGAGACAGCTTGATGATTGTTTAATACGTCGTAAAAACGGTGAACCTATTGCCTATATCACTGGTGTTAAAGAATTTTGGTCATTACCTTTTAATGTTAATACGTCTACATTAATTCCAAGACCTGACACCGAGAAATTAGTGGAGTTAGCCTTAGAGCATTTGCCTCACCATGCATGTGAAATTTTGGATTTAGGCACAGGTACAGGGGCGATAGCCATTGCATTGGCAACCGAGCGGCCAGATTGTCTCATCACGGCTGTTGATGTTAATCTTGAGGCGGTTAAATTAGCACAGACCAATGCGGAAAATATTGAGGTAGAGAATATCTATTTCTTCCAAGGAAATTGGTTTAAACCCGTTAAAAATCGTAAATTTACCATGATTGTCAGTAATCCGCCTTATATTGATGCTAATGATCCTCATTTATCAATGGGAGATGTGCGTTTTGAACCATTAACAGCCTTAGTCGCCGATGATAACGGACTATCCGATATCAAACATATTGTCCAGCAGTCAACCTTGTATTTAAATCAATATGGTTGGTTATTAATTGAACATGGCTGGCAACAAGGCGAAGCAGTGCAAACGATATTTAAGCAACAAGGTTTTCAACTCGTTGAAACATATACTGATTACAGTGGTAATCAGCGTGTCACGTTAGGTCGCTGGTTTACACCTTAAGTAACATAAATAGATTTAATATAATCGATAAATTTTTTCACCGATAAATTAATTAAAAGGCGGTAAGAACGATGAAACAAAAGATTGTTAATATAGGCGATATTCGTGTTGCCAATAATTTACCTTTTGTATTATTTGCAGGTATGAATGTCCTTGAATCACGTGATTTAGCAATGCGTATTTGCGAGCATTACGTTAATGTCACCGACAAATTAGCTATCCCTTATGTATTTAAAGCATCTTTTGATAAAGCTAATCGCTCATCGATACACTCTTATCGAGGTCCAGGTCTGGAAGAAGGACTAAAAATTTTCCAAGAGCTAAAACAAACTTTTGGGGTTAAACTTATTACGGATGTTCATACTGAACAACAAGCTATGCCCGTTGCGGAAGTGGTAGATGTCATTCAACTTCCCGCTTTCCTTGCTCGTCAAACTGATTTAGTGGTTGCTATGGCGAAAACAGGCGCGGTAATTAATATTAAAAAACCTCAGTTTGTCAGCCCAAGTCAAATGGGTAACATGGTTGAGAAGTTTGCAGAAGCTGGAAATGATCAAGTCATATTATGTGAACGCGGTAGCTGCTTTGGCTATGATAACTTAGTCGTTGATATGCTCGGCTTTAATATCATGAAACAAGTGAGTCATGGGGCGCCAGTTATCTTTGATGTTACCCATTCTCTACAATGTCGTGATCCTATGGGGGCCGCCTCAAGTGGTCGACGAGCTCAAGTTTCTGAATTAGCGAGAGCAGGTATTGCTGTTGGTATTGCAGGTCTATTTTTAGAAGCGCATCCTGATCCAACTCATGCTAAATGCGATGGGCCATCAGCATTACCGTTAGATAAATTGGAGCCTTTCTTAAAGCAGATGAAAGCCATCGATGATATAGTGAAACAATTTGCTCAATTAGATACAAGTCAATAATTTTACCCTTATATCATTTTAATGCTTAACAATAGGTGACGTTGTCACCTATTTTAGAAAAAAGCCTATGCTAATAAAAAATGTCAATTATATTTTAGTCGGTAACAGCACTAAATGAATGGAGAAATTTTATTGATTAGTTAGTGGATGGTGTTATTGGTATATTGCTCCTCCTCATCATACTCCTCTTCATCGCCTTCAAAATACGTGCCCCAGCCATCATAATTTACTTGATATTGTTCGGTTAACGCGATTAATTGGGCAATTTGGGCGTTGATAACTTCAGCATTTAAAGGGATTTCGGATACAATATCAAAGCAATATATGGTCTGATCATCCTGATCGAGAAACTCTTCGGGATCCGTTGCCTCATAACCCAATTTAAATGCATCGATAGCGACCTTTTCTAAAATATCAAAGCTAGATGATGAGATATGGTGTTCAATTAAATAAAGAGCATCAGGGTTGCTACCATCAGCTAATAATTCGTCGATTACCGCTGCAGTTTGAGTTTGTGCTTGCGCAAGTTTGTTATTCATAGGGTACCTATTATTGATAATAAAAAATATGTGTTATATTACACGTTCAAAAATAAAAACATAAGCATAATTAGTAATTAAATTTTAAGAGTATATATGGAATTAAGTACGCGCCGTTATGATCTGCATAGCCATACTACGGCATCAGA
Organism: Candidatus Schmidhempelia bombi str. Bimp; assembly: GCF_000471645.3. Taxonomy (GTDB): domain Bacteria; phylum Pseudomonadota; class Gammaproteobacteria; order Enterobacterales; family Orbaceae; genus Utexia; species Utexia bombi. The sequence goes on along the minus strand of NZ_AWGA01000065.1, from coordinate 34,475 downwards.
TGGTATGTTATCGCCTGCCGAACTCGTAAAGAGAGCAGTGGATAATTGCGTTGATGTTTTAGCCATTACTGATCATGATAGTACTGCGGGGCTTGAAGAAGCGAGAAACACTATTTCACAAGATAAACTCCCATTAATCTTAATTAATGGAGTTGAAATTTCGACGGTTTGGAAAAATCAAGGTATTCACATTGTGGGACTCAACATTGATCCTAATCATGATCATTTACAACAATTATTACGAAAACAGACAGAATATCGACGAGAAAGAGCCCAAGAAATAGCCGCTAAGTTAGCGGGATTAGGTATTGTGGATAGTTACCAAAAAGCGGAGCAATACGCACAAGGCGAAATTGTTTCTCGAGCTCATTTTGCCCGTTATTTGGTTGATCTAGGCATAGTCAAAGATATCAATAAAGCTTTTAAACGTTATCTAGGTAAAGGCAAACCTGCTTATATCTCGCCTCGCTGGTGTTCAATTACAGAGGCAGTAGAAGCGATTCATGCTGCTGGTGGGGTGGCCGTCTTAGCTCATCCAACACGTTATGATCTCACTGCAACTAAACTAAGAAAGTTGTTAGACGAATTCAAACAAATTGGCGGTGATGCGATTGAAGTATCACAAAGTCGTCAATCTCGGGATGAATTATATATGCTGGCGAAATATGCACTGCAATATGAATTTCTAGCTTCTCAGGGATCCGATTTCCATTCTATTGGCCAATATGTCGATTTAGGAAAAGTTGAGCCTTTAACTGAGAATGTTACGCCTATTTGGTATAATTGGTCGTATGAAAGAGACAGTATTAGAATAGAGGATACGTAAATTAATGAGCCAGATGTTTTATATTCACGCCGATAATCCTCAAGCTAGGTTGCTTGAGCAAGTGGTTTATATTCTGAAAAAAGGTGGAGTTATTGCACTACCTACCGACTCAGGCTATGCGCTAGGTTGCTTATTGGATAATAAACAGGGCGTGACCAGAATAACGCAAATTAGGAATCTGGACAAAAACCATCATCTTACATTAATGTGCCGTGATTTGTCGCAAATTTCTCATTATGCTTATGTAAATAATCGTACTTTTCGGTTAGTGAAAAATAATACACCAGGTAGTTATGTCTTTATTTTACAGGCGTCGAAAGAAGTGCCGCGACGGTTAATAAATGAAAAAAGAAAAACCATTGGTTTGCGCATTCCAAATAATCCACTTAATTTACAATTATTATCATTGCTCGATAGTCCATTAATGACGACTAGCTTAATTTTACCGGGCGATGAATTTGCCCAATCTGATCCACAACAAATAGACGATATTATTGGCCATCAATTGGAGGCGATTATTGATAGTGGACATATTGGGCAGCAACCAACGACTGTGATCGATTTAACCGAAGACTATCCAGTCATTATTCGTAAGGGAAGTGGCGACATTTCTCCCTTCGAATAAAATCATAACAATATAATGTTATTATGTAAAAATTATTGATACCTGTGAAGGTAGCGTGAGGATATATGAATCAAGACAATACAGAGAAATTACAAAAGGTATTAGCAAACCTAGGACACGGCTCTAGACGGGAGTTAGAAGCCATTATTCAAGCCGGCCGCGTAAGCGTCGATGGCAAAGTTGCCAAATTAGGCGATCGTATCAATGTGGATATGCAGCCAAAAATTCGTATAGATGGGCATGTTATCCCATTAAGAAATAAAGAAAAAGAGATATGTCGTGTTTTAGCTTATTATAAACCAGAAGGTGAAATTTGTACCCGAAATGATCCGGAGGGTAGGGCAACCGTTTTTGAACGTTTACCAAAATTAAAAAATTCGCGGTGGATTAATATTGGACGTTTAGACATTAATACTTCAGGTTTACTCCTTTTTACCACTGATGGCGACTTGGCTAACCGTTTAATGCACCCAAGGCATCAAATTGAACGCGAATATTCTGTGCGGGTTTTTGGTGAAGTAACCGATCAACAACTGTATCAATTACGTAAAGGGGTACAGCTAGAAGATGGACCTGCTGCATTTAAATCATTAAAAGTACAAGGTGGCGAAGGAATTAATCAATGGTTTAATGTAGTACTAACGGAAGGTCGTAATCGAGAAGTTCGTCGTATTTGGGAAGCCATCGGTGTACAAGTTAGTCGCCTTATTCGTATTCGTTATGGCAATATACTGCTGCCTAAACGCCTTCCACGTGGGGGATGGGTTGAGCTCGATTTAGCCTCTGTAAATTATCTACGTGCTTTAGTTGGATTATCAGAAGAACAAAAAACGAAAATTACCGTAGATAAAAAGCGTCGTCCTAAATCAATAACTCGCGCTGATGTAAGGCGATCACAAAAACGTCGTTCATCAATGTGAAACAAAAAGTGGGAATAATATCCCACTTTTTCATCTCTATTGAACGTAAAATCATCTTATGTAGTAAGACCTTTTAGAGGTATTGATTCTTTTTTATCAACCCTATTTTTATATTAAGTGTTCTACATCGATTTTATTTGTTTATCGCCAGCATATCGGTTGCTATTTTCAAATTCAATTGCCCATTTTGATATTGTTGCCAATATAACTGTTCTTGCCTTAAATCAAGTAAAATTAATTGATTTTTTTGCGCAACGTCAGCATCAATAGCTAACTCAACACGCTGCGGATCATGCTTTGAAAAACTGATTTGGAAAGCGTTAGGTGGTAAGTCTTGTTGCCTCTGTTTATTGATTAAAATCGCCAATCTAAGGATTTTAATCAATATCATGACATGTTGATGGTCGAATAGCGTAAAATTAGGGATATTTTCTGGTTTTAATGATTTACGATGATTTCTTACTAATGTGACTAATAACTGCTGTTGTTCTTGATTAAAACCTGGAAGATTACTATTCCGTAGGATATAAGCAGAATGCTTATGGATAGAGGCGTGATTGATATTTAAACCAATTTCGTGTAACAATGCGGCCCAATAAAGCAATGATTCAAGTGAATGATTGAATTTAGTTTTGGCTTGGCGCTGCCATTGCTGATAAAAATGTTTGCTCATATCCATGACTCTCTGTGCATGAATACGATCAATATGGTACTGAGTGGATAGTGTCAATGCCGTATGTTGACGTATATCATCCATACTTAACTGCTTTATCATTTCATATAATACCCCATTACGTAATGCATGAGGACAATAGTGCAAATGAGGAATTTCTAAGGTTTCAAATAAAGCCATTAAAATAGCTAAACCGCCAAAGATAACTGATTTACGACTATCAGAAATTGCTTTACTCTTTATTTTACTCACCGTTTTACAGCTTAAAAAATAGTGGTATAACAGCTCAAGCCGTTTATAAGTAATAATGCCATCGGTTATGCCCATTTCAATAAGTAAGTTATGAAAGGCTTTAATTGTACTGGATGTCCCTATAGTATAATGAAACGAGAGCGATTTTATATGTGGGCTAATTTTCTCAAGTCGCTGTATAGCAGTATGTTTTGCATTTTTAAAGTTAGTTTGATTTATTTCCAAACTAGAAAAAAACTGTTCCGTATAAGAGACGCAACCCATAGGTTGACTATCGACTAACAACACATTAAGTCCCACGCCTACCGCCATTTCGGTCGAGCCGCCACCAATATCAATCACTAATTTGGTTTCTTTTTTTAATAATGAGTGTGCAGCAACGCCTAAATAAATTAAACGTGCTTCTTCTTGACCAGAAATAATTTCAATAGGATAAGGTAATATTTCTGACGCTGCTTGTAAAAAATGATCGCTATTTTGGGCAATACGTAACGCATGAGTAGCTACAATTCTTACATTTTTCTTAGGTAACTGTTTAATTCGTTCTGAAAATAAGGTCAAGCATGCCAATGCACGGGTAATGCTTTGTTCACTCAATCTATTTTCAGCACTAAGACCATCTGCTAAACGTACCGATTTTTTTAACTCATAGATAACTTGTAGGGAATGATTCACTTCTCTAGCAACAAGCAGATGAAAGGTATTTGAACCTAGGTCAATTACCGCATATTCATTGAAATAAGTATTAAGTCTTGGATCAATTGGTATCACTATTTGTTACTCTTTTCTGTACGCTGACTTTATTTTCAAGTTGTTTCAGGTATTCATAAATAGCTAGTTGTGAACGAATTTTCTTACCATTTCTACGTTGAACATATTGGTTATTTAATTCTTTATTAATAATTCGAGCTTTGACATTATCCCTAGCTTGAATATCAAAAATATCTAAAATGGTGTTTTTTACTTCGCCTGAAAAGATTTTAACGGCCACTTCAATTCGATTATTAATATTTCTTGGCATCCAGTCCGCTGAAGAGATATAAGTCTCTTTTTGTCCATTATTTTCAAAAATATAGACTCGAGCATGTTCCAAAAAACTATCAACAATACTGGTAATATAAATATTGTCACTCATGTTAGGTACATTTGGAATTAAAGTGCAAATTCCACGGATAATAAGCCTAATTTTAACGCCAGCACACGAGGCTTGATATAATCGATCAATTAACTGCTTATCGGTTAAATTATTCAATTTTAGATAAATACCAGCAGGTAAGCCCGCTTTAGCATGCTCAATTTCCCGTTGAATAAATTGATTAAGGCGAACTCGGGTATTTTGCGGTGAAACCAGTAGATGTGAAAATGTCACTGGTTTATACGGCTCTTCAATAAAATTAAATACTCGTCTGACTTCATTGGTAATTTCTTTATCAGCGGTTAATAGTGAAAAATCCGTATAAATGCGTGCGGTTTTTTCATTAAAATTGCCTGAACCAATATGGGCATAGCGAATAATTTGATCGTTTTCTCGTCGATCAATTAAAAATAATTTAGCATGAATTTTTAAGCGTGGTGGTGAGAAGATAACTTTAACCCCTGATTCGGTTAATTGTTTCGCCCAATGTAAATTGGCTTCTTCATCAAAACGTGCTTGTAACTCAACGACAACCGTTACCTTTTTACCATTATTAGCGGCGTTAATCATTGAATTAATGATTCGAGAATCTTTCGCAACACGATAAATATTAATACGTATTGCGGTGACATCAGGATCAAACGATGCCTGACGCATAATTTCTAGTACATGTTCAAAGGAGTAATAAGGATAATAGAGTAATACATCTTTTTCTCGTATCGTATCAAACGCATTACGATGTTGGGAAAAGCGCTTATAGAATAAACTTGGAATCGCTTTATTTAATAAGTTACTGCGCCCAATGCAAGGGAAATGCATTAAGTCCTTAAGATTTGGATATCGACCACTAGGCACGGCATCTTGTTCGGCAATTTTTAATTTTTGCATTAATAATTCAATCAATGCCTTAGGTATATCTTTTTGATAAATGAAACGTACAGGTTCAGCGGTTAAACGTTGTTTTAAACCTAAAGACATTACATCGAGCATGCTGGCATCTAATTCATAGGTGATATCATATTCAGCATCGCGAGTGATCTTAATTGAATACCCATTTAAGCTATTACTATCAAAAAAGACTTTAAAGATATCCTGTAAGCAAAATCGTAGAATATTATCTAATAAAATAATTGATTTATTTTTGGTAGACACATTAGAGGGTAATAACACAAAACGCGAGACTTTGTCTGTTGGTATTTCTAATAGTGCATATTTAATACAATGATGATTAATGATTTCTACTGCTAAATAACTATGATCGTCTTTTAAAAATTGAATTAATTCACTATAACTATCAAGTAAAATCGGGGTAATATATTGGCGTAAATTTTTTTCAAAATAGTGTTTAATCCACTCTTCTTGATAACTGGTTAATTGCCTTTCATTAACCAGAAAAATCTGATTACGTGCCATTTCCAGCAGTAATTCATTATATAAAGTGTCAAATTGTAATTCTGCTTGAACGACTTTTTGATAAACTTGACGTAATAAATGATTGGTATTCGCGGTTTTTTTCTGTTCTTGTTCAATCAGCATGGTTCTTTTTAAGTTAGCAAACTGAACCTTATAAAATTCATCAAGATTATTGGCATAGATACCTAAAAATCTTACCCTTTCAATTAAAGGATTAGATTTATCAGCGGCTTCTTGCAACACTCGTTCATTAAATGCTAGCCAACTCAATTCGTTTTTTAAGTAAATATGTTCTTGGATCATGATGTTATGTAAACCTTATTACCAATATTATTGGTATATCAGTATACCCTTTTTACTCAAACTTTAAATAAAAAAACCAGCGCATAAGGCTGGTTTTTAACAGATATTATCCTTGATAAATCTATAAACGATGTACAGATGTCGTATTCGTTGTGCCGCTTGGTACTAGGGCGCCCGAAACCATAACGACAACATCGCCTTTTTGTGCTAAGCCTTTATTTAAGGCAAACTCCTTACCTAAATGATAGAAATCATCAGTAGACTGAATTTCATTAATTAAACAAGGCTCAACACCTTTAGTTAATAATAATTGATTAACTGTTTTTGGATTAGAGGTTAATGCAATCACTTTCGCTTTTGGAAAATAATGGCGTACTTCGCGTGCTGACTTACCACTTCGGGTTGCAACAATAATTAATTTGGCATTTAATCGTTCCGCTATCTCAACCGCGCCACAACCTACCGCAGCGGTAATACCAATTTTTTGTATCGTTTGTAGTTCTAATGAGGCTGGGATCACGGTATCAGTACGTTTACAAATAGTTGCCATGACGGTTACTGCCTCTAGTGGGTATTTTCCTTTGGCACTCTCACCTGATAGCATAACCGCATCTGTGCCATCTAAAATAGCATTGGCAACATCGCCAGCTTCAGCACGAGTAGGGCGTGGATTTTTAATCATTGAGTCGAGCATCTGAGTGGCTGTAATAACTGGTTTTGAGACTTTATTACATTTTGTGATCATCATTTTTTGAGCAAAAATCACTTCTTCCACAGGAATTTCTACACCTAAGTCACCACGTGCAACCATAATTCCATCAGAAGCGTCCAAAATTTCATCAAAATTATCCAATCCTTCCTGATTTTCTATTTTAGAAATGATTTGAATATTTTCACCGCCATTTGCCTTCAAATGTGCGCGGATTTCATCGACATCAGAACGTTTACGGATAAAGGATGCTGCAATAAAATCAACGCCTTGTTGGCAACCAAAAATAAGATCTTGTTTATCTTTTTCTGCTAAAGCGGGTAACTGGATAGAAACCCCAGGTAAATTAATACCTTTGTTTTCACCTAGCTCACCATTATTTAGAACTGTACAAATAACCTCATTGCCTTTTATCTCTTTGACTTCCATAGCAATTAAGCCATCGTCCACAAGTACACGATTACCAGGCTTTAAATCCATTGCAAAACCAGAATAGGTAACCGCTACCCGATCTTTGTTACCTACAACAGACGTATCCGTTGTAAATGTAAATGTTTGGCCAGCAACTAAAGAGATATCATTACCACCCTCTAGTTTAATTGTTCTTATTTCAGGTCCTTTAGTATCAAGTAAAATAGCGGCTTTTTTTCCCGTTTCTTGCATTACTTCGCGCAGATTTTGGATACGCTGCCCATGTTCATTGTAATCACCATGAGAAAAATTGAGACGCATAACATTCATGCCGGCATCTAACATTTTAGATAACATTTCTTTTGATTCAGTTTTAGGGCCAATAGTACAAACAATTTTAGTCTTTTTCATAATGATATCTACTTTCAGTAAGTTTAAAGGTTTAAAAATTAAAGATGGTCAAAAATAAATAAAAAAACCAATGCAATTAAGGCATTGGCTAAATTATAGGTTAGAAAATATATTATCTAACGGAATTAGATGTTTTGTAATAACACGATTAAATAATATAAAAAACGTATTCGTCATTAATTAGACTAACCTCACTATTTTTTAATTATAAATAATCTCATTGAATGGCATTATAGTATTATCTATTTTTAAAATAAAGAAGTTTATCGCCTCTAAATAATGATAGATTCTATCTTTAGTACGTGAAAATCATTATTTTGTAATAAAAAATAAAATGAATATTTATATGTTGTTTTTTCTTTACGGTTTATTGTGCGATAATAATAAACATTAATGCAAATAATATAAATATATTCAATTAATTAGACTATTTTTTAATAAAATTAACGACTTCTTTTCAGTGTTTACAATATAAATTTTGTACAATAATTGATTGTATTTTAATCAAAGCACTTTAGGGTATAGGATTTATTAATGTTAGTAAATATATTACTTTGGCTAAAGTTTAGTTTAAAAGGATTTTATTCAAAATTTAGTGGATTACATTTATTAATTGTAGCTATTTTTCTTACAGGTTGTACAAGTGCAACATCTTCATCTTATTTAAATCAACATGAGCAATTGCAGATAGAGACGGCAAAATTAATTTTAGCTCAATATCAACAATGGAAACGTACACCATATGTATATGGTGGAAATACGCATAAGGGAATTGATTGCTCGGGTTTAGTTGTAGAAACTTTTCAGTCTAAATTTAATAAAAAACTACCAAGATTAACCACGGACTTGGCTAAATTAGGTAAGAATGTGACAACCCTAAAACCTGGCGATTTAGTCTTTTTTAAAACAGGGCGTGGACGCACAGGTTTACATGTAGGTATTTATTATAAAGATAATCAATTTCTACATGCTTCCAGTCGAAAAGGCGTTGTATTAAGTAGTTTACACAACAGCTATTGGCAAAACAAATATTGGATGAGTCGGCGAGTACTGTAATTACTATTACAAAATGGATCAAAACTATTTTTGCTACGGGTTTAATTAAAATCACTAAGGGCATTTATCAATAGTTATAATTAAATGATGAAAATATGGCGATTAATATACCTGAATTACCTCATTTATTTTGATCCATTTATTAATTAATTGATCACTTATATAGTCCTATTTTACGACTGTCATTTGTTTTAAAATATTTAACATCGGTTAATATTAAATAGGCTAATTAGAAAATTATTTATCTAACTGGCTTGAATTTTCTACCCTTTATAGCTTAAGCGTGTGCCTTACTTTTTTATTCATAATGATATCAAAAATGCCAGATAACCATTGAGAATGTTACTATATTTTATGCTCATGGTTAATTATTAGCCATATCAGCTAATAACGTTGTGCTTTACTACTGATGTTTGCCGATAATCATATGAATAAATAGTAGCACTATATCACCCGTTATGAATATTAGTGATAAGAATAATATATAATAAGCGTCATAATCTGGTTTTAAACTGCGCCGCAACTAGCTTTAGTTATAACGAACGTATTCAAGTTGTTTATATCGTTTTTTTAATAGGGCTATTATTGTATTTTCCTTTATATACCTATCAGATTAATGTTAATAAATATTTATCCATAGGTAATATAAAGGACTAACAACAATGCCATGTATTGCATAGAGGCAATTAGTTTAATTTAATATTTAAATGATACCTTTTGAATCCAACGTAAGTTGAGCAATCACTGTCGCACATAAAAACGTACCGGAGCAAACCGCTAATGCAACTGGAATAATGCGCCAAGATATTTTTTTGAACATATCCAAATCTTTACCAATTGCTAATCCTGCATAAGCTAAAATAGGCGTACATACGACTACAAATTGGATGTTTTTCGTCGTTTCAATAATCCAAGCAGAGTAGGGGAATTGGGGGATAGAAACAACCACCGCCACTAATGAGATCCAGAAAATGGTAGGTAATTTGTTACAAATAGGCAACTTAGCTATTAAATAACCTGTGGCGGCAATAGCAACTAAAATTAATACTGCTGTTAGTGATGCAATAATATCAATATGATAACCAACAACATTTCCAGCTACAATAATAAGGCTAAGTAGTATAAGTAAAAAAAGGGTTTCTAATAGTTTCATTTATAATCACCTGTTTAACTATTTTTTTTGTTAAATAAATGAGTGAAAACATCATACATTTTGACAGCAAATGGTAATGAGAAAAAGATATAGATATAAATGCCCAAAATACTTGACATAAGATTAGCCGAAGCGGCATAGGCTACAATAGCTTCTGACATATCTGGATAGAGTGTGGTAATTGACCCCGTAGCTGCTGCCATCATGCTGCCACTTCCTACACCCGCTCCCATAGCCAAAGCATAAGGATGAAAAATATTAAGATTACCTATCAACGTGGCTAAAATACTCATCCAGATAGCACCAAATAAGGTTCCACAAATATACATAGCCATGACACCTCGCCCTTCAGGGGAATCTAATCCATATTTATCAGCGATAATGGCAATATTTGATTCTCGTGCCACTGAATAAGTGGCGCCAATCGCCTCTCTACCCATGCCTAGGGCGACAGCTATTGGTAATCCAAAAAGTATGGTTCCAATAAAATGACCGACTTCTTGAAATATCAGCGCGCCTTTTGCTTCAAAAATATGAGGCAAGTTTGGTCCGATATCGAGCCCCAACCTGGCCGTTAATAACATTAACGACACCGTCATAATGGTACTGGCATGCTTCATATTTTTTTCAGTTAAAATATGAAATTTTGGTAAGCTAATTACTCCACCCAAAATCATAGCAAAAATCATTGGTAATATAATAATAATGCCAAATGAGTGTTTGCCTATTAGCTCAGTTATTACAACAACCAATAGAGCTAATAAATGTAATTTCCAATCCGTTAGTACTTTCATTCAAATACACCTCATTATAGTTAAAATAGTATGCGTACCTAATGTTTGTTAATAAAAAAGGATAAAATCCTAGGAATATAAGTAACTATTTTTACTAATTATTGCTTATCTTAATTTAATTGATGGTTGCTCCTAAGGCATGCTTAAAATGATTTAGTGCCCATTGATGACCGATAGGATCAAAACTAGCAACAGCTTGTTCATGTATGACAAGTTGGTAACCTAAATTATAGGCATCCACCGCTGTATGTAAAATACAAATATCAGTGCAAACACCAACTACATGCACTTCCGTAATTTGACGTTCACGTAAACGTAAATTTAAATCAGTACCACAAAAAGCGGAATAATATCTTTTAGTTAAATAGTGATGGGTAGGTTTGTGTTGATTAGCTAAATATAAAGAAAGTAATGAACCAAATAATTTTTGTCCATCGGTACCGATAAGATTATGCGGTGGAAATAGTTTATTTTCTGAGTGATAATCATCTTTGGTTTGATGTGCATCAATGGCAAAAACCACATAATCATTAGCTTCAATAAATGTGCGCATTAAATTAACTAATTCATTTTCGATCAGTTGACCGTTTTTACCAGTAGTTAACGCCCCATCATCAGCAATAAAATCATAAGTGTAATCAATGTAAATAAGCGCTTTCATCATTTAAGTTATTTTATTTTAGATTAAAATAAATTAGCATAGTTTACAAAAGTTTAATAGCCGATTTTATTTATCTATCCTACTTTAGCTATCTGCTATAATATTTTATAGACCCTAATATATAAAAAATTAATAAAAATTATGTATATAAATCAATGTGTTACTATTTTTGAGCTAAAAACATATTTGAATCATCTTTATTGGCATAAAATTTGTTTTATAATGGACACTATTTTGCATTTTGCGTTATAGCTAAAGGATATTTTGTATGCGTTCGATTTATTGTGGTCAATTAAATGTTTCTCATGTTAATGAAGAAGTCACGTTATGTGGGTGGGTCAATAAACGCCGTGATTTAGGTGGGATGATATTTATTGATATGCGTGATAGAGAAGGCATTGTGCAGGTGTTTTTTGATCCTGCTTTTAAATCGGCATTTGATTTGGCCGCAGAATTGCGTAATGAGTTTTGTATTCAAATTAAAGGAAAAGTGAGAGCGAGACCAGAAGGGCAGCGTAATACTGATATGGCAACAGGTGAAATTGAGGTATTAGCAACGGATTTGGATATTATTAATCGTGCTGAGATTTTACCCTTAGATTTCAATCAAAATAATACTGAAGAACAACGTTTAAAATATCGCTATATTGATTTACGTCGTCCCGAGATGTCAGCTAGATTTAAAACTCGAGCCAAAATTACCGCTTTTGTTCGTCGTTTTATGGATGAAAACGGTTTTTTAGATGTTGAAACGCCAATGTTAACTAAAGCAACACCAGAAGGTGCGCGCGACTATTTAGTCCCTAGCCGCGTTCATAAAGGTGAGTTTTATGCTTTACCACAATCACCGCAATTATTTAAACAAATTTTAATGATGTCTGGTTTTGATCGTTATTATCAAATTGTTAAATGTTTTCGTGATGAAGATTTACGTGCGGATCGGCAGCCAGAATTTACCCAGATTGATGTTGAAACGTCATTCATGAGTGCTGAAAATGTGCGTGAAATAATGGAAAAATTGATCCGTGAATTGTGGATGCACATTAAACAGATCGATCTTGGTTCATTTCCTGTAATGACTTATGCTGAAGCGATGCGTCGTTTTGGTTCAGATAAACCCGATTTACGCAATCCATTAGAAATCGTTGACGTCGCTGATGTTGTTAAAGATATCGATTTTAAAGTATTTGCTGAACCGGCTAACGATCCAAAAGGTCGTGTTGCTTTATTATGTGTACCGGGTGGGGCTGAATTAAGCCGTAAGCAATTAGATGATTATGCTAAATTTATTAGTGTATACGGAGCTAAAGGTTTAGCTTGGATTAAAATCAATGATATCGATGCCGGACTTGATGGTGTACAAAGTCCAATAGCTAAATTTTTCACAGCACAACAAATGCAGCAATTATTACAGCGTGCTAATGCCAAAAATGGCGATATTTTATTATTCGGTGCAGATAGTCAAAAAGTGGTGAGTGATGCGCTTGGTGCATTACGTTTGAAAATTGGCAAAGATCTTAAACTAACTGATGAAAATCAATGGGCACCACTTTGGGTTATTGATTTCCCGATGTTTGAAGAAACCGAAACGGGTTTAAGTGCCATGCACCATCCATTCACGTCACCAAAAGATTTATCACCCGATGAGTTACAATGTAACGTATTAGAGGCGGTTGCCAATGCTTATGACATGGTGATAAATGGATATGAAGTGGGCGGTGGTTCAGTACGTATTCATAAAAATGATATGCAACAAACTGTATTCAATATTCTTGGTATTAATGAACAAGAACAACGCGAAAAATTTGGGTTTTTACTTGATGCATTAAAGTACGGTACACCACCCCATGCGGGTCTTGCCTTTGGTCTGGATCGGTTGACAATGCTATTAACGGGTACCGATAATATTCGTGATGTTATTGCTTTTCCAAAGACGACAGCAGCGACTTGTTTATTGACAGATGCACCGAGTCCCGCCAATCCAGCTGCATTAGCTGAGTTAGCCATTGATGTGGTTAAAAAAGATTAATGTATTTAGACATATAAATGAAAAAGAGGAATGACGCATTCCTCTTTTTCATTATTGATTATTTAACGCTGTTTAATACTATCAATTGAACTTAAATTAGATCATAATTAAAGCTAACATAGAATAAATAAGGACATTTATTATGTTAAATTATAAAAAACCTGAATCAGTATTGGTGGTTATTTATGTTGCAACCGCAAAGAAAGTACTCATGCTAAGGCGCAATGATGATCCGACTTTTTGGCAATCAGTGACGGGCAGTCTTGAAGATAATGAAACACCAAGGATGACCGCAATCAGAGAAGTTAAAGAAGAAACAAGTATTAATATTGTTATGGATAATTTACCACTAATTGATACCCACTATTCGATCGTATTTGATATTTTTCCCCAATTTTTGCATCGTTATGCACCGGGAGTAACGAAAAATAAAGAACATTGGTTCTATCTGCCTTTACCACATATTTATCCGATTAAGCTTACTGAGCATAGTCAATATCAATGGCTAGATTATCAACAAGCAGCGGCATTGACCAAATCAATAAATAACCGAGACGCCATTTTAAGACTACCAAGGTGATAGCTAAATAGTTTAATGGTGAATTTTGATTATTTTACTCTTTTATTGAGGTGATATAACGGATTTCATTAGTTAATTTATCGGTTTAAATTTGACCATATTCAATCAACAAATTTTTTCTTGGCGTTAGAATCAGTCGTATAACAGTTGAAGGCGAAAAGAAAGATGAATATTGTCAATCGTTTTTTACTCATTTTTCAATCTCTTAAATAATAGTTATAAAAACCAGATAGATTAAAGGATTATTAAAAAAGTGGATACTTAAGACGCGCTGATATTACAAGCAACCAGTAATGGCCGGATCGCTTCATCAAACCCTTTTAAGCTAAAGTTCATATCATCAATAAAATTATTTGGCATATTAGCATGAATGAAAAGCTTTTCCCTACCTTTTAATTGTTCAATATCTTGTGCTGTTATGTGTCTGTTTTGCAAGCTGGCATACATGCTTATAACCTCCCTTTGAAAAGGTTTTTCTTTATCTATTCTAAAATCTAATTTGCCCCTTTGGCCATTTGGTATAATTAAATTCTCAATAAATATGAATTCAGTTAGCTTATTTTTAGCGCAAGTAAAAACGTAATACTTTTTATCAAATGGCGAGTTTTCATTATTTAACTCTTCGGTTGTTAAAAAATAATTCATTTCATCGGTTAACTTATTTTGTGAAATTGATAGATTCCAATCGCCAAATTTTTTCTCGATATCTGAATCTGTGGCATAACAAGTAAACGAAAGGAAGAAAATAAATATTGCTAATAGTTTTTTGCTCATTTTTAAATCCCTTAAATCATAGTTATAAAAACCGATATGTTAAGGGATTTTTTAAAAAAAGTGAACATTTAAGATGAGCTAACAATTACCGACAGCTCAGGCCATTGTCGCTATTCATGGGTATTATTTTTTCATGCTTTCCTACGTTGATAACCACTCCGTCACGTTTTCATGAATTCTGACTAATCCAATGTTAATTATCGATAAGATAGGTTAGAAAGTGATAGTTACTTTAATCAATGGATTGGTAGTTTTTGATTATAAGATATCCCTTTACAAATAATGAAATTATCATTAGTTTCTGTTAAAATGCGTTGTTTTTTATAAATGATTAAATAAGTTATTGGAGATTCTTATGGCAGGTCATAGTAAGTGGGCTAATACTAAACATCGTAAAGCCGCTCAGGATGCTAAACGTGGAAAAATATTCACTAAAATAATCCGTGAATTAGTGACTGCAGCAAAATTAGGAGGAGGTGATCCTGCCTCAAATCCGCGTTTACGTGCTGCAATGGATAAAGCGTTATCAAACAATATGACTCGTGATACCATGAACCGTGCTATTGCACGTGGGGTTGGCGGCGAAGATGATAGCAACATGGAAACGATTATTTATGAAGGCTATGGACCAGGCGGTACGGCGGTAATGGTCGAATGTTTAAGTGATAATCGTAATCGTACGGTTTCTGATGTAAGACATGCCTTTACTAAAACTGGTGGTAATCTTGGTACTGATGGTTCGGTGTCTTATTTATTCTCCAAAAAAGGGGTCATTTCTTATGCGGCAGGTGCGGATGAAGATAAAGTAATGGAAGCGGCATTAGAAGCTGGCGCAGATGACGTTGTAACTTATGATGATGGTGCGATTGATGTCTTTACCTCGCCAGACCATTTTGGTGAAGTGAAAGATGCGCTTGATGCCACTGGTTTGGTCGCAGAATCGGCTGAAGTATCATTAATCCCAGCGACGAAGGTTGATTTAGATATTGATTCGGCGCCAAAATTATTACGTCTGATTGATATGCTTGAAGATTGTGATGATGTTCAGGAAGTTTATCATAACGGTGAAGTTTCTGACGAAGTTGCGGCAACATTATAATTAATGACTATTATTTTAGGCATTGATCCTGGTTCACGATTAACCGGTTATGGTGTCATTCGTCAGGTGGGTCGGCAACTAGATTATCTTGGCAGTGGTTGCATTCGCACTGCTGCTGAAGATATGCCAACTCGCTTAAAGCGGGTATATGCTGGAGTTCAAGAGATCATCTTACAATTTCAGCCACAATTCTTTGCTATCGAACAAGTTTTTATGGCGCGCAATGCTGATTCCGCTCTGAAATTAGGTCAAGCAAGGGGCGCGGCAATTGTAGCAGCAGTTAATCAAGACTTACCTGTATTTGAATATGCAGCGCGTCAAGTTAAACAATCTGTAGTAGGGACGGGGGCGGCTGATAAATTGCAAGTTCAGCATATGGTAAAAACCTTACTTAAATTACCTGGTCATCCCCAAGCGGATGCTGCCGATGCTTTAGCCATTGCCATCACTCATGCACATTTGAGTCAACATTTAATTAAATTAAGTACCAATAAGTTAGCTTTTTCCTATAAAAAATGAAAAGACTGGCCAAGCATGTATAACTTCTATTTCTTATCAATTTTCCTCGCCTAACCAACGTATATTACCTTTGTATTTCAGCTGATTTATCTATGATAATTCGATTTATTTATTATGCTTATCATCTAATTATTTTATCTTAAGTAAATTTCTATATTTACTTAAGACAAGGATAGTAATTAGAGCCCCATATCCTTACTATATTATAAGTAATGCTGCTAATTTTATTTAGTTTTTCAGATTTTAAAACCACTGTTCAGAGCAAAAGTCGCATGTAAGTTAGATCTCAACCCATTAAAAAATAATAAGTTAATTAAGATTATCGTTATCTATTAGTTGTTACCTTGCTTCATTTACACATTTATTTAGATACGGTCATGATGGTAAGTCGTATTGGCATGCACGTTAATCACAGATTAGAAAATTGCTTTCTTATTTAGTATTGTTTATGTTTTTTATTCATTTGTTTTTTGTCGTAGCACCAAGCGATTAGTACTATTCTTTTAAGCCAAAAAGGATAGCGCCACATTAGATATAGTTTAGTTATGGCTATTACGTTTTATATTGCCAATTGATTTATTCTTTATATAGTGTATAGCCATTAAAAACTTGCTATAGTTCATTTATTATATAGTTAATCCGAACAGCTCATTGATTTTTGACCTATCGGCAATAATTTTTTAAGGTTTGTTAATCCAGTATTAGAATAAAACATAAAAATAACTCTCTTCATATTAACTAAACTTAGTTGCTTTAACTGTGTATTTATACAGTTTTGTCTTTATTCTTTGGTTATCATCAGGTAAACTTAACCGCAATAATTTTAGTAAAGGGTAAAGAGAATGATTGGACATTTACGCGGTATTATTTTGGCGAAGCAACCGCCAGACGTATTAATTGAAGTTAATGGCGTTGGGTATGAAGTTGCTATGCCCATGACGTGTTTTTATGAGCTTCCCGATGATGGTAAAGAAGTAATTATTTTTACGCATTTTGTGGTAAGAGAAGATGCGCAGTTATTATATGGTTTTAATCACAAACAGGAACGAGCTTTATTTAGAGAGTTGATTAAAGTTAATGGCGTGGGACCTAAATTAGCGTTAGCTATTTTATCTGGTATGTCTGCGCAGCAATTTATGCAAGCAGTGGAACAAGGCGAAATTACAACATTAGTTAAACTTCCTGGTGTTGGTAAAAAAACGGCAGAGCGACTGATTGTAGAAATGAAAGATCGATTAAAACGCTTAGGTGATCCGATGCAATCATTAACCTCGTTATCCCCAGCAGCGAATCAGGTAGCTCATCAACAGCAAACGATTGAATTCGAAGCTATTTCTGCATTAACCGCATTAGGATATAAACCACAAGAGGCGAGTAAAATGGTCAGTAAATTTATGCGTCCTGATATAGATAGTGAGACCCTAATTAAGGAAGCACTAAAGGCTGCCTTATAAATGTAACCATAGTAAATAAGATAAGAAGGTTTTATGATAGAAGCAGATCGATTGATCTCTCCTGTGGCAAAACATGAAGATGAAACAATAGACCGAGCCATCAGGCCTAAATTATTAGATGAGTATATCGGGCAGTCTCATGTTAAAGCGCAGATGAAAATTTTTATTCAAGCAGCAAAACAACGCGGTGATGCACTAGATCATTTGCTTATTTTTGGTCCACCTGGGTTAGGAAAAACGACATTAGCCAATATTGTAGCTAACGAAATGAATGTTAATTTAAGAACAACTTCAGGGCCTGTGCTTGAAAAAGCGGGTGATTTAGCGGCTATGCTAACCAATCTTGAGCCTCATGATGTACTTTTTATTGATGAAATTCATCGTTTATCGCCTGTCGTTGAAGAGATCCTTTATCCAGCAATGGAAGATTATCAACTCGATATTATGATTGGTGAAGGGCCAGCCGCTCGTTCAATCAAAATTGATTTACCACCATTTACTTTAATTGGTGCTACAACCCGTGCTGGCTCGTTAACGTCACCATTACGAGATCGATTTGGTATTGTACAGCGTCTTGAATTTTATAAAGTTGAAGACTTACAATATATTGTTAGTCGTAGCGCTAAATATCTTGATTTAAATTTAACGGATGAGGCGGCACTGTATATTGCTAAACGTTCTAGAGGAACCCCTCGCATCGCTAATCGCTTGTTAAGGCGGGTTAGAGATTTTGCGCAGGTCTGTTCTGATGGTACGGCAACTGGAGAAATCGCTAATCAAGCACTTGATATGTTAGATGTCGATGTTCAAGGTTTTGATTATATGGATCGAAAACTATTATTGGCGATTATTGAGAAGTTTTTAGGTGGGCCGGTTGGATTAGATAATCTTGCTGCGGCGATTGGAGAAGAACGCGAAACCATTGAAGATGTCCTTGAACCTTACTTAATTCAGCAAGGTTTTATTCAGCGTACACCACGTGGACGAATTGCAACTCCACACGCTTATCGTCATTTTGGTATAACGTTTCCTCACTCATCATGAATGATTCCCAATCCATGATATTTATAATTTAGGTATGAATACTGGGTAACAACGTAAAAAACAGTGCAAAATATCAAGATATTCTGTTAGTTAATTAACCATGGTTAAATTAGTTGATTCCACCATGGTTAATGATAGAGTCTCTTAACGTTTCCGATATAATAGATAAAAGCTGATGATTAAAAATAGTAGTCCAGGTAATAATGCACCAATAAAAGGACTGAATCCAGCCACAACACTAATTTGGGAAAACAGCATATCTAATATATAAAATAGGAATCCAACACTGATCCCAGCTAAGATTCTTGTTCCCATTGATACCGACCGTAAGGGACCAAAAATAAAGGATAGTGCCATCAACATCATTACTGCGACGGTAAGCGGCTTAAATACTTTTTTCCAGAATAGTAATTGATAATTTGATGAATCTTGCCCGCTGCCACGAAGATAAGCTATATAGTGATAAAGACCCGTCGCAGAAAGTGATTCAGGCTCCAAAGCGACAATACCAAGTTTATCTGGAGTAATTGAGGTATGCCAAGTCGTATTCATCATACTACTACCTGTTATTTGATTAGGATCAGATAGAATCGACTCATCGACTTGTGTTAGTATCCATGCATTATCTTTAAATTCCCCATTCGCCGCATGAATTAATTTTGTTAATTTATTATCTTCAATCACATAAATATCAATATCTTTAATTGATTGATCACTGTTGATCCGAGCTATATGTACAAAATTATTGCCATCTTTCGCCCAAATACTATTATGGGTGGCGATTAATGATCTACCATAAATTTTTTCTGAACGCATATTACGTGCAGTTTGCTCACCATAAGGCGCAACCCATTCCCCAACAGCCATCGTCAATAATACTAAAGGAATAGCGGTTTTCATCATCGAATTGGCTATACGAAGGCGGCTAAAACCAGCGGTTTCCATCACGACTAATTCACTGTTCGAAGCTAAAATACCTAATCCAATTAACGCCCCAAGTAGAGCCGCAATAGGAAAGAAAACCTCAATATCCTTAGGTATCATTAGAAATGCATAATAGGCAGCAGAAAAAGCGTCATAACTTTCACGAACTTTACGTAATTGATCAATGAAACGAATAATACCCGATAATCCAACTAATAATAGCAAGCTTAAACCAATGGTATTAAGAATATTTTTGCCAATGTAGCGATCCAAAATACCCAACATTTACGCAGCTCCTTTATATTTTAAACGTATTTTGCGCATAAATATGGTGTTCCATAAATTAAATACTATAGCGATAATAAAATAGATAATATTGATTAACCACATCCACGTTGCTGGATCTATGCGCCCTTTCGCTCCATTCGCTTTCATTGAACTTTGTAGTAGGAAATAGACCAAATAAAGTAATAACGCGGGTAAAAAATTGCCTATTTTTCCTTGGCGGGATCTTACTTCACTTAATGGTACTACCAGAAATGCCATTAATGGTACAGAAAATAGTAACGTTAAACGCCAATGATATTCTGCATTTGCCTTAGGTGTATTAAGTTGCCTTAATTGATTAAAAGAGAGTTGTTCGACATTTTCGTTAACAGCATCTTCATCTTTAACCACTTGTTTTGGTTTAATGATAGCCTGATAATTATTAAATTCGCTAATACGAAAATCATAAAGTGACGCGGATCCTTCATAACGGGACGCTTTTTCAAGAGAAATCACTTGATTACCTTCCCCATCTTCTAACGTTTTCCCTTTATTCGCGATAACAATAGAAGGACGCAATCCTGCTTTCGGTTCAAGTTGAGCAATAAAAATATGGCCAATTTCATTCTTGTTAACATGACCAATATATAATACCGCATCACCTTGCGGTGATGTCTGAAACTGCCCTTCTAATAAACCAGCTAAACTAGGGTTCATTTTGGCATTTTGAATTAAAAAATCCTTTTGTAAACTAGACCATGGGGCCAACCACACTGTATTAGCAACCGTTAATCCACAGGTAATTAATGATAAAAATAAAACCACCTTATACAAGACGTTTTTATTGACGCCACAGGCAAACATTGCCGTCATTTCACTGGTTAAATAGAGACGCCCAAAAGTGATAAGAATACCTAAGAATAAACTTAATGGCAAAATTAATTGCGCCATCTCTGATATGCCTAACATTAAAAAAGGCAAGATTAAATCGGTTGGCATAAGACCGTTCACAGCATCAGATAATATACGAATCAATTTTTGAGAAAAAAAGATCAGTAACAGTATAAAAAGAATTGCTGTTTGTGTTTTTAATGTTTCTTTAATGACATATCTGGTTATTATCACTATAAATCCTGAAAAATAGGGATGTACTAATAAGGCTATTATAACGTGAATTTATGCCAACGTTATAGAAATTTTTTGTTGCTAACATTTTATGAGACTATAGAATAACATAAAAATTACTTAGGAGTTTGATATGGAATTTTTAGTTAAAAATATAGATTTGGCGGCACAAATTGATGATTGTATCGTGCTTGGACTCTGCAATGATAATCAATTATCTACCGTTGCTGAACAAATTAATACTATATCGCAGGGATATATTCAGGATTTAATTAATAAAGGTGATATTACATTGCAATTAGGGGATGTAACACTACTCTATCAAATTCCTAATACCCCAATTCGTAAATTATTGATTGTCGGATGTGGTGATAAAAAAGCCTTTAATCTAAATGCCGCAAAGAAATGGTTAGAAGCTATTTGCCAACAATTAACAACCAAAGCTATTAATCAAGTTTCGCTAGTTTACCCAGATGTTATTGAGCAACACACCGGTGCTTATCAATTTGCACGCATCATTACTGAAGTGGTGGATAGCCACTATTATGCATTTAATCATTTTAAAACCCAATTAAAGAACCAACCTCCCATCCTAACTAAATTTACTGTTGTAACGGATAAACAAAGTTTGCAACAAGAACTAGAACAGGGATTCATAGAAGGCGTAGCATTAGCCGAAGGAATCGTTGCCACTAAAAATTTAGCCAACTTACCGCCGAATATTTGTAATGCGGACTATCTTGCGGAACAAGGTAAAGCACTGGCTGATCGTTTTTCTAGCATAACAACGACTGTTTTAGGTGAAAAGCAATTAGCCGATTTGGGCATGAATGCCTATTTAGCCGTTGGTCAAGGCTCGAATAATGAGTCGAAATTAACCATTATGGAATACAAGGGTCAATCTAATTCTTCAGCTAAACCGATTGTACTAGTAGGAAAAGGGTTAACCTTTGATTCAGGTGGGATTTCTATCAAACCAGCTGCGTCGATGGATGAAATGAAATATGATATGTGTGGTGCAGCAACAGTGTTTGGTGTTATGCAAACCATTGCTCGCCTAAAGTTACCGATTAATGTGGTAGGTTTAATGGCTGGGTGTGAAAATATGCCATCTGCCTCTTCTTATCGCCCAGGAGATATTATAAAGACCATGTCAGGTCAAACCATCGAGGTGATTAATACCGATGCCGAAGGGCGTTTAGTGTTATGTGATACGCTAACGTATATCGCTAGATTTGATCCAGAGTATGTGATTGATATTGCAACATTAACTGGTGCTTGTATTGTGGCATTAGGGCACCATTATAATGGTCTTATTGCTAATAATGATCAATTAGCTGAGTTATTATTAAGTGCTGCACAACAATCAGGGGATAAAACTTGGCGTCTGCCGATGGATGAAGCGTTCCAAAAACAGATAGATTCAACTATTGCTGATATGGTTAATGCTGGCGGAAGAGAAGGAGGAACCATTACTGCTGGTTGTTTCTTATCAAGATTTACGCAAGCCTATAAATGGGCTCATTTAGATATCGCGGGAACGGCGTGGACATCGGGCGCAAATAAAGGCGCGACGGGTCGCCCTGTGACCATGTTAGTACAATTTTTACTTGAACACTCAAAAAAGTTTAATGATTAGATGAAGAAAGTACTATTTTATCTTTTTTCCCAATCAGGAAAAAGTTATCAAATAGAGCAAGGAGAAACCATCCTTGCTCATGAATACTTAGCTTGTCAAAAAGCACTGATCGCTTGGCAAAAACGACAACGGGTCTTAATTGCTTGTCAATCACAAATACAGGCGGAAAAAATAGATGAGTTTTTATGGCAACTTGATACAGCGCATTTTCTGCCGCATAATTTAGCTGGAGAAGGACCTAGAGGAGGGGCGCCTGTAGAGATTTGTTGGCCTGAGCGGCGTGCAACAGGTGCAAGGCAATTATTAATCAATTTACAAGAGCAAGTTGCTGAATTTTCTGCTATGTATCAAGATATTATTGATTTTGTCCCATTTGATGAAGCAGAAAAACAATTAGCTAGAGAACGTTATAAAGCTTATAAAAATATAGGTTTTCATCTAAAAACAATACCTGTTGAAATAGACGAATCAGAATCATTAATATAAATAGAAAGACGTTTTTACTTAATTTATTAATGACGGAACTCGTACTTAGTTTGAAGATAGACGCTGACCTAAGCGTAGTAAATATGACTAATATGTCTATATAACGGCATTGAAATAGAATGACTTTTGACGCATTATAATATAAGTTATAATAAAAATAGCTATTTTCAATGATAATAGTATAAAAAATCATAAGCTAAATAATTAGGGTAATTTTGCGTAACATCGTTTAATTGTGGTGCTAGCGTAACTTTAGTTGACCTCTTATAAATTATTAACCGATCGATCACAGATAAATATGAAAAATACACTCAACAAAACCTATAATCCACAAGAGATTGAGCAGCCTATTTACCAACATTGGGAAACACAAGGCTATTTTAAACCAAATGGTGACAAATCCGCACCAAGTTATTGTATTGCAATACCACCACCGAATGTCACGGGTAGTTTACATATGGGGCATGCCTTTCAGCAAACCATTATGGATGCGCTTATTCGTTACAATCGAATGCAAGGTAAAAATACTTTATGGCAATCAGGTACTGACCATGCCGGTATTGCGACGCAGATGGTGGTAGAACGAAAAATAGCAGCAGAAGAAAATAAAACTCGCCATGATTATGGGCGGGAAACGTTTATAGAAAAGATTTGGCAATGGAAAGCCGAATCTGGCGGCAGTATTACCCGCCAAATGCGTCGATTAGGTGATTCCGTTGATTGGGATCGTGAACGTTTTACCATGGATGAAGGATTATCTAATGCCGTTAAAGAGGTATTTGTTCGTTTATATCAAGAAGACCTTATTTATCGCGGAAAACGTTTAGTTAACTGGGATCCTAAGTTACGTACAGCGATATCTGATTTAGAAGTTGAAAATAAAGAGGTTAACGGTTCAATGTGGTATATCCGTTATCCACTCGCCGATGGAGTAAAAACCGCAGAGGGTCACGATTATTTAGTTGTTGCTACGACACGCCCAGAAACGATATTAGGCGATACAGGGGTTGCTGTAAATCCAGAAGATCCAAGATATAAAGATTTAATTGGTAAAAATGTTATTCTTCCTTTAGTTAATCGCTCCATCCCAATTGTCGGTGATGAACATGCCGATATGGAAAAAGGAACGGGCTGCGTTAAAATTACGCCCGCGCATGACTTTAATGACTATGAAGTAGGCAAACGCCATCAATTACCAATGATCAATATTTTTACTTTTGATGGTGAGATACGTGAAAAAGCAGAAGTATTGGATACAAACGGTAATCCATGTGATATCTATAGCGATGAAATACCGCAAGCATTCCGTCATTTAGAGCGTTTTGCCGCACGTAAAGCGATTGTTGCTGCTATTGAAGCACAGGGTATCTTAGAAAAGATCGAGCCACATGCGCTTACCATTCCATATGGTGATCGGGGTGGGGTAGTTATTGAACCAATGCTGACGGATCAATGGTATGTCAAGACTAAGCCATTAGCAGAAGTTGCGATTGAAGCAGTTAAAAAAGGTGACATTCAATTCGTACCTAAACAATATGAAAATATGTATTTTTCTTGGATGAATGATATTCAAGATTGGTGTATTTCACGGCAATTATGGTGGGGACACCGAATTCCTGCTTGGTATGATGAACAAGGTAATGTATATGTGGGTCGAGATGAGCAGGAAATTAGACGCGACTATCATATTAATGCTAGTACTGTGTTAACCCAAGATGAAGATGTATTAGACACCTGGTTCTCGTCCGGTCTATGGACATTCTCGACACTCGGCTGGCCGGAACAAACCGATGATCTTAAAACTTTCCATCCCACCGATGTATTAGTGACTGGATTTGATATTATTTTCTTCTGGGTCGCAAGAATGATCATGTTGACCATGCATTTTATTAAGGATGAAGAGGGTAAACCACAAGTTCCATTTAAAACCGTGTATGTGACTGGACTAATTCGTGATGAAGAAGGGCAAAAAATGTCTAAATCTAAAGGTAATGTCATTGATCCTTTAGATATGATAGATGGTATCACGCTTGACGAATTGTTAGAAAAACGTACCGGCAATATGATGCAGCCTCAATTAGCAGATAAAATACGTAAACGCACAGAAAAACAATTTCCGAATGGAATTGATGCTCATGGCACTGACGCCTTGCGTTTTACTTTAGCCGCATTAGCTTCAACTGGGCGTGATATTAATTGGGATATGAAACGACTTGAAGGCTATCGCAATTTCTGTAACAAATTATGGAATGCTAGCCGTTATGTATTAATGAATACAGAAGGATTCGATTGCGGTTTTGCAGGCGGTGACATGGATCTGTCTTTAGCTGATAAATGGATTATTGCTGAATTTAATCAGACAGTTAAAGCATATCGCGAAGCACTTGATACTTACCGATTTGATATGGCTGCGAGTATTTTATATGAGTTTACTTGGAATCAATTCTGCGATTGGTATTTAGAATTGACTAAATCAGAGCTAGCCAATGGTAATGAGGCTCAGCAGCGTGCGGCGAGACATACGTTAATCTCTATTTTAGAAGCGTTATTACGACTTGCACATCCAATTATTCCATTTATTACTGAAGCTATTTGGCAAAATGTAAAAGGCTTAGCTGGTATCAATGCTGATACGATTATGTTGCAACCAATGCCTCAATATGATGAAAATCTAAATGATGAACAAGCGATTAGTGATATCAATTGGATTAAACAGGTTATTATCGCTGTCAGAAACATCCGTGCCGAAATGAATATTGCACCAAGCAAACCGTTGGAGTTACTTGTTCGAGATGTTTCGAAAACAATACATCGCAGAATAGGTGACAATGTCACGTCTATTCAGTCATTAGCACGCTTATCACAAATTGTTATTTTAGAAGGTAACGATAGAGGTCCCGTATCTGTAACTAAATTAGTTGATGGTGCCGAACTGCTTATTCCTAT
The DNA here is from genome assembly GCF_000471645.3 of Candidatus Schmidhempelia bombi str. Bimp. Lineage (GTDB taxonomy): Bacteria > Pseudomonadota > Gammaproteobacteria > Enterobacterales > Orbaceae > Utexia > Utexia bombi. The sequence goes on along the minus strand of NZ_AWGA01000065.1, from coordinate 8,247 downwards.
GGCTGGTTTAATTGATAAACAGACAGAATTAACTCGTTTAAATAAAGAGATGGAGAAAATTGATCTTGAAATTAAACGAATAACTGGGAAATTATCAAACGCTAGCTTTGTCGACAAAGCACCTGAAGCGGTAGTTGCTAAAGAAAAAGAAAAACTTAGCTCGTATCAAGACGATAAAATTAAGCTACAAGAACAGTATTTTGTTATTAAAGATCTCTAGTCATTAGAATCAATGGTTATAAAACACAGCCTACTGATTATTTAGTAGGCTTTTTTTCTATGTTTAATATGATATGATTATAATTAATCATAGCCATTTAATTTATAGGTTGATATATTTATGTATCTAATTTCAATAGCTAATATTTCTGATGCTTATATTTTTGCTAATTATATGGCAACGAAAGGAATTACAATAAGAGTTGAAATTAATGATAAAAAAGCGGATTTATACCTTGATGATCCAAACAATTTTTCAATCACAGACCAAGAATTACAACAATTTATTCAGCAATCTGATCGGTCTCATTATGTTGAAGCAAATTGGCAAAAAGGTGATATTACCAATACCCACATTATGCCGATGAAAGCATTCAATTTACTCAAAGTAGGACCTAGTACTTTTATTATCACCATTTTATGTATAATTATATTTATTGCTAAAAATATTTTTGGTACGCAATTTGTATTGGCTTATTTGGGGTTTCCAGTAAATAGCCATGTTTATGGTGATATTTGGCGTTGGATTACACCTATTTTCTTACACTTCTCTCTATTACATCTTATCTTTAATTTATCATGGTGGTGGTATTTAGGTGGCATGATAGAAAGACAGCAAAAAACATTAAAACTACTTGAAATAACTATCATTGCTGCACTAATTTCTAACGCTAGCGAGGCACTATTGTCAAATCCTTATTTTGGGGGGTTATCGGGGGTGGTGTATGCACTAATTGGCTACACTTGGTTTATGGGAAAATTCAAGCCAGCCAAGGGCATATACTTAGATAATGGCATTATATCAATGGCTATCATTTGGTTATTTATTGGTTTTACTGGTTATTTCGGTCCTATTGCTAATGTAGCTCATATTATTGGTTTATTAGTTGGATTAGGTTTAGCTGCAAAAGATCTCCTACTTAAATTATAGTATCAAAAAAATTCTGCTTTAACTGAAAAAAGTAAAATAAAGTTTGCATTTATCCATAAACTAATATAAATTAGAGCAGGTTATCTGTTTCGGGTTGTTAGCTCAGTCGGTAGAGCAGTTGACTCTTAATCAATTGGTCGCGGGTTCGATCCCCTCACAACCCACCATTTAAATTATTGATTTTAAATGTTTTTTGAGTGTTTAATATATAAACTAATATGTTAGCTATTTAATTTAAAGGAATTTTATTATCATTATAGTTAATAAGAATAATAAAGTTTTTTAAAGATGAATATTGATTAAATTCAAAAGCTTGACTTAACCGTTGGGCTTTTTTATTGTTTAAATATTATGACCTATTAGTTTAGTGCTAAAGTGATTAATTAAGATCAAAGATTATTAATACATTATACACACGTGATAGTTAAAAAGAATATGCCAAAAACGAGAGTTAAACCTTTAAACGTGGTTCAATGGAAATAGTTAATTACTAATTAATAACCATACTTAGAAGTAGAAATTAGATTTCTAATATTAATGATCAGCTCAGCATAGCTTATTTATCATACACGATCATTTTGTTTTAACAATCCAAAGTCGGATATTAATGCAATGTTTTTATATTCAATGAGTTGGTTCTATTTAAAAACAAATTACGTACAATTAATGCACTTAAGCTTGTTAAATTAATTAAATTATTGTAGATTTATCAGATTTTAAATATAACTTTAGATTGGAAATAAATGAATTCTTCGTTAATATCAATAATAATACCTACATACAATACCCTTGATGTTATACATCGCACTTTAAAATCTATAGAAGAACAAACATATCCTTATTATGAAATGGTTATTGTGAATGATGGTTCAACAGATGGAACTAAAGAATTTTTAGATGAATATGCTAAGTATCATCAAAATGTAATTGTTTATCATCAAATTAATCAAGGAGTATCGGTTGCAAGAAATAAAGGTTTGGAATTAGCGAAGGGTGAATTTGTCTGTTTTTTAGATAGCGATGATACTTATTCGTCCAATTTTCTAGCTGAAATGTTAAAAAGACAACATGAAACAGATGGCGAAGCGATTATATGTGATTTTAATTATATTGAAAATGGTAAAATAATCTATAGGAAAACTAATTTTAATCATGAGTTTCCTTGCTTGGGCTTTTTGGGAAATAATGGATATTTCCATTTTTCTGGTATGCTTATGGAAAAAGCTGCACTTTTACGTACCAATATAAAATTTGATTCTACATTGAGGCTTGGTGAAGATATATTATTTACGGTTCAGGTATTATCATTGTTAACCTGTTTTCATACTAATAAAATTTTATTTAACTATTATAAAAGAGACGGTTCTGCTGTTAATTGTAAATGGTCATCAGAAAATTGGTTAAATGATATAAAATCACATCAATTGGTATTGGCATTTTTACAGCATCAAGTTAATGATAAAAAATTATTGGCAATGGCTAAAAAAATCATCGTGCAAAGAGAGTTAGCGTATTTGTTATTTTGTACAAAATCCTTTCATTATAAGAAAAGAAATGAGTATATTGATACTATGGATATAGTAAATTTGTCTCAACAGATAAATTGTCTTGAACTTAATAAAAGTGATAGGAAAAAGTTTAGATTACTTACCAGTAAAAATTTATTTATTTTTATTTTGAGCTACATTTATTATGTGATCATTAGAAAAAGAATAAAATGATTAGCATAATTATTTTCTCCTAATATTTTTCATTAGTTATAAATTAGATAATGTATCAATGGTTTATTAATATTATTTTGGTTAATAGATGAAAGTAAACATTAAGATGATGATTGCTTAGAGTAGAAAATTTCGTTATCAGATCTAAAGGTAGACATAATAAAAACTATATAGTTTATAGTTAGAAAGCATTAGCTATGCTTATTTTTTAATTTTGCCATTACCATAAAATTTGAATATTTAATTATTATAGAAATAGTTATCTCTTTTTGATATAGATATATTTTTATGACATGATGCACTAATTTAATAAAATATGGCCATTTTTTTTAGAAATAATGATTTTAGGAGTCATAAATGAAATTTGTTGGGGCACATGTCAGTGCAGCAGGTGGAGTAGAGAATGCGGTGATACGTGCCTATGAGATTGGTGCGACTGCGTTTGCCTTATTTACAAAGAATCAAAGACAGTGGCAAGCTCCACCACTTACGCCTACCTCAATTAATAAGTTTAAACAAGCTTGTCAAAAATATGGTTATACATCTAATCAAATTTTACCTCATGATAGTTACTTGATTAATCTTGGTCATCCAGATATAGATGCGCTTGAAAAGTCTAGACAAGCTTTTCTTGTAGAATTTCAACGTTGTGAAGCATTAGGTTTATCTTTATTAAATTTTCATCCTGGTAGCGATCTGCGACAAATTTCGGTCGACAAGTGCTTATCTCGGATTGCTGAATCCATTAATATAACGCTTGATAAAACGTGTGGTGTGACTGCGGTTATTGAAACAACGGCAGGTCAAGGATCAAATCTTGGCTATAAGTTTGAGCATTTGGCAGAAATCATTGAGCAAGTGGAAGATAAATCACGGATTGGCGTTTGTATTGATACCTGCCATATTTTCGCGGCTGGTTACGATTTACGTACTAAAGAGGCATGTGATCAAACTTTCGATGAATTTAATAAGGTGATTGGCTTTAACTATTTACGCGCTATGCATTTAAATGATGCTAAGAGTCAATTAGCTAGTTATGTAGATCGTCATCATAGTCTTGGGCAAGGAAATATTGGCAAAACGGCATTTAGTTATATTATGCAAGATAATAGATTTAATAATATACCTTTAATTTTAGAAACCGTTAATCCAGATATCTGGCCTGAGGAAATCGCTTGGTTGAAAAGTCAACTAGTAATTAGCTAATCTATTTTTTAAAAGTTAATATCCGGTATCTACCGGATATTTTATTGCTTAATGATGTTCCAAGGTGTTAATTTTTGATAATTCAGCAATTAATTGGGTAAAATCGACTAACATATCTAAGATAAGAATTAATTGCTGTAGGATGAGGAGATCAATTTTATTTTCTTTTTCTAACGTTATTTTGTCTAATTTTTCCGTTAATTGTCGCTTTAATATAGTTATGGTACTTTCTGATATCGGTTGTTGGCTACTTAAATGAGTAATAATATAATTAATATTACTATTAAATAAATACATAACTTGTATTGAGACGCCTGAACGACGATGTGCCCCTAGTGTCGAAATGAAACTGAGTAACGTTTGATTAAAAGATAAGAGTTGAAAGCATTGCTCGATTAATTGATTATTAACATGAGGTTCATTCGTCATTAAATTAAGCTCATTTAATAGTTGATTTACACTTTCATAAGCTTGTTGTCGAGAAATATAATAGTTAACTTGGTCTGGATTGGGTAATTGATATTGTTGTTCCATTTTAGCTAAATAGTGGCAATCATTGGAAATCATTTTTTTTACAAGTTGGCTAATATTTCTATATTTCCAGTCGGGCCATAGGTAGGTCACAGCTAACCATGAAATAAAGCAACCAATTAATGTGGCGATAATACGATCAATGGCAACATGCATGCTACTTTCTCCTACTAATCCAAAACTGAAAAAGACTAATAAAGTGATAAATGCGGTAGCATATGCATATTGTGAATTCTTAAATAAGAAGAATAACCAGCCGCTTAAAATAATAAGTACCAGCTGAGCTTGAATATTGGGTAATAGATAAGTAAGGGGTAAACCCAGTAATATGCCAATAATAGTGCCTAAAATACGTAGTTTTAATCGATGTCGAGTGGCACTGTAGTTGGGTTGACATACAAATAGACTGGTTAATATGATCCAATAACCGTGATTAATTTCACTTACTTGAATAATCAAATAATCGACACTTAAGACAATACTGATACGAATAGCATGGCGAAAAAGAGCAGAATTAAACGTTATATTCTGTTTTATGTTTTCATAAATTGTGTAAACATTGCTTAATATATTCGTTGTTTCTCTCTTATTGATTACTGGTTCAGCAAAATGCGTATCTAAATGAATATTTGCTAATAACGTATTTATCGCATAAAGATTATTATTTAAATTTACTAATGAGTTAGTTAATAATGCTGCCTTTTTATCTGTAGAACTAAGTTGATCAATTGCTTCACGTAAATAAATAAAATAATCTTCAAATCGTTGATCATGTTGATACGTCTGATTCATTCGAATATTTATTGCTAAATTAAGGCAAGCTTTGGATTGCATACTTAAAATGCGTGCAAATCGGAACAAAATATCACTATGTTTAAATTGTTGACTTAATGCCTGATAGTGGACATGGGATGAACTCGCACGTTCATGAATATCTTGTGCGATGAAGAAATAATTCATCATACGTCGCATTTGCGATTGATTACGCCCACTCTTTAGCCTTTTAAATAATATCTCTTTCGTTTGATTAAGTACCGTCATAACTTGTTGATTTGCTTGAGTTAAGACTAAATTTTGTTGTTTAAATCCATTTTTTTCGTCTGGATCGAACATTGCTGCTTTGCATTCGAGATAATAAGATAATTGATGAAAGCTATTGGCTAAGGCATTTTGTGTTGCTCGAATAGGAAATAGCACTAATTCGATTAATGCAATTAAGTTGTACCATAATACGCCGATAATTAAATAAATCGGTTGGGAAAATGGATCATGATACATATCATGGCCTAGCATCGTATAAGCGGCAATTAGTAGCGAACCAAATGCAATAACAGCATAACGTTGCCCTAATGCCCCTAATAAAATAAAACTTATGGTCGATGTAAGTAATCCACCTAAAAATAATAATGGATAGGGAAACAATAATTCAACGGAAATAGAGGCAATCAAAAAACAACTAATGATCAATAATAGATTGCGTAATCGACCTAAAAAACCATCGTCTATTTCGGTTAATGCGGCGGCGACTACGCCTAATGTGAGCGGAATAACTAATAGCGTGTTACCCCATAGCCAAGGTATAAACGTAGTACCAGTTAGGCTGACTAAAATACGTAAACTATAAAGAAGATTGCTATTATAAAAGAGTTGACGTAGAAACAATGATATCGAATTCACCTAATACATAATCCTAAAATAAAATGATCAATAGGTTATTGATTTATGTTTATTAACCTTATTTACTAAAAAAATTATAGCATTATCATAATTAATTGCCTAATTAGTTAACTATAAAAACAGGGAATGTCAGGAGGCTAGTTGATCAATCTTCTTCGATTTTATTTAATACCTAATAGGTTTAGTTGTTAACAATAATTGAAATTGTTGGTATCAATGGTGATTTGCTTGATTATAAGGTATGATTAGACCCGTTAATTGAATAAATTAAGGTAGTTATACAATGACTGAAATGACAACTCACGATAAAATAAAAAAACAAATTGCAGAAAATCCAATTATTCTTTATATGAAAGGCTCGCCTAAATTGCCAAGCTGTGGTTTTTCTGCACAAGCTGTACAAATCCTATCCCAAATTGGTGAGCCTTTTGCTTATGTGGATATATTACAACATCCAGATATTCGCGCAGAATTACCAAAAATGGCTAATTGGCCTACCTTTCCGCAACTTTGGGTAGAAGGTGAGTTAGTCGGTGGTTGTGATATTATGATTGAAATGTATCAAAGTGGTGAATTACAACCTCTTATTAAAGATACGGCAGCAAAACAGCGTCAGGCTTAATTTAAGCTTATTCTATACTGCAATATTGGCTTATTGCAGTATAGTTATATAATAAATTTTATGCTGAACTCATTAAGGTTAGTTGGTTACTGTGTAATAGGTAATGGCCAACCGCCCAGTTTTTTCCAACGATTAACAATATCACAAAATAGCTGTGCTGTTTTTTGCGTATCATATAAAGCTGAATGGGCTTCTTTATGATCAAACATAATCCCCGCGGTCTGACAAGCTTTGGCTAAAACGGTTTGCCCATAAACTAATCCACTTAATGCTGCGGTATCGAAGGTGGCAAAAGGATGAAAAGGATTACGTTTAATATTGCAACGTTCAGCCGCCGTCATTAAAAAACGATGGTCAAAATTGGCATTGTGAGCGACCATGACTGCGCGATTACAACCACTATCTTTAATACCTTTGCGAACGACCTTGAAAATCTCTTCTATGGCTTTACGTTCATCAACGGCATTGCGTAATGGATTATTGGGATCGATACCGTTGAAAGCTAAAGCTGACGGTTCTAAAATAGCATTAGCAAAAGGTTTTACATTAAATTGTAATGTGTTATCAATATGCAACCAACCTTGATCGTCCATTTTTAAGGTTATAGCCGCAATTTCAAGTATTGCATTTTCCGTTGCTGAGAAGCCGGATGTTTCAATATCAATTACAACAGGAAAAAATCCGCGAAAACGATCGCATAGTTTATTTGTAGACTCTGACACGGTTATTCATTCTTTCTTTTTCAACATTTAGGCTCTATTATGCCATTTTTTAGTGATAACGAATAGAGCTATCCTTTTTCACCAAGAGAATTACTGTTAAGAATAAATTTATAAAGGTATATAAAATCAGCTAGTTAGAATAAATCACTAGCTAACAGATATTTTGTATTGTATATTTATACAGTTTAAAATACGTGTGTTTATCTAGTGAAAAAAATTATTCATATTGATATGGATTGTTTTTATGCCGCAGTAGAAATGCGTGACAATCCTGCTTATCGAAATATTCCAATCGCTATTGGCGGTGATCCTCTTAAAAGGGGAGTGGTTGCCACCGCCAATTATATTGCGCGCCAGTATGGTATACATAGTGCGATGTCAATGGCGCAAGCCGTTAAACTTTGTCCACATTTGAAAATCATATCTGGTCGATATAATGTTTATAAATCTATCTCTTTACAAATACATGAAATATTTAAGCGCTATACGAATATCATCGAGGGCGTTTCACTTGATGAAGCTTATTTAGATGTAACGCATTGCCAGTTATTTCGAGGTTCGGCTACATTAATTGCAGAAAATATTCGTCAAACTATCTTTCAAGAATTACAACTTACC
>NZ_AWGA01000064.1 GCF_000471645.3 Candidatus Schmidhempelia bombi str. Bimp | reverse complement strand
GAAATCAATTAAAGAGGTTAAGTGATGAAAATAATTTATGAAATCTATGGTGGGTTTAAAATTAATGATAATGATAGTGTTCGATTACCTATTATTACAAACCCATCTATAGATGATATGATGAGTTATTTGACAAATTTTAGAGATAAAAATGGAACATTGATTCTTTTTAATAATCAAGAAGAAAAACTAAAACCATATAAAATGAGTCTATATTCAGATAGTAAAAGGTATCTAATCTTATTTGCAACTAGTATGGAAGATGGTGATATCGAAGTTAGAACATTTAATGATGAATCAGGATCTAAAGAATTTATTCCCATGTTAGGTGAACCGTTTGCTATTGCATCTACCACCAAAAATTTTTCTTTGGTAATCCAAGCATTTAAAGAGTTTTTAGAAACAGGAGATGTTAGCCGAGATTTATTGAGTTAATTTAATTTTCCCCACTTAAATAGTGTGGTTTTTATTTTGCTATTTGTAATTTTGTTATGATAGAGTTACAAAACAACTGCCCAAAGATCAGTACCCCGAAACCATAGACCCGCGAACTGGCGAGATAGACCCGAACCGCTTACTGGAATGTCAAATAGAGCGGCAAAACAAGCAGAGAATTATTTCCGATCTAATCCAACAAAAAACGTACATGACATCAAAATTGATGGTTACTGGTTTAAAGTGACTCATGATGTAAAAAATAAGAAAATAAATAATGCATTTATTACAATGGCAGAGAGGAATAAAAAATGATAGATAATACACAATGGTTAAAAAACATTGAAGAAACAATGATAGAAAATGATGGTGTAGATTTATATCGTCTAATTGAAATAATGTATAAAGAACGTAAAATGAATTTTCTACAATTTATCTACGATGCATCAAGAGGAGTTGTTGCTGTTGTTTCTGAAGGAATTGAATATGTTTTGGATCAGGATTTAGTGATCCAAAAGATTTTAGTGAGGTATCTTTTTTAGTTGGAGATTATGAAACTTCGACAATATCTCCTTAACACTTTGTTGAACTAATGCAGCTGATATCAAATAGTTATATTAAAGTGCATCAGAATGATAAAAATTCAATTGAATTTTATATGAATAAATTAAGAGATCGTTATTCCAAATAAAGAATAATCCCCGTCTAAACAAGTGGGAATTATTGTTTAACCTATTACTTCCTTGTTTTATCATAAATAACGGCAAAACGCAGAAGAAAGATATTAAGCTTATCAGCGGCATAATCAGTGGCAATATAGCGGGCGGAATATCAGGGGCACTGGCACCAGAAATTGCGACCATCATCAAACAGCACACCGGGCACCAAAACCCAGAATAGAGGAAATAGAATGAAATTAATTCAATTAGATAATGAGCAATCAACAGTAATTTTATCGAAAGATGAGCTTTATATTATACGCTCAATTATTGGTGAGATATATTCGGGTGTATGTGTCGATTCTGAAGAATTTGAAACGATTCACGGCATCGAAAAAGATAATGTTTTGAAATTGAAATATGATATTTATAAGATATATGATCAATTAAAATAAAAGAAAATATTATAAGAAGCCCTGCAAATGTAGGGCTTTATTTTTTATACTAAGTAAATATAATTTCGCAAAAATTTACTAGAAGATACTTTGACAAAATTTAGAAAAAATGGTGATACTTTATATGTAGTAGCTTAAAGTTAACCTGACAATCCTACCCTATATTAGAGTATTCGTTATTAAAAAGTGACAATTAATTCTGTCAATAAATTTCCATAATTAATTTTTTGATTCCTCATTTTTGTTTAGCTTGTACTTTAGCCATTATTATTTTTATGTACTATTGTAGTAAATAAAGCCTACTTGCTGTATTACTTATTGTGTCGTATATCAATATATTTAAAACATAAAAAATAAACTATTTACTTACAAAAAACTGTAGTGGTGATGTAGTTTAAACACCAATTTAGGAAGTTCAGCAATCGCCGATGCTGTCGCTGGCGGAATGGCGAGTAAAAATGCGGTGAAAAATAATTATAAAAAATATAAAGATAAAACAATTTCCCAGATGGAAAAATCCATTGTAAAAGATAAACAATTGTAAGGTTTGTTTGACGATCCATATAGGGAAAATGCAAAAATTGGAAGGGGAAGTACAGCTGATGCAGTTCGTCACGAGTTATCTACAGGGCAAAGTGTTGGAGGGAAAACATATTCTCAAAAAGCTGAAGATTATTCAAGAGCTTTACAAGATTGGATAAAAAGAAATCCTATGGCACCCAGTGGCGATAGAGCAGCCGCTGAAAATGTTTTAAAAGATTTACAAAATGTATTGAAAGGAAAATACAAATGTTTAATTATACTGATTTCACAAATAAATTTAAGATATTATCTGTTGTTATTGAAAGTGAAATAAATAAAAATTACTCATATTGGGAACCAGAATTCCCTCCCTTAACGGTATTGTTTTCAAATATTGGAAAATGTTTATTAAATGAATTTGATAACCTTGATGAAATAGATAAAAAATATTTATTCAAATTGATAGAGGAAGGAATATCATCTTCAGATGATAGATTAGCTAATGCTACTGCAACAGGACTTATAGAAGCGATAATCAACAAATCAACATCAAACCCAGAACAATGGAAAAAATTTGAGGAAGGACTATTAAAAAAGTCTAAAGAGTATGCTTTAGCTTTTCGTAATCAATAAGTTTTAACGTAGATCCCCACCTAACATTAGAGTAGATAAATGGGGCCATGCTGATGTAAATGGTGTCCAAAAAGGATATATTTCTGTTAGAAATCCAGCAACAGGAAAATGTTATAAAAAACAGGCTGAAACGACGTTCTTTCCTGAACGTTGGTCTAAGCGTCAGACGGAAATGGAAATTAAAAGTCCTTTTGGAAACTCTACCCCTAAAGTTGATGAACCTGAAAAATGGATAGGAACATCTTCAAGTGGAATGAAAATAGGAGGTTTTTATAAAAAAACAAATGGCACAGGGGCAACTGCTTGGTCAATATATCAAGGTAAGAATAGATAATGAATAGACTAATTTATTACTGGTGGATACCAGATTATAAAAAATTTTCACCTTCAGGAAGAGAATATAGTGAAAATATGCGATTTGCTCCTAAGCAAGGTCGTGGTGTATGTGAAATAGCTTCTTGGTTATCGACAGAACTCCAATCTTCAATTAACTCCGTCAATATCTGGATTAACAATCTCACCGATTTAGAAAACAGCCGAGCACCAGATGGTTGGTTTGGTATTGGTAATGCGCATTGGGTATTAATAACGGGAGATTACGTCTTTATTGGTACAGAATACGTTGAAGAACAACAAGTCATAATGACCAGAGAGCAGCTTTTATATGTTCTGGAGCAATATAAGATATTTTTAGAAGGCGATTATAATGATCCCAACAATCCACCCGATCCCATTGATGTCGAATTTATTGCCGAAGGGCAAGACGCTATTGATATGTATAACGGATTAGAAGGCTCTCATCTAGTGCCTTATGCATGCTAATCTTTAATGAATTTCACTTAATTTGACATACACCTTATAAAGTTTTTATCTATTAGGTGGCAGTTAACACTATCACCTAATCTTATTAGCGGTCATGCCAACAGTACCACCAAATCGGCGGTCAAGCAATGCAAGCTTACCATCAACAACAGCAAAGGACAAAAGCAAGATATCGATCAACTCATTTAAAAGATGAAGATCCATTAAAAGGCGCAGTAGTAGGAGCAATTAGTTCAGGGATTGGTTATATTGGAGGAAGAATTTTTCAAGGTCCATTAGAAAAACTATATAATCCAATTTCGAAACAATATGAGTAGATCCTAACTGGAATATGGACAATTAGTAAGCCTGCTCCTCAAAGCACTATACCTGCTAATGGTGGTAGTGCTGTTTCTTCAAGTATGACCGAACAAGCTGGTTATTTGATCAATAAAATATCAAAATCTAAAAGTGAGGTAAAAAATGATTAAAAAATATTATTTATTATTCGGAAGTTGTTTGATTTTTTCTATTTGCATATTTTTATCTCTATCAGTTATCTATGCTACTTGTGGTGTGTATGTTTATATAAAAAATAATGAATTTCCATTTGAAATAGAATATATATATTTCATATTTAAATCATCTCTTATGGGGATTCCTATCGGAGTGTGTATTTGTTTTTTGGAATGCCGACGCCTAAAGAAAATTCTTTAGTAAATAAAAACATTTAAATTTAAAAACAGTAGTGACAAAGCGCCAAGATAATGGTGTCTTAGCTGAGGCAAACGGAGTGAGGAGGATAAAAATTCGCTTGCCTTATTTTATTAGCCAAATTCTCTATCCAAATAAAGCCCCATACGAACTCTGTCACTGAGAGGACTGGCGAGTAAAAATGCGGTGGAAAATAATTTATTGAATAAAGATCCGTGGTTGACAGAGTGAGATAAAAAAGAAGTTTCAGATAGAATTGAACAAGTATTTATCAATACCCATTGTGGGGGTGTTGATGATGCGGCTTGTGATCTGAGAAGACAAGAGCAAGTTGTCTCGTAATAAAGAAATGGGGATTTATTGATAATGATAGAATGGCAAAAGTTTGTTAATGCATTAGGATATGCTGAAATATCAGAAGAGTTTTTGAAGTTAGAAAACTCTATTGGTGAAAAACCTGAAGTTTCTGAGGATCCTATTGAATATAATGATCCAGATCAAACTAAATATTATGAATTTTTTCAAACAGGTATCCTTATTGGTTTTAGAAAACAACACTTAAATCATATTCAATTTTTTTTTAAGGTAGAAAATAATTATTCGATATATAAAGGAAAATTATTTAGAGAAATAGATGCTAATTATACTGAAAAAATGATTATTGAATTATTAGGTAATCCATCAAATAAAGGAGGAAATGAGCAAAGTCCTTTTCTCGGTTATATAAATTCTTGGGTATTATATGATATGGGGTCTTATACTCTACATTTTGAATTTACAAAAAATGGAGATCTTAGTTTAGCTACAATAGCTGTGTTATCAATTTGATTGTTTTGATTCAGTTCTGCGATCTTTATCGCAGAACTGAAAATTATTTACTAACTATGCGATCTATTTCGTAGTTGGAGAATTAACTTGTCCTTTTTAGCCGTAATGGTGACAGGTTGTCGGGTGGTAAATCCTGCCTCTTCTAACCAATTACCTTTTAGGGCAGCACAGGAAGTTTGCTATAGTGGGTGCGAGTTTCGTTGGCTTTAGGTTCATGCCGGACGCTGACATAGCCAACTGTATAATGACGTTGTGACGTCTCTCGCAGGGTTTTACTCGTGGTTTTTGTTTTGGCTGTTAATGCCGTAGTAACCAGTCAAGAGTGGACACACCAACAAGCCCGCTTAACTGGTGATGGACAACTTACCATCAAGGCAGCGCAGATTAACCATCGAGATAGTACGCTGTTAGGTTTGCTTAAGACGGAAACATATCAGGATTGTGCATGGTTTATTACAAAAAGAACAAATAGCTATATGGCTCGTCGTCGGGAATTACTTGATATAGCACGTGGAATTTTTAGTTCCTTAAATAGTCGAAATAATGATTTTTAAGGCTATTGTGCGTTAAGTTTTTTATATAAATTTGCTAGTAAAAATAATATAAATTTACTTAACTTTAATATATTAAATAATACTGTTTCACCTAATACAGCGTATTTTCTCAAATTACCTCTCGATTAATGAGCTTCTTTATCATCTGTTAAAAGTTAAAAATATTTATTTCGATTGGATTAAATCTGCATCGATAAAAATAGATTTTAATCAGTATGACAAAATTTATCATAGACAAATGGACAAATGGACAAATGGACAAATGGACAAATGGACAAATGGACAAATATTTTATCCTGTTAGCGACCCTTATATTATTACAATGGCATTACTTGATGATAGAGGAAAAAGATTTGGGTTAAAAATCTATGATGACTGTCGATATCGCGATCCTAATAAGAAATTTAAAAGAACTTAATAGAGTAAGGAGAACAAAATGTTTAGTGCATTACATCCGTATAATAATAGGTTGATTTCTTATACAGAATACCTCTAATTTGCATTAGATAATAATTTTCAAAAACCTAATGATGCGCTAGTTGTCAGCTGTCCGCTAATTATGGTTAGATTTGAAGTGGTAATGCAAGTTATTCCATTCTTGTGCAAATTGTTTCATTTTTAAATTTGATATTCAAATTCTTATCGTCCGAACAATATCAGTCAGCAACCAATTGTATAAAAAATGTTGGTGATTGACGGGACGATATATATATGAGCTGCTGGGAAAGCGATCTTAACTTTAAAAACCGGTATACCTGTAAGCCTAAAATTGATATTGTTTTATGTAGAATGATACCATATTTGTTGACACAGATTAGTGTATGAAGGTTTTAGCAAATGGTTATCTGGATTAAATGATAAGAAATAATTTAAGGAAAATTTAGATGAATTAATTAAGTTTAAGCGATGAATAAATAGGGGGGAAAATAATGATAAAACGGTTAAAAAAAGCACATATCTATTTGGGGATGGTTTTACTTATTGCTATCTCATGCTGTGGTTTTTTTGTTTTTGAAAGCAGTATAAAAAGTGTAACCGCTAAAGAACTTCAGCATAACGCGTCGAGTGATTCGCAGACGAAAGAACAACAAAACGATAGGGTAAATGCCAATGTCGCTCGTCCTGTCGTTCGTTCTAGCAAGCCCAAATATCCTATCCGATTTATCGATAATGCAATTATCAAGGATATTAAAACTGGACGTAGTTTTAAACGTACGATAGATTTGAAACCTACCCTTGACCGAATCCAAAAAGGTGGTAAATATCCACATAGAAATGATGGTTCGGTTTTCAAAAATAGACCTCATCGAACTAGTAAGCAGACTCCACTACCAAAGAGGGAGCTTGGCTATTATCGAGAATATGTTCATCCGACGCCAGATTTTTCTGGTCCAGGACCTCAACGAATTATTGTTGGTCAGGGACGCGATATATATTATACCAGTGACCACTATGAAACGTTTATTAGAATAAAGTAGGAGTAATATCATGTTAGATAATCACTTAGCCTTCACATTTATTAATGGTCGTGCTAGTTATAATACGGGTGAAGTTTTTTTTGCCAGAATCGATCCAGCCATCAATAATACCGAACAACTATTAACATCGCTTTACTATTTATTGTGGTTTCCTGGCTATTTTGGTTTTAATTGGAATGCGTTAGAAGACTGCCTAAATGATTTTGATTGGATTCGTGAGGAGAAGATTGTTATCGTCCATGATGTTATTCCTCAACTACCTGAAGATGATTTAAAAATTTATTTAGATATTTTGAATACGGCTATTTACGATTGGCAAGACGCGGGGCAGCATCAATTAGAAGTCGTTTTTCAAGAAAAAGATAAGCCGATAATTGATCGACTTTTATCATCGTAAATGTCTTTATTTTTGTTTTAGCTTAATTTACCCCATAAGTTAATTTTTTTATTATGGGGTAAAACGGGTGATTAGTTAGTTTAATCTGGCTGCTTTTAACGTATTAAATAAAATCATTCAGGAAATATGGATGACGTATAATGTCACATAATACTTACTAGATAAGCAAGTATAATCAATTCCCTATTCGCTGATAACAAAAGGTTATGGTGCTACTTATTGCTTTACACTGGTGGTAACGGGAGAGACTCAGCCAATATGAACTCGTCCCCGTACCATCATTTTAGCGTTTCATTTATCGTAAGAATAAATTTATTCTGGTAAATAAGCACCAAGATAATCGAGTTGACGCCATGCTTCATAAACCACAACCGATACTGAATTTGAAAGGTTCATACTGCGGCTATTTTCCACCATTGGAATCCGAATTTTTTGATTCATCGGTAAATTGTCTAGAATGGACATTGGTAAGCCACGGGTTTCAGGACCAAATAGCAAGAAATCACCTGCTTTATAAGCGACCGAGCTATGCGGTAGTCGACCTTTTGTTGTTAACGCATAAAGTGTGGGTTGATTAGCTTGTCGATGGGCATTTTCTAAACTAAGTTGATTACGGAGCAAAAAATCGTCTATATTTTGATAACGCTGTAAATTGGCAAATTCATGATAATCGAGACCAGCGCGTCTTAACCGTTTGTCATCCAATGAAAACCCCATCGGTTCAATAATATGAAGTTTAAATCCAGTATTGGCACATAAACGAATGATATTACCCGTATTGGGTGGAATTTCAGGTTCAAAAAGCACAATGTTTAACACAAAATAGACCTCTTAATGGATAGATTTTAACGCTATCTTTGTTGTTCAATTTATTTGCTTTGACAACAAGCAAGACATAAATGCGTTATAATAACGTATATTTAGACAGATGTATTAACAAAATTGCTAGGTGATAATGAGGTTAATGTCGATAGCAAATGACAGAACTAACGCCATTATTATAGGTATAAACATGAATTACGATAAATTAGTTAAACGCGCAACAATATTTGCGGTAATTTCCGCGATCTTTTTGTTAATCATCAAATTGGTTGCTTGGTGGTTGACCAATTCAATGACAATATTAGCATCACTATTCGATTCTAGTATCGATTTACTCGCTTCTGGCGCCAATTTAATTATTCTTCGTTATGCCCTTCAACCCGCTGATCGAGGCCACACGTTCGGGCATGGTAAAGCTGAGCCATTGGCTGCGTTAGCGCAAAGTGCTTTTATTGCCGGCTCTGCGGTATTTTTATTATTAAATAGTGTGAAAAGTTTCATTAGTCCCGAACCGTTGCACTTTCCCATTGCCGGTATCTCTATTAGTATTGTTTCGATTGTTTTTACCTTTGCATTAAATAGTTATCAACAGTATGTGATTCGCCATACTGGCAGTCAGGCTATTCAAGCGGATATGTTGCATTATAAATCGGATTTATTGATGAATATCGCTGTGTTAATCGCATTATTACTTAGTTGGAATGGCTTAATTTATGCCGATGGCATTTTTGCTTTTCTAATTAGTTTATATATTTTATATAGTGCATTTCAAATTGCTTATAATGCGATTCAGTCACTGTTAGATAAAGCCTTACCAGATGAAGAAATTAAGCAAATCCATGATATTGTTTGTCAATCTCCTCATGTACACGGCGTTCATGGTATTCGGACTCGCCAATCAGGTAAAACCAAATTCATTCAGTTACACCTTGAGCTACCCGATAATTTACCTTTAATTGACGCACATAGTATTGCGGATCAGGTCGAAGCAACATTAGCACAGGCTTTCCCCAATTCAGATATTATTATTCATCAAGACCCCTGTTCGGTGGTGGCTCATGAGCTATCAATAAAAAGTGAAATCAGTCCACCTAACATATTGCCTTAAATCACCATAAATACTTGCTCATCATGATAATGTTTTTTACGTGGTTAAATAACAATATAATTAGTTAAATTATTCTTTTAGTGTTTTATAATGATTAAATTAACTTAGCATAAAAATAGTATTAAAAAGCAACAATGATTGATTGTCGCCGTTGCTTGAAGTCTCTATAATGATGTGTAAATTATAATTTTAAACAGAGGCATCTATGATAAAAAAAATTGCTGTATTAACGAGTGGTGGCGATGCGCCAGGCATGAATGCTGCGATTCGCGGTGTGGTTCGTACTGCGTTAAGTGAAGGATTAGAAGTATATGGTGTCCGCGATGGCTATCTAGGATTATATGAAGATAAAATTGAACGCCTAAATCGCTATAGCGTATCTGATATGATTAATCGGGGTGGTACTTTTTTAGGGTCGGCACGATTCCCTGAATTTAAAGAACAAGCTATCCGTTTAAAGGCTATCGATAATTTAAAAAAGCATGAAATTGATGCCTTAGTGGTTATTGGTGGCGACGGCTCTTACATGGGCGCAAAGCGTCTTACTGAGGAAGGTTTTCCATGTATTGGTCTTCCAGGGACTATCGATAATGATGTCGCTGGGACAGATTATACGATCGGTTTTTTTACCGCACTCAATACCGTGGTCGAAGCAGTGGACCGATTACGTGATACGTCGTCTTCACACCAACGTATCTCTGTTATTGAAGTCATGGGGCGTTATTGTGGTGATTTAACCTTAGCGGCTGCTATCGCTGGCGGTTGTGAATTTATCGTAATTCCTGAAGTAGAATTTAATCGTAATGAATTGATTCGTGAGATTAAACAAGGTTTTGCGAAAGGTAAAAAACATGCGATTGTGGCGATTACTGAACACATCTGTGATGTCAATTTATTAGCACAAGAAATTGAAGATGCCGTAAAACATGAAACCCGAGCAACCATTTTAGGTCATATTCAACGCGGGGGGAGTCCTGTACCTTATGATCGTATATTGGCCTCTCGTATGGGGGAATATGCGGTTGATCTCTTGATGAAAGGCTTTGGCGGTCGCTGTGTAGGTATACAAAATGAGAAAATGGTCCATCATGACATTATTGATGCCATTGAAAATATGAAACGACCATTTAATAAAGATTTATATAATACGGCCAAACGTCTCTATTAATCGTTATCACTTGTTAATTTAATTAAAAAACCGGTAATAGTAGCCGGTTTTTTTACGATAATCAGTCTAATTGGTTATTTGATGTTTACTAGTCTGTTGCCTTTGTTATTACCACTCTTCAAGGGTACAGATAGATTAGATAGTGGTTTACCCTTTAAAATAGTGATATTTAAATGCAAACGATTAAAAACATTTATCAATAAACTTTTACTGATACGAATAGGGTTAATTATACTTATCTTCCGATCATACCTACCAATATAATCAACTATTACAACTATATTTTTGCTTAAAATCGCGCTACGATAGCCATTAGTGATAAACAAAAAAGGAGTTTTATAATGGAGTATTTAGAAGAGGAAAATCGTTTTTATGTGCCTGGAGCCCAAGGCGAACAAGACATTGCCGAAATGACATTCCAAAGGCAGGGTAACGATTTAGCGATTATCGACCATACTTATGTTAATATTAATTATCGCGGACAAGGCATTGCCGATCGATTATTTGATCTGGTTGTGGAGAAAATGCGACAAGAAGGGCGTAAAATTGTTCCGCTTTGCTCTTTTGCCGAAAAACAGTTTGCGCGCAAACCCGCTTGCCAAGATATATTAGCCCAACGGTAAACGGTATTACGTTGAGTCATTCTTTTAACCGCTGAGTGGATCAGCGGTTAATTATTCTTTGCGATTATCCTATATTATATATTGTCTTATGCTACTTGTTATCGATAATTATGATTCATTTACTTACAATTTAGTCGATTATTTTCAGCAACTGGGTTGTCAGGTAGAGGTGATTAAAAATGATGCGCTGAGTTTAGCCGATCTTAAACAACTTAAGCCTCAAGCAGTAATTATCTCTCCAGGGCCGAGTTCACCCATCAATGCTGGTCTTAGTTTAGCTGCGATTGCGCATTTTGCCGGTAAAGTGCCTATTCTTGGCGTTTGCCTAGGACATCAGGCGATTGGTCATTATTTTGGCGCTACCATTACTAAAGCCGCCGCCCCTGTACATGGAAAATTAGCCACCATTTACCATGATAATCAAAGCTTATTCCAGCAACTTCCTCAGCCTTTATCGGTAGTTCGTTACCATTCGCTACTGATTGATAAACAGAATTTACCTGATTGTTTGACGATTTCTGCCACCACCGATGATGGACTAATTATGGCAATTCGACATAAAACATGGCCAATAGAAGGGGTACAGTTTCACCCTGAAGCCATTTTGACTGAACAGGGGTTAACCTTGTTAAAACAATTTTTATCTCATTATCAACTATTACCTGAGTCTTGATTATGATACTGCGTTTAGATTTTTTAGGACAACCCACATACTTCACTGATCCCATCACTATTATTACTACGGATTCACTGAATGAAGTGCTATCGTGTTTGCAACAAGTTGAACAAGCAGTAGCAGAGGGATATTACGCGGTAGGTTATGTCGCTTATGAAGCGGCCTCTGCTTTTAATCCTCATTTTATGACGGCGGCACCAAATAACTGGCCTTTGATCTGGTTTGGGATTTTTAAACAGCCCGCCACCACTTTTCCGCATTCTCCTAATGCTGATAGATACCCTATAAATTGGCAAGCAAATGTTAATCATCAACACTATCAACAAGCGATTGAGACCATTAAAAAGCAGATAGCAGAAGGCAATACTTACCAAACTAATTATACGATTCGCTTAAATGGTTATTTTGATCATGACCCTTATGCCCTCTATTTACATCTATTGCAAGCTCAGCGGGCAGATTATAGTGCTTATTTAGATTTGGGGGATAAAGTCATCCTATCGGCATCACCAGAATTATTCTTTCATTATCAACAAGGACGTATTGTCACTAAACCGATGAAAGGGACTGCGGCCAGAGGATTAACTTTAGCGGATGATGAAGTCCAACGACAACACCTGTTTAGTGAAAAAAATCAGGCTGAAAATATGATGATTGTTGATTTATTACGTAATGATCTCAATCAAATTGCAAAAACGGGGACGGTTAAGGTTGAGCAGTTATTTGCCAGTGAACGTTATCCTACGGTTTGGCAAATGACATCGACTGTTTCTGCACAACTACCTCAATCTATCTCTATGACCCAACTCTTCACTGCTTTATTCCCTTGCGGATCGATTACTGGCGCGCCAAAGCAAAGTACCATGGCTCTTATCGCTGAGTTAGAAGGGGAGGCTCGAGGTGTATATTGTGGGGCGATTGGGATGATAACCCCCGATGATCAAGCGATATTTAATGTGGCTATACGTACATTAACCCTTGATAAACAGTGTGGGCAGGCACAATACGGCGTAGGGGGAGGGATCACATGGGATTCTACGGCAAAGGATGAATATCAAGAAATTATTAATAAAGCACAGATTTTATATCAATCGCCACGATCGCATCAGCTATTGGAAAGTTTATTGTTAGAAGAGGGCGACTATTTTCTCTTAAATAGGCACTTATCGCGTTTAGCCCAGTCGGCTGACTATTTTGATTTCAGTTATTCATCATCAACATTACAACAGCAATTACATAACTGTGCTCAGCAGTACAACAAAGGCACGTATAAAGTACGCGTATTGCTAGCAAGCGATGGGCAACTCACATTAAACGTAGAACCTATTGCGCCTTTAGATAACCAGCCCCTATTTGCCTCATTTGCTGATAAACCGGTGAATAGTCAAAATCCTTTCCTATACCATAAGACCACACGGCGTGAATACTATCCAGCCGCAACCTTAAATCGGGAATATCTACTTTTTAATGAGCGTGATGAAATTACCGAATTTGTTAATGGCAACGTCGTATTGATCATTAATGGCGAATGGCTAACGCCAGAGATTCACTGTGGATTATTACCAGGTACTCTACGTAGCGAGTGGCTAGCACAACAAAAAATTAAACCTGCTATATTAACTCGTGGTGATGTTAAACGTGCAGATAAAATTATCTTTATTAATAGTGTTCGAAAATGGCGTGAAGTGTGTTGGCAGGATTAATCACGCATCGTACCTCTATTATATTGCCTATTACGCTTATTGCTATCGGTGAATATCACGGTTTATTGCTATCATTAATCAAAAAAATGCTGTGTACGATTACGATTGATTAGTTAATTTACAATGGTTTGTTTTATCAAATGTTTATGACGATCGCTCATGGTTTTTGTATTGCTCAATTGTTTGATCGTGCTACAATATTTTGTTATTGGTTAAAAAGAGTATTGGGATAATTAGATGAAAGTCAAGACACGTTTTGCACCAAGTCCGACGGGGTATTTACACGTAGGTGGGGCAAGGACAGCATTATATTCGTGGTTATATGCGCGGCATGCACAAGGTAGCTTTGTATTACGTATTGAGGATACCGATTTAGAACGTTCGACACCAGAAGCGATAGAAGCGATCATGGATGGTATGAATTGGTTAGATCTTGCTTGGGATGAGGGACCATTCTATCAAACGAAACGTTTTGAACGTTATAATCAGGTGATTGATACGATGTTAGAACAAGGGACAGCTTATCGTTGCTACTGTTCTAAAGAACGTTTAGACGCCATGCGTGAAGCGCAAATGGCACGCGGCGAAAAAACACGCTATGATGGTCATTGTCGCTGTGACGCAGTGCAAAACGCCCATACCGCCGCAGAGCCACACGTAGTCCGTTTTGCTAATCCCCAAGATGGGGCAGTGATTTTTAATGATCTTATCCGTGGTCCAATTGAAATTGCCAATAAAGAGTTAGATGATCTAATTATCCGTCGCACAGATGGTTCACCGACTTATAATTTCTGTGTCGTAATAGATGATTGGGATATGGAAATTACCCACGTGATACGAGGCGAAGACCATATTAATAATACACCGCGTCAAATTAATATCTTAACAGCATTAGGAGCGCCAGTACCGCAGTATGCGCATGTTTCTATGATTTTAGGAGATGATGGGCAGAAACTATCTAAACGACATGGCGCGGTGAGTGTTATGCAATACCGTGATGATGGATATCTACCTGAAGCCTTACTTAATTACTTAGTTCGTTTAGGTTGGTCACACGGCGATCAGGAAATCTTCTCTCTTACAGAGATGATCAACTACTTTAGTTTAGACGCAATTAATAAATCGGCGAGTGCGTTTAATACTGAAAAGTTATTATGGTTAAATCATCACTATATTATGCATAGTGATGCTGATTATGTCGCACAACATTTAATGTGGCATATGCAGCAACACCATTATGATTTAGAACAGGGTCCTGACTTAATCACTATTGTTAAACTTTTTGGTGAACGCTGTAAGACCTTAAAGGAGATGGCGGAGAGTTGCCGATATTGCTATCAAGATTTTAGCGAATTTGATCAAGAGGCGGCAAAAAAACATTTACGTCCTGTAGCTCGTGAGGCACTGGAACGTATTCGTGATAAATTAGCGGCAATAAGTGATCTAGACTGGACGGTGGAAAATATTCATACCGCAATCCAAGCTACAGCGGATGAACTTGCTGTTGGTATGGGCAAAGTAGGAATGCCATTACGAGTAGCTGTGACTGGTATAGGACAATCGCCTTCAGTGGATGCGACCGTATTTGCAATTGGCCAAACCCGTAGTTTAAAACGTATTGAACAAGCATTAGCTTATATAAACGCGCGTGAAGCGGTATCAAATTAACCCTAATTAAACCTATCAGCAAAATTAGATGAAAAATTTTCCCTAATTTTGCTGAAATGAATATAAATAATAAGATAGATGAAAATAGAACGTTATCCAACGCTATCTACAATGAAAAAGACTTAACGGAGAAACCCATGTGCTCTATTCTTGGTATACTTGATATTAAATCAGACCCAGCGGCACTACGAACTAAGGCGCTTGAACTTTCTAGTTTATTACGTCATCGTGGTCCTGACTGGTCTGGTGTTTTTGCATCTGATCATGCTATTTTGGCCCATGAACGTTTATCGATCGTGGACGTTAATACCGGTGCGCAACCGCTTTATAATAAAGATAAGACACTGGTACTCGCGGTTAATGGTGAAATCTATAATCATCAACAAATTCGGGAACAATATAAAGATAAATATGAGTTTCAGACGGGATCTGATTGTGAAGTTATCTTAGCGCTTTATCAAGAAAAAGGCGTTGATTTCCTCGATGATCTACAAGGTATGTTTGCCTTTATTCTTTATGATATCAACAAGAATACCTATTTAATTGGTCGTGATCATATTGGAATTATCCCGCTATATATGGGACATGATGGCGAAGGTAATTTTTACGTTGCTTCCGAAATGAAAGCATTGGTTCCCGCTTGTAAAACCTTAACGGAATTCCCTGCTGGCAGCTATTTATCAAGTACCGATGGTGAAATAAAACGCTATTATCAACGTGATTGGATGGAATACGATAACGTTAAAGATAATAAAACAGATATTAATCAATTACGTGTTGCGTTAGAAGATTCCGTAAAAAGTCATCTCATGTCAGATGTACCTTATGGGGTCTTATTATCTGGCGGTTTGGATTCTTCCGTCATTTCTGCGATTACTAAAAAATATGCGGGACGTCGCGTCGAAGATCATGAAAAAACCGAAGCATGGTGGCCTCAATTACACTCTTTTGCGGTTGGCTTAAAGGGGGCACCAGACCTAAAAGCGGCACAAGAGGTGGCTAATCATTTGGGTACCGTCCATCATGAAATCAATTTCACGGTACAAGAAGGCATTGATGCGATTCGTGACGTTATCTACTTTATTGAAACGTACGATGTTACAACAATTCGTGCCTCAACCCCAATGTATTTAATGGCGCGTAAAATTAAAGCTATGGGGATTAAAATGGTTCTTTCTGGTGAAGGGGCAGACGAAGTTTTTGGTGGTTATCTTTATTTTCATAAAGCACCGAATGCCAAAGAGTTTCATGAAGAAACAGTACGTAAATTAGCCGCTTTACATATGTACGATTGTGCGCGGGCGAATAAAGCGATGTCAGCATGGGGTGTGGAAGCGCGTGTACCTTTCTTAGATAAATCTTTCCTTGATGTGGCAATGCGTTTAAATCCAAAAGATAAAATGTGTGGTGCTAACGGTAAGATAGAAAAACAGATTGTACGTGAAGCGTTTGAGTCTTACCTCCCAGCGAGCGTAGTATGGCGCCAAAAAGAGCAGTTTTCTGATGGGGTGGGTTATAGCTGGATTGATACCTTAAAAGAAATAGCCGCAGAAAAAGTCACTGATCAACAATTGGCAAACGCGCATTTCCGTTTCCCATATAATACGCCAACGTCAAAAGAAGCGTATATGTATCGTGAAATATTCGAAGAGTTATTCCCACTACCAAGTGCCGTAGAATGCGTGCCAGGCGGACCATCGGTTGCCTGTTCATCCGCCAAAGCGATTGAATGGGATGAAGCCTTTAAGCACTTAGATGATCCTTCTGGGCGTGCCGCAGTTGGGGTACATAATCAAGCGTATAATAAAGCGTAATCATTATTATAATAAAAGAGCCGGATTTGAGCCGGCTCTTTTATATACTGCGATGAATGTGTTTACTGCTCAAGTTTACCTTTATCAATATAACTGGTGTCATTGATGGTTTCGACAATAAATTTATCCTCATCGGTATAACGAATTTTAGTGATACTGGCGTTATGCAGACCTGGCGGTAATGGCTCATCAACCAATTCATTAATCATGGATAAGATCGCCAAACCATGGGATACCACCAATACATTACCGCCACCTTGTGCTTGCGCTTGTTTCGCAATCGTTCTTAGGCTGGTTAACATACGGTCGCGAACCGTGGCGTAATTTTCAGCTTGCCCTGATTTTTCCACCGCTTTAATTGCATCAAGCATTTTATCTAAGCCAATTTTTCTATCGGCAAAGGCTTGCATCAGTGCTTTATCAGTTGGATAACCTAAGTAATTCGCTGCTGGATTCCACATATTAGGATCTAAATCACCTTCAAAATCACCGAAACATGTTTCACGTAAACCTGGCATTTCAATAATATTCAGTTGATCACCTTTCGCCGCTAATACCACTCTAGCCGTTTCACGAGCACGGCCTAAATCACTGGAATAAGCTGAAATAAAATCGATCCCTTTTAACCCTCGACCAAGTTGTTCCGCCACGTCAATACCGGGTTGGGTTAACGGGGTGTCTGACCAACCTTGTACACGCTGTGCTGTATTAAACATGGTTTTTCCATGTCTTGTTACATACAATGTCACATCAGCGGCAAGTACTTGGCTTATCGACATAATAAAAGCAATTACTGTTGCCATTGATTTTAATAAAAATTGCATATAAACCTCATTTTTGTTATTTATAGAAATGATAAATTTACTGTTAATTATGATCTGTTCAATTTGTTTTCGGTAATGCTGGGTAATATATAAAGCATCATTTTTATCCTTAAGATGATGGTCATTAAGTTAGCTAAGCGTTCAGCAACATACGTATTCTTTATTACCCATAAAACAGATCGTGCAACTTATTCCCCTTATCGGTTAAAGTGCTATCTCTGCTATTGCATAACCGATTTATTCTCCGCCGATGAATAAAGAGTTAATCAATCATTATCTATATCCATTAACTAAATCCATCGGACTTGTCGATTTAGTCATGCCGCCATCTGCTTTACACCTTACGGTTAAGGTGTTGCCCATTTGTTTTAATAACGGATTGATACCAAGAGAAGCTTTTTTTCTTGATACGTTTTAAGGTCCCTGAACCATCCTGATTTAAATCGACATAGATAAACCCATAACGTTTAGTAATTTCTGCTTTAGAGGCGCTGATCAAATCAATAGGACCCCAACTGGTATATCCCATGACATCGACCCCGTCAGCGATGGCCTCTCCAACTTGGACTAAGTGATCATGTAAATATTGGATACGGTAATCATCATTAATATGACCATTCTCATCAATTTTATCGATAGCGCCTAACCCATTTTCAACAATAAATAATGGTTTTTGATAACGTTCATGTAATAGATTAAGTAAGATTCGAATGCCTTTAGGATCGATTTGCCAGCCCCATTCTGATGATTTCAGATAAGGATTAGGGACCATATCTAGAATATTACCTTTTAACTTATCTTTATCTTCGGCGGTTGCGCAGGCACTCATATAATAGCTAAATGAAATAAAATCGACGGTCGTGTTTAGTGATTGGCGATCATCTTCCGTTATCGTTAACTGTATATTGTTTTCTTTAAAAAAGCGTTTCATATAACCAGGATATTCACCTCTAGCCTGAACATCGCCAAACCATAGCCAAGTATGATTTTCTTGTAAGGTTGCCAGCACATCATCTGGTTTTGGTGTTAATGGATAAGTTAAGGCGCCAAGTAACATGTTACCAATTTTGGCATCAGGAATGATTTCATGACAAGCTTTAACCGCTTTGCTGCTAGCGACCAATTGATGATGGATAGCTTGATAGATAGCCTGTTTACTACTCTCTCTGGCTAAACCAACTCCAGTAAATGGTTCATGTAAAGACATATTAATTTCATTAAAGGTCAGCCAATATTTTACTTTATGTTGATAACGTTCAAATACGACTTTGGCATAACGGTTAAAAAATTCAATTAATTGTCGATTCCCCCACCCGCCATAATGTTTGATTAAATGGTACGGCATTTCATAATGCGATAGGGTGACAAGCGGGGTAATATGATACTTTGCCATCTCATCAAATAACGTATCATAAAAAGCGAGCCCTGCCTCATTAGGTTGCGGCTCATCGCCATTAGGAAAAATACGTGTCCAAGCAATGGATACGCGCAGACAATTAAAGCCCATCTCGGCAAATAAAGCGATATCTTCAGGATATCGATGATAAAAATCAATGGCTTTATCCTTAATACTGGTTATGGTTTCGACATCTCTATCAATGATCTCACCAAAAATACCATGTGGTTGAACATCTGAACTGGATAACCCTTTTCCATCCTGGCGATATGCGCCTTCAACTTGGTTAGCGGCAATGGCGCCACCCCATAGAAAGTGCTGAGGAAACTGTAAATTCATGCTATTCTCCTAATCCTAATTAAATCTATTTTGTTAATAATAAGAGTGAATCACTAATAGTAATATCTGTTTTAGTTACACTTGTTATCTGTTTAAAGTGATCGCTATTGGTGACAACAATTGGTGTCGTCAATTCAAATCCAGCCTGCTCGATCGCCTGTATATCAAAACTGAGTAATCTTTCTCCTTGTTTGACATGTTGTCCTTCTCTAACGTGGGCGATAAAATGTTTTCCTTTTAATTTAACTGTATCAAATCCAACATGAATAAGTAATTCAATATTATCAGCCGTTAATAAACCAATCGCGTGTTTTGTCTGAAATAATGAGATCACGGTGGCATCAGCGGGGGCAACCACTTCGCCACGATTAGGGATAATCGCCGCCCCTTTGCCGATCAATTCATTCTTAAATGTTATATCATTCACCTTAGAAAGTGGAATAAGGCGTCCTTGCATTGGACTTGATAACGTTGCAGTGGATAAGTCTGTTACGGGGTGTTCTGTTTCTTGCGTTGTTTGTGGTGCGGTGTCCGATTTAGGTTGACCAAAAAAGAAAGTAACCACAAAAGCGATGATAAACGAAGCAATAATCCCTAATAATAAGCCAAAAATAGTACTATCTATCCCTGTTGGTGGAATGGACTGAGCAATAGTAAAGATATTCGCTAAACCAAATGAGTAGGTCGCAGTACCATAATAACTCACTACTGCCCCGCCAATCGCTGCCGCAATACAGCTTATGATAAATGGTCGTCGTTTAGGTAAAGTAACGCCATATACTGCAGGTTCAGTAATGCCAAATATCGCCGTAAATGCGGCAGAATAACCCAATGATTTTAGCGCTTTATCGTTGGTTCGCATAGAGACAGCTATGGTTGCCCCAATCTGGGCGCTTACCGTTGGTACTAGCGCGGGTAGCATAAAGTCCTTACCTAACATAGCTGGACTTAGGTTATTGAGCATAATAGGTACAAAACTCCAGTGCAGACCAAATATGACAAGTATTTGCCAGCCGCCAGCAATAATCAGACCGGCTAAGGCTGGGCTCGCTTGATATAACTGTAAAAATGCATTTGAAATGAGATCGGATAAGAATAAAGTCACTGGTCCGATAATTAAAAAGGTAACAGGAACGACAATGATTAAGCAGAAGAATGGCGTAAAGATATTCTTAAATGAACTGTGTAGTATGCGATTAAAGAAATGTTGTAACTTTGCCACTAACCATGCCGAAAAAATAATAGGAATGACCGAATAAGCATAATTCATATAACTGATAGGAATAAAGAAGAAATACTCAGTTGGTGGCAAGGGCAATTGTTGTATTTTAGCGGTCATGGTGGCGTTAACCACTTCTTGAATGGTTGGGTGAATTAATGAGGCCGCAACAGCCATGACGATAAAAGGATTGGCTGAGAATTTTTTAGCGGAAGTATAAGCCAGAAAAATAGGTAAGAAAAAGAAAATACTGTCGGCAGTGGCATTTAAAATGCGATAAATTCCCGTGCTAGTATTGATAACATCAACAATTACCAATAATGATAATAACCCTTTTAATATCCCAATTGATGCCATAACACCTGCTATAGGGGTAAAAATACTGGAGATAATATCGATAAGTCGATTAAGCAAATTGGTGTTGTTGACATTTTGTTCTTGATTTTGGTTATCATTATTGCCCAATTGGGTCAGTTTCATAATGGTTTCAAATACATCTGCGACATGGTTACCAATCACTACCTGAAATTGACCACCACTTTCAACAACCATAATTACGCCAGACACTTTCTTTAGATCCTCTACCTGCGTTTTTAGGTTGTCTTTTAATACAAAACGTAATCGAGTTGCACAATGTACTAGGGACTGAATATTTTCCTTTCCACCTACATATTTAATAATCTGTTTAGCAAGTTGTTCATATTTCATTCTAATATTCCTAACATAGAGATAAAAAAAACCTAAGCCCAACAACAACGTGTCAAACTTAGGTTTTGCCTGTTAAGTAACAGTAACAATCCATTCTGGTGTTAACGCAAAATTAACATACTTTTATTTATGCTATCTATTAAACCCTATTTTATATTTTAAAAATGTGATTGATATCATTGTTCTATTAAATCGGTACGAATTCTTTCAATATAGATTGTTAAAAAAAGTTTTTCTTCTTCGGTCAGTTGATATTGATAATGGTTTAAAAGGAAAGTGGCAATATTTTCAGTACATTGAAATGCATGTTGATACTGCTGTTTCATCAAGGAATAGGGGAAATCGATACCATTAAGGATAAGATTATTATTTATAATACGTATAGCAAAAAATTTTAAATGGATAATAAAGCGCTGATAATAGGGGCTATCTTCGTTATAATCCAAATTAAAATAGTCTTTTATCATATCAAGAATTTGTTGGGTAATCTTTATTAAATTTACTAGCTTAGATATCGATCGATTCTGTTCGGCATTGATGATATGAAAGGTGATTAACCCCGCTTCATCACTTGGTAAGGTAATACCTAAGCGTTGCTTGATGATGGTTAACGCATAAAGCCCTAGCTCGTATTCTTTGGGATAAATTTTCTTCATTTCCCAGTTAAAGCTATTCGGAATGGTTAAGCCTTGTTTAAAACGCATAATCGCAACCTGAATATGATCAGCTAGTTGCAAATAAAGATGATCATCCAATTTACATGTTACTTGTGCGGTGACATATTCAATAATTTTTTCCGTGGTGGCTAATATTTCAATAGGAATATTTACAGCGGTATTGTCATTTGTAGAGCCGTTATTTTCGTCGCTAATTTTAAAACGCTTTTCCGTTAACAAAGGATCATAGTTATCGCCAATATTTTTTTTAAAACCAATGCCCCGCCCCATAAGAATCATTTCTTGATTTTGTTCGTTTAGGGTAATAATCACATTATTATTTAGAATTTTATGGATAGTATGTTTCATATTTTTGTATTCTCTGTGCTTATTGTTACGAAATAACAGTTAATTAAATCATATAAAACAGTAAAACGGTTCTGATTTCCTCTGTTTGTAGTAAAAAATAAAGTTATTTAAGCAATATTGGTACAGATTACTGTTTTGATTCGTAAGAAATGAGCATTTAATCACCTAGGTGATTGTATTGTAATCAGCTTTAGGAAACTGATCGTCTATGCTTTAATAAAGTAAAACTAAAAAATGATAAATAGAAAGGCAAACCATTAACGGCAAGATTAGAGAATTTTTTGAGCCGATTCTTATTATTATCTAGAATCGGCACACAGTTAATATCGATGAGATAAATAGCGGTTAAAGCACCATTCGAACGATATCAATTTCACCTAATTCTTTGTAAAGTGTTTCTACTTGTTCAATATGTGTGGCATTAATGGTAATGGATACCGAATGGTAGTTGCCTTTGCTACTCGGTTTTATCGATGGTGTATAGTCACCTGGAGCATGCTTTTTAATCACCGCAACCACTTTGTCTACCAATTCTGGTTTGGCTTCTCCCATCACTTTATAGGTAAAAGAGCAAGGAAATTCAAGGAGTTCGTTAAGTTTTGTCTTCATCATTGATCCTGAATATAAGTAATGATCCAAATAAGGTTATTGTAAGGCAGTAACCATTATACGCGATAAAGAAAGACTATTCTCTTTATATAACGGTTGCTGCTTTGTAAATTCAATAATTAATTAATCAATTGAATAAATTTAAGTTTGACATATTGCAAAATTTTACTGAAAAAACCTGCCTCATCAATATCTTCAAGTGTAACTAATGGTTTTTCAGCTAACACTTTATCATCTAACATAAACTGTAACTTACCTACTTTGGTGCCTGTTTTGATAGGGGCAGATAGATAGACATCATCAAACGTATAATGCACGCTTACATCTGCGGTGCGTCCACGCGGAACGGTGAGATCAATATTGGTTAATGATCCTAATTTAACCTTAGGCTTATCGCCATACCAAATGGTGCCAAGTACCACTGCTTGATTCGCTTTGACAGGCTCGGTAGTTTCAAAAAAGCGGAATCCCCATGTCAGTAACTTTTTACTTTCTGCCTCGCGACCTTTATAGGTTTGTCCGCCTAACACAACAGAAATTAAACGAGTATTGCCTTCTAATGCAGATGCAACTAAATTATAACCAGCAGCATTCGTGTGACCCGTTTTAATCCCATCAACGCTGAGTGACGTATCCCATAATAAGCCGTTTCGATTGCGTTGTTTAATATTGTTATAAGTAAACTCTTTTTCCTTATAAATGTTGTACTCGTTCGGTAAATTATTAATAAGTGCCTTACCTAATAAAGCCATGTCACGAGCTGTTGAAAATTGACCCGGTGCATCCAGTCCATGTACGGTTTCAAAATGGGTATTAGTTAAGCCAAGTTGAGACACATAATTATTCATTAAATTAACAAAGGAATCTTGACTACCCGCAATATGTTCGGCCATCGCGATACACGCATCATTACCTGATTGGATGATAATCCCACGATTTAAATCCGATACGGTCACTTCATCGCCAGGTTTTAAAAACATCACAGAAGAACCTTTTAGGGTGGGATTGCCCATTGCCCATGCCGCTTTGCTGATGGTCACAATATCGTGTTCGGTAATTCGATTGGTTTTTATTGCTTCCCCCACGACGTAACTGGTCATCATTTTTGTTAAACTGGCTGGGTCGCGTTTGACATCAGGATTGTATTCCGCTAAAACTTCCCCTGATTTAGCGTCAATTAAAATATAAGCAGCCGCGTCTAATTTAGGCGCATCAGGAATAGGGAAAGGCAGCTGTGCCATCGCGGTTGAGGTGTGCATGATTAAGGTGAATAATGCTAAGGAACAATGCTTAAACATACGACGTTTAGCGGGTAAAAAAGGTTTTTCTTTCATTCTAAAATCTTCCAAAATTAAATACTAGGGGAGTATCGTTATGAATTAAATCTACATTAAGCAGTGATAAAATAGTCATATGCAATAAGATAATCATGTATATCACATTATGAATCGCTATATATTTTTTGATAACATTCGTCTATGGGTATGAATTGACATAATAATGCCAAAACTTGCCATAAGTACGACCAATGAGGATCCCCCATAACTAATTAGAGGTAATGGTACACCAACCACAGGTAAGATGCCACTAACCATACCGATATTAATAAATACGTAGATAAAAAAGATTAGGGTTAAGCCGCCAGCTAAAATTCGTCCAAACGTGGTTTGGGCTTGAGCGGCAATGATTAATCCTCTGGATATCAAGCATAAAAATAAAATGAGTAAAATAATGGCACCGATAAACCCAAATTCTTCGGCGATCACTGAAAAAATAAAATCAGTATGACGTTCGGGCAGAAACTCTAGTTGTGACTGAGTGCCCTCCAACCAGCCTTTACCCCATAATCCCCCCGATCCGATAGCAATTTTAGATTGGATAATGTGATAACCTTTACCCAGCGGGTCACGTTCTGGATTAAATAACGTAAGTACTCGCTCACGTTGGTAGTCATGCATTAGAAAATACCACATGACGGGAACAAAAGATGCGATGGCAACGCAAGCCGCCGAGATAAAACGCCAACTAATACCGGCAAGAAAAATAATAAAAATACCTGAAGCGGCGACTAAAATTGAGGTGCCTAAATCGGGTTGCATGGCAACTAATAATGTGGGTAGGGCAATAATCAATAAGGTGATCACCACATTTTTAAACGAAGGCGGGCAGCCATCACGATTGATAAAACGGGCGACCATTAACGGGACGGCAATTTTAGCGATTTCTGAAGGTTGAAATTTTATAAAACCCAGATTTAGCCAGCGTTGCGCGCCTTTACTCGTATGTCCAGTAATATCAACTAATACCAAAAACATAATACAGACCATATACAGGTAAGGCGACCATTTTTCATAAAAGCGTGGCGATAGCTGTGCCATACATAGCATAACCAATAGACCCAATCCAATTTGGGTTAATTTTCGTTCCATCATCCCATCATTTTGTCCACTTGCACTCCACATAATAAAAGCACTATAAGCTAACAAAAGTAAAATAAAGAGTAACAGTAATGGATCAATATGTAATTTAGACCATATTGAGGATTTATTTTCATTAATCATTAATCACCTAGTTTCAGTTTCGAGATTGAATCATCAATAGTGGTAGTTTCATCACCCAGTTCATAATAGTCTAATATTCTTCTTGCTATCATACCGCCATTGCTACTTCCCCCTCCGCCATTTTCGATCACAATCGCAAGGGCAATATTCGGTTTTTTGTAGGGGGCAAAAGCAATAAATAACGCGTGATCGCGTAAATGTTCAGGAATATTATTGGCGTTGTAGATCTCATCGGCTTTTAGTCCATAAACTTGAGCGGTGCCTGATTTACCGGCAGCCTCATAAGGCATATCGGTAAAGATCTTTCTGGCGGTGCCTTTAGAGCCATATAAGACTTTATACATCCCTTCTTTAGCATATTCCCAATATTTATGTTTAACGGATAACAGTAATGGACTTAGGGAATCAAGCTTGTTATTCGCTAATGGCAATGGCAGGTTATATTGCGTACTGCGCGTATTAAGTAGCAAATGTGGGGTATGAATAAGCCCATCGTTAACTAAAATGGTGACGGCTTTGGCCATTTGTAGCGGGGTGGCCGTCCAATAACCTTGTCCAATACCAACTGGAATGGTATCCCCTTGTAACCAAGGTTGTTTATAACGCCGCGCTTTCCATTCACGGGTTGGCATATTGGCACTGCTTTCTTCTAGCGGCGACAGATCAATGCCTGTTCTTTGACCATAACCAAATTCGTTCATCCATTTTGACAATTTATCAATACCTAAATCATAGGCTATCTGATAATAAAAAGTATCGACCGAAGATTCAATTGACCGCGTTACGTTGACTTTACCATGTCCCCAACGACGCCAATCTCGATAGCGCTTTTCTGTGTTTGGTAATTGCCACCAGCCAACATCATTAATTGTTGTATCTGGTGTAATTACGCCTTCCGATAGAGCCGATACGGCAATAAATGGTTTAACGGTGGAAGCGGGCGGATAAGCCCCTTGA
This sequence comes from Candidatus Schmidhempelia bombi str. Bimp, assembly GCF_000471645.3. Taxonomy (GTDB): domain Bacteria; phylum Pseudomonadota; class Gammaproteobacteria; order Enterobacterales; family Orbaceae; genus Utexia; species Utexia bombi. Next base: position 20,552 of record NZ_AWGA01000064.1, on the reverse strand, counting down.
ATAGTACGATTAAATAGTGGTTTATTCGGATCGTTTAATAACTGATTATAATCTTTTGCCGATATCCCACCGACAAATAAATTAGGATCGTAGCTAGGGCTAGATACCATCGCTAATACTTCGCCATTATTTGGATTAATCGCAACTACCGCCGCACGTCGACCATTTAATAATTTCTCAATATATTGTTGTAGTTTAAGATCGATAGTGAGATAAATATCTTCCCCTACTTTAGGCTGACTTTCACTTAATTGGCGGATGATACGACCACGGCTATTTACTTCCACTTCTTGATAACCAGGTAAACCATGTAAGATATCTTCATAGTACCGCTCAATACCCAGTTTCCCAATGTTATTGGTGCCGACGTAATCATTTAATTTATCTTGCTCAATAAGTTTGGCTTTATCCCGATCATTGATTTTAGAGACATAACCAATCACATGCGTTAAGGTATTGGCATAGGGATAATAGCGAAGCTGTTTTCCTGATATGCTAACTGAAGGAAAGCGATGTTGATTAACCACAAAGCGTGCAATTTGATTCTCAGTCAGTTTATCTTTAAGTGGGACCGCACTATAAGCCCGATAATTACGCCGTTCTTTACGGAAGGTATCAATTTCTTCATCGGTTAAATCGACGATAGTTTGTAATTCTTCTAACTGTTCATCAAGATTTTTAATTCGATCAGGGATAATTTCTAATTGATAAACGGTATTGTTGATCGCTAATGGTACCCCATTACGATCATAAATAATACCGCGATTAGACGGAATTGGGATAACTTTAATCCTATTCTCATTAGAACGCGTACTGTAATATTTATAACGCGATATTTGCAGATGCGTCAGCGTCACCAACAAAATGATAATTAATATGATTATGCCTAAAAAGGCAATGAACGCCCGCTGTAAAAAAAGGTGCGCTTCCGCCGAGTGATCGCGGAATTTATCGCGCTTCGCTTTTTTATTTGTAACTTTTGGAACCTTAAATTTGATAATGATACAACACGCGCTACTCTAAAGTAGCCGCCTCCTTTTCGGTTAAGGTTGGTGCTTTGCGTTGTTCTTGTAATTGTTGTTTGCGCAATTGCTCTTTTTGTTCCCATTTATCATAAGCATTAACAATACGTGCGACAACAGGATGCCTAACGACATCTTGGCTTTGGAAGAAATTAAAACTAATATCGTCTACCTCACTAAGTACATCAATGGCATGACGTAAGCCTGATTTTTGGTTTTTGGGTAGATCAATCTGAGTAATATCGCCAGTAATGACCGCTTTAGAGTTAAAACCTATACGAGTTAAGAACATTTTCATCTGTTCAATGGTGGTATTTTGGCTTTCATCCAGAATAATAAAGGCATCATTTAATGTGCGTCCTCGCATGTAAGCTAAAGGCGCTACTTCAATAATATTCTTCTCAATTAATTTTTCGACTTTTTCAAAACCGAACATTTCAAACAAAGCATCATACAAAGGTCGTAAATAGGGATCGACTTTTTGACTAAGATCACCAGGTAGGAAACCTAATTTTTCGCCAGCCTCAACCGCTGGGCGGGTAAGAAGAATACGTCTAACTTGTTGCTTTTCTAAGGCATCGACGGCTGCTGCAACGGCTAAGTAAGTTTTCCCTGTTCCCGCAGGACCAATGCCAAACGTAATATCATAATCAAGAATATGAGCAATATATTGCGATTGATTCGGGGTACGCGGTTTGATGACACCACGTTTAGTTTTGATCAGCACTGATTTACCATATTGCGGTATATGTGCTTCCATCTGTTCAACTAAACCACTTTCCTTGATCGCTAGATGGATCTGTTCTGGGGTAATCGTATGATCCCCCCCTTTATTAACGGTGAATCGATAAAGATCGGTTAAAATCTTCGCCGCTGCCGTCACTGGGTGGGTAGAGCCAATGATAATAAATTGATGACCACGATGATTAATTTCAACGCCTAATCCGCGTTCCAGTTGCTTAATATTTTCATCAAATGGCCCACATAAGCTATTAAGTGGTTGATTATCGGCGGGTTCTAGATTGATTGTATGATTAATAATATTCACTTATAACCTCCATGTTTGTTGATAAATGGTTATTTTAAATCATTAATTATTTAATTTTATTTATAAACCTCAATAGATAATAAATGTCATCTGCTTGAGTGTCATCTCATCCTATTTCCGCGATAAACGACCAGATAAAAGATGAAATAGCCTATTTCATGTCATTATTCTTTAGTGATAACCAACTGTTTAATGTAACAGAAGCGTATCCAATAAGATATTAACTTCCATTACATTGATTATAAAACGGCTTTATTAAACTAAAGCCGTCTTAAGCTTGGGATTTGACAATCAAAATGTGTGCTTTGTTCCCAAATTATTGGCATTTTGTTTATAAAACGCGATCAATAAACCGTTATATCACAATTTACTATGCGTTTTGGGGCGCAATTCCATTTACTCAGGAATATAGACACCGACACCTAGCTCATTTTCTTTACGTGTTCGGGCTATCACTTGTTGTGGTGATTGATCAACACGTAAGCCCATTTCTTTCTCTGTTCGAATCACTTTACCACGTAACGAATTCGGATACACTTCGATAATTTCAACATCAACAAATTGACCAATCATATCAGGCGTACCTGGGAAATTAACCACACGGTTATTTTCAGTGCGTCCCGAAAGTTCCATAATATCTTTTTTGGATGTGCCTTCGACTAAAATACGTTGTACGGTATGCAACATTTTGCGGCTATATTGCATCGCTTGTTGATTAATTCGTTGTTGTAACAAATACAAACGCTGTTTTTTCTCCTCTTCGGAGACATCATCCGGCATATCGGCAGCAGGCGTTCCCGGTCTAGCTGAATAGATAAAACTATAACTTAAGTCAAAATTCACATCAGCGATTAACTTCATGGTCTGTTCAAAGTCTTCTTGAGTTTCCCCAGGGAAACCAACAATAAAGTCTGAACTAATTTGAATTCCTGGACGGGCTTTATGTAATTTACGAATAATGGATTTATACTCTAAGGCCGTATGTGAACGTTTCATCATCGTTAATACGCGATCGGAACCACTTTGTACGGGTAGATGTAAGAAGCTAACCAATTCGGGCGTATCGGTGTAAACCTCAATGATATCATCCGTAAATTCAATTGGATGACTGGTGGTAAAACGAATACGATCAATACCATCTATTGCGGCAACTAAACGTAATAGTTCGGCAAAACTACATATACCACCATCATACGTGGCGCCACGATAAGCATTAACATTTTGTCCTAACAAATTGACTTCACGTACGCCTTGCTCAGCGAGTTGAGCAATTTCAAATAATACATCATCACATGGGCGGCTCACTTCTTCACCACGTGTATAAGGTACAACACAATAAGTACAATATTTATTGCAACCTTCCATGATAGAGACAAAAGCCGTTGGACCTTCACTACGCGGTTCTGGTAAACGGTCGAACTTTTCAATTTCAGGAAAACTGACATCAACAACATGACCATGAGTCTGTTGTACTTGTTTAATCATTTCCGGTAAACGATGGAACGTTTGCGGACCAAAAATAATATCCACAAATGGCGCACGTTGACGAATATGATCCCCTTCTTGTGAGGCAACACAACCACCAACGCCAATAATCACGTCAGGTCTTTTTTGTTTGACATTCTTCCAGCGTCCTAACTGATGAAACACTTTTTCTTGTGCTTTTTCACGAATTGAACAGGTATTTAGTAATAATAAATCGGCGTCGTCAGCATCGTCAGTAAGTTGATAACCATGCGTTGCGGCTAAGAGGTCGGCCATTTTTGATGAATCATATTCATTCATCTGGCAACCCCAAGTTTTAATATGTAATTTTTTGCTCATCAATCACTCGTTGTTGTAATGTTAAAATGAAAACGGTTTTAAATCCGCGATTTTAGCGGCTGCTATTGTAATGCTTTGTGTAATTTGTGGCTAGTAGTAATTAAAAAAGTGAAATTAATTTAATAATCAATTGATTATGATCAATTTTATATAGGCGTAATAAAAAGAGATAAATAATGAAAAAGCGTGACAATTATTTAGCTATCGCGCAAACTAATGCCCATTATTTTTTAGTAAGTTTATAGATATTTTATTTGAATATGCAAACATTAAATAAAGTGATTTTATATTGCCGTTCAGGCTTTGAAAAAGAGTGCGCCGCAGAAATTACCGATAGAGCAAGCGCCTTGGGTATTTATGGTTTTGCTCGGGTAAAAGCGCACAGTGCCTACGTTATTTTCGAATGCTATCAAGCGCAAGAGGCAGAACAACTCGTATCCAAAATTGCTTTCACCACGTTGATTTTTGCACGACAAATGTTTGTCGCTGGCGATTTATTAGACGCGTTACCCAGTGAGGATCGCATTACGCCAATTATTAATGCCTTAGATGGGTTGGTGTACGGCGCAGGCGAAGTGCGGGTTGAAGTCGCAGACACCAATGAAGGGAAAGCGCTGGCTGGTTTTTGTCGAAAATTTACGGTACCGTTACGTCAGGCGCTACGACAACGACGTTTACTGCTTAAAACGGAAAACCGAACTAAACCCGTCATTCATGTTTTATTTATTGCAAGTGACTGTTGTTATGTTGGTTACTCATTGGGTAAAAATAATTCGCCTTTTTATATGGGGATACCACGGCTAAAATTCCCCGCAGATGCCCCTAGTCGTTCGACCTTAAAACTAGAAGAAGCCTTCTATGTCTTTATTCCTTATCCTGAATGGGAGGAACGTTTAGCCCCTGGCATGCATGCAGTTGATTTAGGGGCTTGCCCAGGGGGATGGACTTATCAACTCGTCAAACGTAGTATGATGGTCAGTGCGGTTGATAATGGTGCTATGCACCCTAAATTAATGGAAACAGGCCAAGTAAAACATTATCGGGAAGATGGTTTTAAATTTGAACCAAAACGCCTTAATATTTATTGGCTGGTTTGCGATATGGTTGAGAAACCAGCAAAAGTGGCTGAGTTGATGGCAAAATGGTTAATTAATGGATGGTGTCGAGAAGCCATTTTTAATTTAAAATTACCGATGAAAAAGCGTTATGAAGAAGTAAAGTCAAATTTACATTATTTAACCGAAGCGCTAAATCAACGTGGAATACACGTTATTATTCAGGCTAAACAGCTATATCATGATCGCGAAGAGATAACGGTGCATGTACAACGAATTTGGGGTAGTCAAATACCACAACAAATTAAATAAGTCGTAAAAACAGGATACAGGGAATGACTAATATACGATATAATGTGCTATGCGTGTATCAGGTAGGCAACTATTGTCTGTTAAATGGTCAATATAATTATAAAAGTTATAGTATAGGGATTAGCTAAATATGTCAGGAAAACAGGTCATTATTTCGTTGAATTATTGGATAAAAGCGGTGATTACTATCCAATTAGTATTATTATCGGTTGGCTGTAATCTAGATCAATCCTCATCTACTGAAGCAACAGCAAGACAAACGGTGGTTTATAACCCAAATAATAGTTCAGCTTATTATCGGCAGTTATTACAAAATGCTAAAGGTTCAACGAAGGTGGATCTCCAATTAATGTTAATTCGAGCATTATTAGCTGAAAATCGCTTAACTGATGCTGAGAATCAGCTCGCCACGTTACATACTTCGTTAAATGCAGAACAACAAAAAGAGAAACAATTAATTCATGCTGAATTGGCGATTAAACAACAACAGCCCTTTAACTTAGCCGTTATTGACGCCAATACCCTAAATGTGCAACAAAAATTCCGCTATTACCAGATCAAATTACTTCAAGATCAACAAAACCGCGATATTAATGCACAAGCTAGCGATTATATGGCATTAGAAACCTTCTCTACACCATCATTAAAGCAATCGGTTATTAATCAAACATGGCAGTTTTTTAATTCGCTATCGGATAATGATCTACAAAATATCGTGGTTTATGCGAATGAATTAAATTTACAAGGCTGGATTCAACTGGTGTACATTTATCGTCAAAGTTTAATGGTTGAACCGATCAATCAGATCAATAGTGAGGGCGAAACGGAAACCGTGATCCCCGATCTTTCAGAGCAAGAACGGCACCGACGCATAAGCAAAGCAATATCTGATTGGCAGATTCAATATCCTACTCACCCTGCGGTGATGTATGTAAAAAATGCCATTTTTGGTATAAAGCAAAATATAGCAGCAAATGATGAGGGCAGCCATGCAAGTAATGTCGCACTACTATTACCATTAACTGGGACATCGAAAGTTTTTGGTGAAGCCATAAGAGCGGGCTATATGGATGCGGCCAATTTTTATCCTGATGAAAATCGGCAAAATATACAAGTATTTGATACCACTGCTGATTCATTACCATCGATACTTTCGCAAGCAAAACAGCAAGGAGCACAACTTATTGTAGGGCCTCTGCTTAAAAATGATGTGGTTAATCTAACGCGTTCCAACCCATCATTACCAGTATTAGCATTAAATAAAGTACATGATCAGCATTTGACCCTATTTCCTAGCAATAACACTATCTGTTACTTTGCATTATCGCCTGAAGAAGAAGCGATTGATGCCGCAAAACATATCATGGGACAAAATAAACATGTGCCACTGATCATCACAACCGATAATGCGGTTGGGCGTCGTGCGGCTAAGGCATTTGCTACTAGTTGGTATGCCGCAGCTGCCGGTCCTGTTTATGTCCAATATTTTTCATCCGCAGCACAGTTGAAGCAGCAAATGAACACAGGGATTGGGTTAAAAGTAGAAGGTCAATTATTAAAAACTAATTTGATTAATACCTCATCAGATACACTTATGCCTACTAGTGATATCGATGCTATCTATGTTTTTGCCACGCAAGAAGAACTAGATTTTATCAAGCCAATGTTAGAGATGAACACGACAGGCAACAAAGTCAAAACGAAAATGGAAACTAATGTTGCTGTTCCGCCTCTTTATTCCAGTTCGCGTAGTCATAGTGCGAATACTACCACCGATTATCGACTTGAAATGGAAGGTATGCAATTTAGCGATATTCCCCTATTAATGAATAATAATACGATTTATTCACAGTTACCTAGCAATATTCAACAAGATTATAGTTTAGTGCGTCTTTATGCAATGGGGATGGATGCGTGGCGTTTAGCCAATCATTTTGATAAACTTCGTTCTCAGCAAAATCCAGTATTAGAAGATGGGTTAACGGGTAAAATCTTTGTTGATTCTGATTGTGAAATTCAGCGTCAACTAATATGGAGTAGGTATCATAAAGGGGATATTCAATTAATCGATCAGCTAAGCAGCAACTAGGTTATTATTATGAAACGCTAGCTTGTCAGTACTTACAGGCAAAAGGGTTGGTGCTGGTGACGCGTAATAGCCAATGTGCTTTAGGTGAAATTGACCTAATTATGCGAGATGGTGAATATTGGGTCTTTATTGAAGTGCGTTATCGTCAAACCAGCCGTTTTGGTTTAGCTGAAGCCACGGTGGATAAGTATAAACAACGTAAAATTTTATTAACGGCCATCAGTTGGTTACACGCTCATTCATTAAGTATTGATGATGTGGCATGCCGGTTTGATATTTTTGCCGTAACGGGTAACCAGTATAATTGGATTACCAATGCCTTTGGGTTAGAAATAATAAATAATGGATAAAATACGTGCAGGATCTAATTAAAAACTATTTTACTGAAAGTATTCAAACACAAATTGTCACTGCTGATGCGTTGACCGCAATTATTGAAAAAGCTGGGACTAAATTGGTTGAGGCATTACTCAACGGCAATAAAATTTTAGTCTGCGGCAACGGCGCTTCGGCGGCCAACGCCCAGAACTTCACCGCAAAATTAATTGATTGTGTTGACGTCGAAAGGCCAAGCATTCCAGCGATTTCTCTTGTCTGTGATAATGTGGTGATGAGTGCGATTGCTGATCATGGTTATCATGCGGAAGTCTATGCAAAACAAGTTCAAGCTTTAGGACAAAGTGGCGATATTCTTATGGCTATTTCCCCATTAGGTAATAGTAGTGGTGTGATCCGCGCAGTAGAAGAGGCCGTGATCAAAGATATGACGATTATTGCTTTAACGGGCGGCGAAGGCGGTGAACTCATGGGATTATTGGGACAACAAGATTTGGAGATCCGAGTACCATCAAATAAAAAAGTACGTGTTGAAGAAATTCATCAGCTCGTATTAAATTGCTTGTGTGAGTTAATTGAACAAGCACTATTTATGTTTAAAGAATAGCGATAAAAGGTGAAAATATGATACGCAAAAAGATGTTGCTGGTTATTTCTATCGTCCCAATGATATTAGGATTGTCAGGTTGTGCTGTTATCGCGTTAGGTACTGGTGCCGCCGTGACGACAAAAACCGCGTTAGATCCAAGAACAATTGGTACTCAAGTTGATGATACCACACTATCATCACGGGTAGGGATTGCGATTAAGGAGCACCGCGCGCAACTTACTGGTGCACGTATTATTGGTAGCGCTTATAATGGTAATGTCCTATTAACTGGCCAAGCGCAAAATAAAAAACAAATCCTTACTGCTGAACAGGTAGTGAGTCAGGTTGACGGCGTAGGTAAAGTGTATACACAAATTCGTATCGCGCCACGCATTGGCGGCGCGACATTAACCAATGATGCTCTGATTACGGCCAATGTAAAATCACAACTGATTGCGAATAAGCAAACCAAAGCGCGTAATATAAAAGTGGTAACAGAAAATGGCGAAGTATTCTTAATGGGGATTGTTACTCCCGAAGAAGCAAAAAGCGCCACGGAGATTGCCCGTAAAGTTGCGGGGGTCAAATTAGTGGTTACCGCCTTTGAATATATAAAATAAACAAAATTACCAAGGCTTAGTATCTAGCTAAGCCTTGATTTTTATCATTCAGCACCACCGTTTCAGCGAGTGTCCTATCTCATTAAAGTAACAAAATATAGAACAATAGATAACATCGATACACTTATCTTGATATTCTTCTTATTAAATTAACTATTTTGCTGTGCCACCGCTTGCCGGATCTCCTCGATTAACTTATTTAGACCAACTAAACGGGATTCACTGAGTTCTGTATCGATTTTTAATTGATGAAAAATATCACTAAACGGGATCTGGGTTATTTGCTCTGCGGTTTTGCCATCCACTAAAATAACTAAGATCGCTAATAATCCTTTAACAATTCGTCCATCGCTATCAGCACTAAGATGAAATCGTCCATCATGATGACGCGTTACTTTTAGCCAAACATTATTTTCACAGCCATTAATATGATAATGCGCGTTTTTATCTTCTACCGCTAGCGGTGGTAAGTGTTTAGATAATGCAATTAGCTGACGATATCGATCTTGCCATGTAGGTTGTTGAGCGAACTGCTCAACTAATTGATGTTCTGTTATATTTAGTGCGTTCATAACCTAATTTTACCTCAAAATGTCTAATGCAGTATGCACCGCATTAACCAATCGTAATACATCTTGCTGATTATTATAGGGGGCGAAAGCCGCTCGGATAACACCGCTACAATTTAATCTTCTCATCAACGGTTGAGCACAAAGTTCACCCGTGCGAACAGCAACCTTTTGTTCAGCTAATAAAACCGCCATATCACTATGATGTATGTGCTCAATATTAAAAGACAATATAGGACTCGTTGTAGCGCGATAGCTGATAAAACCAGAGATGGATTGCAAATCTTGTTCCGCTTGCTGTGCTAAAGATAACGTATAAGCTTCAGCCGCCAAACGATCCCACTGTTTTAACCAGTTTAATGTGGCACCAAATCCAATAATTGCGGCAATATTTGGCGTCCCTGCCTCAAATTTTTCTGGTGCTAATTGCGGCTCAAATCCACTAAAAGAAGCCGTTTTTAACATTTTGCCCCCTCCATGCCATACCGCTAACTGAGATAATTTATCGGCTTTTACATATAACGCCCCTAGACCTGTTGGACCATATAGCTTATGCGCCGAAAAAAGATAGAAATCGATATCTAAACTGGCAACATCGATCGGTGAATGAAGAATTCCTTGCGCACCATCGACAACGATAACCGCCTTATTTGCATGGACAATCTTTACGATTTCGGCTAAGTCGGGTTGGTAGCCAGTGACATTTGACATTTGCGTTACCGCAACGATTTGTGTTTTATCACTGATACACTGTTTTAAGCCGGCAATATCCAGTTGATGATTGTCATTTAACGCCCATTTTATGACTTTCGCCCCCGTTTGTTCGGCAACGATTAACCATGGAATCAGATTGCTATGATGTTCCAGCTCACTGACAATAATTTCATCGCCCGCTTTCAGTGTATAGCGGGCATAACTTTGGGCGACTAAATTTACCGATTCAGTGGCACCTTTAGTCCAAATAATTTGTTGCGGACTTGTGGCATGGATCAATTCAGCCACCCTTTGCCGTGTGGTTTCAATTTGCTGGGTTGTTCGCTGTGCTTGTTGATATAAACTACGATAAGCATTCGCTGTATCTTGACGGTAATAATCGCTGGTCGCTGTAATCATTGGCTGCGGTTTTAATGCCGTAGCGGCGCTATCAAGATAAACTTGCCCAGTACTTAATGCGGGAAAATCATCACGGAATCGAATGGCATCAAACATCATGATTGTAACGCAAGCCCTGCAATACCATTCCAATAACCATTACAGTCACGATTTGATTCAATATCAAGTGGCTGTTTGCCTTCTTCGTTTTGTCGAAACTGATCAATTATGTTCAGTGTCTCAAGGCTAGTGGGTGAGATCCGCACAATATCAACCAACGCTTTCATCTCAACTAAATTATTGCCAAGATTATAACAGTAGCCACTTTGGGTTTGGATACCATTTAACACAAATACTTTTTGTTGTTCTTGTGAAAAAACCTCTCGACCTTGAGGGTAATTAATACAACAAAGCCCACACTGATCTTTAGGGCGATTTTCGGAGCGAGCGGTAAAGCAGCGAGCTGAATAAGCTAACGGTAAATAGCCATAACCAAAGACTTCTATTTCAAAGCGCTGTTTAAGCCCTAATGTGTCTAATTGATTAACGACATTGTTTAACCAATCTCTCGATAATTCAACCGGCATACACCAACGTATCATCCCTTGTTTATGTAATAATTTAAGGGTATAGGCATTATAGCAATTCAAGGCTGGACCAGCGACAAAAGGGAGGTTATTTTCGTAAGCTAAATTAACCGCCGCTAAATCATTGGCTTCAATCACAAAATCACCGTTTTCAACATACTGACGTAGTTCGTTTAATTCTGATGGTGCCTCAAGCAGCGCTAAGGTAGAAATAACAATTTGTTTCCCTGTTTTGGATAACTGTTTAGCTAGATCAATCCAATTCGCGACTTTCAGTTCACGACGTTTGGTGCAAACCGTTTCGCCTAAATAGATAATATCGGCGCTGCTTTCGCAAGCAGCAGAATAAAACTGCTCGGTTTTCTCTTTTGGCCAGTAATATAATAAAGGTCCTAATGCATACTTCATTGCGTCTTTTACCTGTTTTGATTCTTTTTGTTGATTAAATTAGCAACTATTGCCATTTGCGGTGATAAGCACCTAAGGTGGTTTGTGTTCCCTCAGAAACAGAACCTAATGTCTCCATCCATTTTTTCTCAGCATTAAACTGATTTGGATTGGCAAGGTAGCGATCAATCGCTTGACGCCAAACTTGGGTAACTTGGGCGACATAAGCGGGACTGCGCTGTCTCCCTTCAATTTTAACAGAGGCAATATTCGCGGCAAAGAGTTCCGGTAACAACTCAATGGTGTTGAGGCTAGTTGGTTCTTCAATCGGATGATATAACGTATTATTCACAAAATATCGCCCTTTACATAGGGTTGGATACCCCGCGTTTTCACCCTGTTTATGGCAATCAATTAATACATTATTTAATCGTGATTCAAGTCCTTTTTCGGTTTGTTGCCAACGAACAAATTTTGCTGGGGAACAGGCGCCAACGGTATTTGGCGATTCACCAGTTAAATAAGAGGAAAGGTAACAACGCCCCTCAGCCATAATACACAAACTACCAAACGCAAACACTTCTAAAGGTACTGGCGTCACCCGTGATAATTGTTTAACTTGATGCATAGATAACACACGAGGCAGAACCACACGATGTACATCAAAATTACGTTGATAAAATTTAATGGCTTCTAGATTGGTTGCTGAAGCTTGTACTGAAACATGACGTTCAATATGTGGGTATTTTTCAGCGGCATAGTCAAGCATCGCCAAATCCGCCAAAATTAAGGCATCAGCGCCAATTTGCGCTGCCATATCAACAGCATGTTGCCAACGGTTAAACTTATCGGGATGGGCAAAAGTATTTATTGCAATATGTAATTTTTTACCATGTTGATGAACATACGTCGACGCTTCATCAAGTTTTTTGTCTGTAAAGTTAAGTCCCGCAAAGTGACGAGCATTTGTATCATCTTTCAAACCGATATAAACGGCATCAGCACCATTATCAATAGCGGTTTTTAAAGCAGGCAAGGATCCTGCTGGACAGAGAAGTTCCATATTATTACCTAGTTTTTATATAATCCTTGTATTAGTATGCAATAAATCACTATGAAATGCGATAGAAAAAGTATAACTAAGTTATTGATTTTTATTTGTAACCGAATGGCGAATAATCAGATCACTATTAATAATAATCGATTGATATTGTTTAGCTGGTTTGTTGATCAATGATAACAATAATAGTAATCCTTGTTGTCCCATTTGATACATGGGTTTATGTATATACGTTACCTGAGGTTCAGTAAGCGTTTGATGATTAATTTGCGGTAAAGTTGCAATTAAAGATAATTGTTGGGGGATTATATAGTGCTGTTTTTTGACCTGAGTTAATAGGCCATTAATAATACTATTTTCATCGAGATAAGTTGGCGTTTGATTGGGCTGATAAGATGATGACTGATAGTGATCATCGTAATTCAAACAGCTATTATCATAGCAAAAAATAGCCGTTGGTACGATCGGTTGTTGTGATAAGGTTTTAAACAAAGATTGTGCGGAGTCAAAATCAACGCACTGATAGTGCAAAAAGGCGTTATTTGGCTTAATCGCCGCACGCTTTAAAGCCAGTTGGTAGCCTTCAACTAAATATTGAGTACTTTGCTTATGTGGTAATCCGATTAGACAAGCAATATGTTTATGACCTTGATTAATAAAATAATTTGTTGCCTGATAAGCAATGGATAAATGGTCAAAATAAACACAAGATAAGTAACGAGAATAGTGGTTAAGTAAAATAATCGGTGGCAGAGCCTCGCAATATTGCTCAAGTTGTTGCAGATAAGGGCAATCATTAATAAGTATAATCCCTTCAATTTGATGATGAATGGTATAAGTAATAATTTGTTGGATTTCTTGTTGATTAAAATAGAGAAAACGTAAGTAAAGTAATTTATATCCTAATTCATAAGCTTTATGTTCAATACCTCGATTTATCATCCCGCCAGTTAGATATTGATTATCTATTACCAATATTTTTTTATTATGATGCACCATATGGTAAGGTTTAATTAATGCTTTGGTATCATAATTCAGTTCGTTAATCGCTTGGATAACTTTGTTTCTGGAAAAGCGAGAGGTTTTCGTTGGCGTATTTAAAACGCGCGAAACGGTTGCGACCGAAACATTGGCGAATTTAGCAATATCTTGCATAGTGACCGCTTTATGTTTTTTCATTATTAAGCTTAACCCATTAAATAAATCCTATTTTTAGTATGGTATGAATCAATTATATTGGCGACATCTAATGATAAAAAGCGCGAGCTAAATCCAAAAATTTTAATACGATAAGCGGTTAACGCCTTATCTTTAGTCATTGGGCATACTGTTACTCTTTAAATTAAACCAAGCAGTGGTAATAGTCATAAATAAATGACAAGCGACTTTTTTATTAAATAAATGAACTTAACTTGAGCATAGACTATTTATAATAAGTGCGGTAATGGTAAGCATTAAACCCTAATGTTTATTTTTATCTCTTGTGATTACTTTCTAGAAAAGGATCGATAGGTGAATCATATTTATAGTAAATATGAGACAAATCGCCTAAAAGATGGCTAGTAACCGCTCTATTGATACATAGTAAATTGAATAATGATCTTAACTACGCGCAACTAACATTTTAAATTATCCACACGCGAAGTCGTGATTGATCACCGCATAGGTAAACGTAAAACTTATCATAAACGATCAAATATTGACCGTTAATGCATCAAACATTAACAATAGAGAACATAAATAGTAAATACTAACTATTTATGCCATCTAAACGATACGATTAATAACAGGCGTTCCCCGTTTCTGCATAAGAAAATAGATGATCTTTTTTGATTTGCCAGCGGGTTTTACATATCCACGTTTTAGAGGTGGAAATTTTTTTGGTTGCCCCGCTGGTTGTGCGTTTATAAATATATTCAAGGTAGCGATCATCGCCAATTTGCTCAACTTTATCTGGTTTACCCCAAGTGCGAATAATAGCGGACTCATGTGTATCTAACCAACTATTAAGTAAGGCTGCTCGTTTTAACTTGGCCGTCGATTGCTGATTAACAGGTGGTTTATTCATCTCCATTTCTTTTGATAATAATGCACATTTTGGACCAGTTTTATTTAATCGAGGGTAGGTTTTATCTCGACGATCCCACCAACGGATCGCACATTCTCCCACTTTATAATCAGCTTGCTGAGCAATTTCAATAATAATGAAATGTCGTTCATATTGATCTTTTACCGCATATTGATATTTTTTAGGATTAACCAATTGGGAGTAATTAGCGTTCTTATCTGAATTTTCTAGTGGTAATTCGATAACTTGTGTAATCCAAACTAAATCGGGTATCGCTTTTGATGAGTAACGCGGGGGTTGTTCAGAAAAATAGGCACATCCTGATAATAAAAAGGGGAGGATAAAACCAATAACTATGTTTTTCATGAAACGCTTTCCTTGTCGATAGATAAGTAACTTTCCCCAATCACGTTGATGATTAAAAGGACTAAAGTTGATTATATATACTACTACAGTTGATAAGTTAACCAATATATCATATAGGCTGATGATATTAAAAATATCAAACTTATCGACTAGGCTCACGATTATAAAGGTACGCTATTTACAATCATCACTACTGAATAAACATAAAAATTTATGTTAATTCAGTATAATTTTAATTAGAGTATAACGATCTTATTCAGCCTAGCTAACTTTATGGTAGAAATAATGGTTGATTATATCGCTAAGATATCCGTTACATTTCAATAGGATCAACATCAATACTCCAACGTATGGTATGCATTTCTGACCATTGTGTCATCGCTAGGCACAGCTCTTTTATTATCGATTGAAACTTACGCCGATTAGGATGTTGCAATAATAATTGCCAACGATAATAACCGGCTCTTTTGGGTTGATTAGCGGTAGCAGGGCCAAAGATCCATAAGGAAGCATCATCACTATACTGTTTTAGCCAATCACTAACATGAGCCAAAAACTTTGGGGCTGCTTGATTATTTTTATCAGCAGCACGGATCACTATTTGATAACTAAATGGCGGCAGTAAGGTTGCTTGGCGTTCAATCAATGCTTGCGTAGCAAAAGTTGGGTAGCCTTGTTCAAGCAATACTTTTAGTAATGGATGCTCTGGATGATGGGTTTGCAATATCACTTCACCTGATTTTTGCTCTCTTCCCGCTCGCCCAGCAACTTGTATATAAAGCTGAGCAAAACGCTCCGTAGCCCGAAAATCACTGGCAAATAGGGCGCCATCGACATCAATAATACCGACTAAGGTAACATTAGGAAAATGGTGCCCCTTAGCTAAGATCTGTGTGCCGACTAAGATATGAGCTTGTCCTTGGTTTATTTGGGTCAAATAATCAGAAAGCGCGCCTTTTTTCGCCGTAGAATCGCGATCAATTCGGCTAATAGGAATATCAGGAAACAATTGCTTTAATTGTTGTTCTACTTGTTCTGTACCAAAACCTATCGCTTGTAAATGGGTTGAACCACATTTGGGGCATTGTGGTGGGATTGATCGCGGCGTATCACAATGGTGACAATTGAGTTTCTGCTGCTGTTGATGGTAAGTAAAAGGACGATCACAGCGCGGACATTCAGCGATCCAACCACAATCATGGCAGATTAAAACTGGCGCAAAACCGCGGCGATTTAAAAACAGTAATACTTGTTGCTGGCAATCTAAATGAGTTTTTATACGTTGAATTAAGGGTAAAGACAAGCCCGATTTTAATGGTAACCCTTTAATATCAATAATAGATTGCTCAGCAAAAGCCGCGTTTCCAGCACGTTTAGTTAAGGTTAAATGGTGATATTTACCGATTTTAGCATTATATAATGACTCTAACGAAGGGGTGGCACTACCCAAAATAATGGGAATATTGTCCAACTTAGCTCGAACAATCGCTAAATCCCGAGCATGATAACGCCAACCTTCTTGTTGTTTATACGAGGTATCATGTTCTTCATCAACAATAATTAAGCCTAACTGTTTAAACGGCGTAAACAACGCCGAACGAGTACCAATAACAATGGCATTCTCGCCATTTTTACTACGTAGATAGACTTGTAAACGTTCTTTATCATTCAATCCAGAATGTAAGATATCGATCGGCGCATTAAAACGGGTCTTAAATCGTGCAATGGTTTGTGGTGTTAAACCTATCTCAGGAACAAAGACTAAAGCTTGTTGCCCCTTAGCTAGGATAGACGCCAGCGTATGTAAATACACTTCGGTTTTGCCTGACCCCGTGACCCCATCAAGCAAACAAACATTAAATTGTGTCAGTAATGGCTGAATAACCGCGATGACTTGCTGTTGCTCATCATTTAATGATAAGGGGCTATCATTGCATGCTGTTTCCGCTTGCCAGCTTTTCGGATAATAAGGTAATTCAACTTGTTCAATTAATTGTCTTTCTTGCAGTTTTTGATAAATACTACGAGAGAATGAAGCTGCCTGAATAAGATCATCATCCGTATTTTGTTGTAGTAATTTAAATAACTGACGCTGACGCGGCCAACGGCTTAAATCATCATCGTTGAATAATTTACCTTTCGCGGAGAGTTGCCACTGTGTTGTTGAAGAAAATCTTGCTGGCTTACCTTGGCGTAATAAGACGGGTAAAGCATGAAATAATACTTCCCCGATAGGATAATGATAATAATCCACAGCCCACAGTAATAATTGCCATAATTTATCGGGAAACAATGAGGTATGATCAATTACTTCACTGACTGCTTTCAGCTTGTTAATATCAAATTCCGTGGTCGTATCAATATTTACCACAATACCTATATCATATCGCTGACCAAAAGGGACTTTTATACGGGTACCAACGGTGATCTGATTCGCTAGCACTTCTGGAATCAGATAATCAAATAGTTTTGGCAACGGCACAGCAAGGGCAACATGGGCAATAAGCATCATTATTTTAATAAAAACAGAATAAGAAAAAACAGCCACTATCATAAATCGAAAAACAAAGGATGTATATTTTCTTTAAACATTAACCATATTATCAAACCAACAAAAATGTTACTTACATTATCGACAACTATTGAGTTGCACGAGGAAAATAAGTCTGAATGCTCAGGATTTGAACGCTTTATTATTAACAGTATATTGTGATAATAGATAGCGATTTTATTTTCCTTTAATTAAATCGTTAGCGATCATTGCAATTGATAATGGTATGTCTACATATTTTAGTACCTAAAAGATAAGGTCATAGCTTTATTCTATATTCAATTGGTGACCAGCAATTTAAAGACGAATGAAACCTGTTGTCATTAACCTAATCCTCATAGTGATTAAATTGCAAACTTAGCTGTTCAAGTGAATCAAAAATTGTTTTTGGCACAAATTCAGTTTTCACCGTTTTAAATCCACTTCAGCAATGGTATTATCATACAGCCCCCCTTCATAGCTTAACGAATGCTGAATGCTAAATTAGCTTAAACACTCATCAAGCAAATAATTATCAAACGCTTTTCCTCCATCTGAATGAAATAACGCAACTGAATTAATGAGTATTTGACTGATAGCATCCATAACAAGTTGAGGATTTTTCTGTTTTCCAGTATTTCGTACCACGATTTTCCGATCACACACATCAACCATCACACAAAGGTAATGCCAGTGTTGTTTTACTCTCACATAAGTTAAATCAATCACAAATATTTTTCGTTGTTATCCTACCGAAAATCACGATTAAGCAGATTACTAACTATTGATTCGTTGCTTTTTTCTGTATCAACACGATATTTACACCAAACTCTTTTCTTTCATGATTCGAGCAATTCGTCGTCTTGATAAGAGTATGTTTTTGCTTTCTAAGCACTCGCTGCCTTTAGCGGTCTTGCTCCATAGATTTGATAGTTGTCGCTAAATACCTGCCTAACTTTTACGCTAAGCGTTTTTATCTGTTTTTTATGGATTAATTGTGGTTGATAATTAAATCGATTTCTTGGCATTTCTAAACATCGACATAATGCACATAAGTTATATCGATATTGATTATCTGTGATTAACTTGATTTTTTGCCTATTATCAACCCAGCTTGCTTTAGGCTATCATTCTCCATTAACAAACATTCCCTTTAGATAGGGCTATAAGCTCATTTTCTTGACGCTACGATTTGCTTGTTCGGTAAACTCGCCAGAGCTCTGATATTACTTTATCCATATAACTTTGTATTGCGTTTGCTGTTTATTGACCGATAGCTGGCTAAATTCAGTCATCACCCTGTGTAACCTGCGAGGTGAGGCGTTTTGTGATAAATAACTAATTGATAGGTTTTTGACATTAATTGCACATTTAGGTTAAATCTGGTAGATAACTTTTTCTTTTAAGTTATTAATTATATTTTTTAACGTAACCGTTAGCGTTTATCGTATTGATGATGTTAATCATAGAAATATGGTTTAATTCGCTAGATCTAAATCGTTTAGCTCTTTAGCGTTAGTGAATTAAACCATTGTGGCTATAAACCTTGATAATGGATTAATATTGTTAAGTTAGCTCAATATGGGGGTCGCTTGTTTCATTTGGTTTACAAATTCGCTTAGTTTATTGAGCATTAAGGGGGGGTTGGTCAAATGATCAGCAATGATGTTCACCGTTGCTGATCCAGAAATGACACCAGCTGCCCCTGTTTGAATCGCGGCTTTTACTTGTGTTGGCTCAGCAATACCAAAACCTTGAATCGGTAATGGTGCACCGTACATTTTAAGCTTTTTAATTAAGTGATTTAATGGTTGTTTGGCTTTGTTTTCACTGCCAGTGACCCCTGCTCGTGAAACTAAATACGTATAACCTTGGCCATATTCAGCGATAGTCTTTATGACTTTATCATCGGCATTGGGCGGGCAAATAAAAATTGGGGCAATATGGTGGTTGATAGCAGCTTGGCGAAATGGCTGGGATTCAGATAGTGGGACATCGGCAATGAGCACTGAATCGACACCTGCTTTAGCGCAGTCGGCATAGAATTTATCAATGCCTCGGCGAAAGACTAAATTAGCATAAATCAGTAGACCAATAGGGATATCATTATGTTTTTGTCGAATTTTAGCGATGATATCAAAGCAGTGATTGACGGTTATTCCCCCCGCAAATGCCCGTAGATTCGCATTTTGAATGGTGGGTCCATCGGCAAGCGGATCTGAAAAAGGAATACCTAATTCTAACGCATCAGCACCCGCAGCAACTAGGGTGTCAATAATTTGATAAGAGAGTTGAGGATTAGGATCGCCAATGCTAACAAAAGGTATAAATGCGCCTCTTTTTTGTTCAGCTAAATGATTAAATAGTTGTTGATAGCGTGATGAATTGTTATTCATACCATTTCTCCTCTGGTCTTTAAAATATCGTAAACCGTAAAAATATCTTTATCGCCACGCCCAGATAAGTTTACGATAAGTCGTTGTGGTTTGTCTGGTGCTTGTTTGATAAGTTTTAACGCATAAGCTAAGGCATGTGAGGATTCTAAGGCAGGTATAATTCCTTCTTTTGCTGATAGCGCTTTAAAGGCATCAAGTGCTTCTTCATCGGTGATTGAGACGTATTCAGCCCGCCCAATACTATCTAAATAGGCATGCTGTGGCCCCACGGATGGGAAATCCAATCCAGCTGAAATGGAATAGGACTCTTCAATTTGTCCTTCTTGGGTTTGCATCATCGGCGATTTCATGCCAAAGTAAATGCCCAACGTGCCGTGTTTGAGTGAGGCACCGTGTTGACCCGTAGCTATACCATGCCCAGCGGGCTCTACGCCAATTAATTTAACACTAGGTTCATTAATAAAATGAGCAAACATACCGATGGCATTTGAGCCGCCACCAACACAAGCAATGACTGCATCGGGTAAAGCGTCTTCTTGTTCTAGAATTTGTTGTTTGGCTTCGGCACTGATCATTTGCTGAAATTCACGTACGATAGTTGG
>NZ_AWGA01000063.1 GCF_000471645.3 Candidatus Schmidhempelia bombi str. Bimp | reverse complement strand
ATAGTTGGAAAAGGATGGGGGCCCGCTGCAGTACCCAGTAAATAGTGGGCCGTTTGATAACTACCAGACCAATCACGTAGCGCTTCGTTACAGGCATCTTTTAATGTGGCTGAGCCAGTGGTGACGGGAATAACCGTCGCGCCCATTAATCGCATGCGAAATACATTAGGTGCTTGGCGTTCGACATCTTTTTGTCCCATATAAATGCGGCATTTTAAGCCTAGTAATGCACACGCTAAGGCGGTAGCCACACCATGTTGCCCCGCGCCCGTTTCTGCAATAATTTCGGTTTTTCCCATCCGTTTGGCAAGCAGCGCTTGCCCTAATACTTGATTGGTTTTGTGCGCGCCGCCATGGACTAAATCTTCTCGTTTTAAATAGAGCTTGGTTTGTGTGCCTTGGGTTAAATTTTTGCATAAAGTTAAAGGCGTTGGTCTGCCAGCATAATTTTTTAATAACGTATAAAATTGTTGTTGAAACTGTTCATCGGCTTGGGCATCTAAAAAGGCTTGCTCAAGTTCATCGAGTACTGGTATTAAGATTTGTGGTACATATTGACCACCAAATTCACCAAAATAGGGATTAAGTTGTGACATCATTTCTTCCTTTATTATTGACGGTAGGGATAAGCACGTAAAGCCGTAAATACGTGTTGGATTTTTTGTGTGTCTTTAATGCCTGGGGCTATTTCTACCCCTGAGTTGACATCAAGTCCAAGGCAGCCTGTTTGAATGGCTTTTATCGTGTTTTCTGGACAAATGCCACCAGCCAGTAATACATGGCTTAACTCTTTTTGGTGTAGTAAACGCCAGTCAAAACATTGTCCACTGCCGCCTGTCCCCTGATCAAAAATGTAACGTGTGACCAGTGGATTGTTGTATTCGGGAATCGCGGATTCGATACTTAACGCACGCCAAATTTGACAGCTTGCTGGTAGTTGTTGGCGTAATGATTGAATATAGTGGGCATCTTCTTGTCCATGTAATTGCACCGCATAGAGAGATAATGATTGTGCACGTGCAACAATTGTGGCAATACGTTCATCTTTAAATACGCCAATCCAATTAAGCGGCGTATGCATAACCATTTTTTGTGCCTGTTGCTCACTAATGTAACGTGGCGATGTCGGGACAAAAATTAAACCACCATAAACCGCCCCCATCTTATATGCTACGGCGGCATCTTCTGGACGCGTTAAACCACAAATTTTATTTTCCCCATAAATAATGCGATGGACAGCTAAGGTTAAATTGGTTTCAGACATTAAGGCACTACCGATTAAAAAACCATGCGCGTATTGACTTAATGTTAAAACTTGTTGATGTGTATAAATGCCAGACTCACTGATAATAGTGATCCCTTTTGGAATGGTTGGCGCCCATCGTTTGACGCGTTCCAAGTCAACCGAAAGATCATGTAAATTACGGTTATTTATCCCTATTACTTTTGCATTAAGCTGGATCGCTCGCTGCACTTCTTGTTCTGAGCTGGCTTCTGTTAAAATGCCCATATTAAGCTGATGGGCAATATGACTTAAGTGGCGATACTGCTCATCCGTTAATATTGATAGCATAAGTAAAATAGCATCAGCTTGATAATAGCGAGCTAAATAAATTTGGTATTCATCGATAATAAAATCTTTACATAATACCGGTTGAGTGACTTGTTGCCTAACTTGCGGTAGGTATTCAAAGCGTCCTTGAAAATATTTCTCATCGGTTAATACCGAAATGACCGCCGCATGATCTTTATATATGCTGGCAATCATGGTGGGATCAAAGTCTTGGCGGATCAATCCTTTAGAGGGAGAGGCTTTTTTGCATTCCAGTATAAAGACAGTCTGTGGTTGTTTTAATGCTTGATAAAAGTGGCGATCACTGGCGGTAACGGCCGTTTTTAAGCTATTTAGTGATTGATGTTGTTTCGCGTTGATTAACCAACGTTGTTTATCGGCAACAATGTTGGTTAATACTGTTGGCTTAGATGTCGGGTTAGGTGAACAATGGTTAGTCATATTATTATCCTCTAGTCGCAAGGTCTTGTAGGCGTTGATAAGCGTGGCCGCTGCGTATCATCCTTAATGCCTTCTGTGTATTTTGACGAAGATCGGACTGACCAAATAGTCGCATAACCATCGCAACATTAATAGCAATCGCCGCTTCATGCGCTGGTGTGCCTTTCCCCTGTAAAACCGCGGTTAAGAGCTGTTTATTTTGTTCTGGTGTGCCACCTTCAATATCGGTTAAGGCATAAGTCGCTAGGCCAAAATCAGCTGGGCAAACTTCATAATAATGGATCTGATGATCAATAACTTCGGCAACGTGGGTGACGCCATGGATCGCCACTTCATCCATGCCACTTCCATGTACCACTAGTCCGTGTTTATAGCCTAATGTAACCAAGGTTTCAGCAATAGGTTGAATTAACGAACGACTATAGACGCCCAGTAAAATTCGTTGTGGTCGTGCTGGGTTAATTAATGGACCTAAGAGATTAAAGATGGTACGCGTTTTTAACTGCTGTCTGATTGGTGCGGCATAGTGAAAGCCTGAGTGATATTGCGGTGCAAATAGAAAACAGATACCTAATTCATCAAGCGCTTGACGTGAAGTGGCAGCTGGCATGGTTAATTTAAGCCCCAGCGCCGAAAGGACATCTGATGAGCCAGATTTACTGGACACACCTCGGTTGCCATGTTTAGCTATTGGATAGCCAAGGGCTGCGGTGACAAAGGCGCTGGCCGTTGAAATATTGATACTATTGGTGCCATCACCCCCAGTCCCCACAATATCCGCAAAAGGGTAATCGGGTCGAGGAAAATAGTCTGCTTGGGCTAATAATGCGTTGACTGCGCCTGCAATTTCGGTGGGCTTTTCTCCTCGTAATTTCATACTAATGATGGCGGTTGCCATTAAAGTTGGCTCAATGTTGCCAGTCGTAATCAATTCAAATAGATATTGGCTTTCTGATTGAGTAAGTGCTTCACCACCATAAAGTTTAGTTTGTATCGATGAAAGCGAATAAGCGGTATGAGCGTTAAACGCGGTTGATGGGGGCTCGACGGGCGCGGTTTCGATTGGTTTGGTAAGCGGTTGGCTTAATGCCCATGCAATCGTTTGTTCTAATAGTTTCGCGCCGTTTAGTGTTAAGATCGATTCAGGATGGAATTGAAAACCACAAACACGATCATTATCATGACGTACCGCCATCACAATTTGTTTAAAACTAGCGTTGATAGTTAATTCAGATGGAATATTTTCGCCTTTTAATGAGTGGTAGCGGGCAACAGGTAGAGGATTAGGTAAATTAGCAAACATATATTGATTATCGTGTTCAATCAGCGATGCTTTTCCATGTAAAATATCGCCAACAGGAGCAATATTTCCCCCATAGGCCTCGATGATAGCTTGGTGTCCTAAGCAAACGCCAATAATAGGGAGTTTGCCTTTTAAACGTTGTAATAGCTCTGGCATACATCCTGCTTGACTTGGCGTGCCTGGCCCCGGGGAAAGAAATAAAATCGGATGGGTTAATTGTGATAGCTTTTCAATAATTACCTCTGCGGCAAGCGTATTGCGGTAAATCACCACCTGATGTCCATGCGATCGTAGTTGATCAACTAAATTGTAAGTAAAAGAGTCAATATTATCTAAAAATAGAATGTTAGCCATTATTGTACTCCTGATAAATGATGGGCTTTAGCAATAGCGTTTAGTACTGCTTTGGCTTTTTGATAGGTTTCATCACTCTCTGATTGGGGGTTGGAATCTAACACAATGCCAGCACCAGCTTGGACGGTAGCCATGCCTTGTTGGACGTAGGCGGAACGGATCACAATGCAGGTGTCAAGATCGCCATTACCGGTAAAATAACCAATCGCGCCGCCATAACTTTCTCGCCTTACCTTTTCAGCTTCAGCAATTAGTTTCATTGCCTGTACTTTTGGCGCACCCGTTAATGTGCCCATGTTCATTGTTGCTTGATAGGCATATAAGGCATCTAAATCTGAACGCAGTTGCCCAACAACCCGTGAAACTAAATGCATCACATAGGCATAGCGATCGACTTGCAATAGGTCTTTAACATAACGTGTACCGGCAGTACAAATTCGGGCTAAATCATTGCGGGCTAAATCGACAAGCATCAAATGTTCGGCTAACTCTTTGTGATCGGTGCGCATATCGAGTTCCAGCCGGCTATCAAGATCCTGATCAATTGCTTGGAATTGGTTACGTCCACGCGGACGCGTACCCGCAATAGGATAGATTTCAACTTGATTCGTTGCTTGGCTGTATTTTAAGGCGCTCTCTGGGGAGGCGCCAAATAAAATAAAGTGCTTATCCTGCATATAAAACATATAAGGGCTTGGATTATGGGTTTTAAGCATTTGGTAAGCGGCTAAAGGTTTGGGACAAGGAAGTTGGAAACGGCGAGATGGAACAACTTGAAAAATATCGCCTTGAGCAATTGCATCCTGCATTTTTTTTACAATCGTATTGAAGTTCTCGTCATCAATATTGCATGTTAAGTGAAGTGAAGGTAAGGCTTTAGTTTCAATCTCTGGCGGGCTGTTTTTCAGGGTTTCCGTAAGTTGATTTATTCTTGAGGAAAGTCGGTGTAACTCTTTATCGTTGGGGGCAAATAGCGAGGCTTTTAATGTTGATTGCTGATTTTTATGGTTAATTTCTAGTAATACCTCAGCAACGTAAAAGCAATAATCATAGCTATGTTCAGTTGTTGGTAATGGCGGTAAATGTTCAAACCCTGCGACTAAATCATAACCAAATAAGCCACCGATAAATAGCGCATCGTGGTCTGCTTGGGCGGGGATATCAACGCAATGCAATAGTGAACGTAATGCATCAAATATCGAAAGTGATTTTAAGCGGGCATCTTCATCTTTGATTAAATCAATATCAGGATAAGTTAGGATTAATTGATCGTTATCTCGTTGATAGGTGATTGGTGACTCAAGGGATTGTTGTACTTGTTGTAGTAACGCTAGTCCATTTTCGGTTAATGCTTCAATGGTTACTGTACGGTGCAAAGCGGTAATTCTTAGCGCGCTATCAATGATCAGTATGCTTTTAATTCCTTGCTTATTATCGATCTCAGCTGTTTCTAATAATAAGGTTGCTGGTTTTTGTTGGCATAATTGATTGAAGACTCGCGTTGGATCATTACAATACTGCGTCATCTGTTTTAACTGAGATAGAACGGGCTTATTCATTGACGGCTCCCACCATGTTTGATTCTGAGTAAACACTAATGAACTAACTAAAATAGATTTTTTGTTGTTGTTATGTTGCCATTACTAACTATTCTTACTTTTTCTTATCACTATGAATAGACTCATCCCTGTCTATTTTTTATCTGTACTATTAAACTAGTTTAAGAATACAAGGTCAAGTTTTTTATATAACAATAGACTTATTTTTAATAAGGCTATGATGAGATTTATTAGATTAAGTGTTTTACGATATAAGGAGCAAGGCGGAAAGGAGAGAGCGGGGAACGGGTTTTAACCCGTTTAAATTTATATTTCAATCATTTTATTAATAGGGCTATTTATTTTTTAATTGCACATTAACTAGGGTTATTTATCATGTGGTTTAACATCTATCGCAACGTCATGATAAGCCGCGATGATTTATAAAATACCTAGCCGGCAAGCATAATTTAATGGATTATGGTAAATAATTTATATAATTATTTTCATAATCGACATCGATATAAAGGCATTTAAAATGCTGGTTATCATTAATATTGGCCAGTACCGCCTAGGGACGTTAGCAATACGTAATAAGCGCCCGATATATTGCAATTGTGATCCCATCAGAAAAATAGCAGGTAACAATATTGTCGTATCAAGTGACGTTAATTGCTCTTGAGCGATTAAACTAAGGATTAGACCGACACTGGCTGAGGCGGAAAACCAAGCGGTAAGTAATACCGTGCTGGCAACATCGGGTAGACCAAATAGCGACATAAGCGGGGAGAACAGTTGCTCCAAAAAATGAATAATACCGAGCAAATTAAGAATCTGTGCAATAACATAAGCCATCAATATGTTAGGTATTAAATGATTTGCTGCAATATAAAATCCTTTACGTGCGCCAACAATAAAAATATCAAAAGGATTACTACTAGATGGTTTATTGATTTTATTATTCATCAATAAAATCCTTTTTATACCATGTGCTTAACATTATACGAACAAATGTTGCGCCAACAAATTTTAAACAGAACATAATAATGAGAGGGGTAATGATTGGCACTGATAACGCGGAAAACACAACTGAACCAACAGCAAAATAGTTATTAATTAAGCCCGCACCAGAATATTGCCAAGCTCCCATGATGATTAAATTTTTTTTAGTAATCAGTTTGGATTCATAGAGTTCTTTGGTTAATTTGGTACCGACATCAGTACTTTGTAAATTAGTAATTAACGCTAGGCCACTTAATCCTGGCAGACCTAATAGGGGTCTCAGTAAAGGTGTAAATAAATGGTGTGCGGCACGAATAGCGCCATAATAAGTAAATACTTCTAATAGACCCGTAGCTAACATCACGGTTGGTACAAGGGTCAGAGAAAATAAGAATCCCGCTTTAGCACTAATCCCATTTTCACCGATAAATGTATTTTGTTCTGGATTAAGCATCTTACCAAATGAACCGCATAAGGTTGTAAAATCAAATGCCCCTAACCATTCCATTCCCTCCACATTAAAAAATAGTCCTGAAAAAATAAGGATAGATGTAATCAGTGCAATATATGCTTTAAAACCAATGGTTATCGGAACATTTTGATCATTCTTATTTTTAGTTGACATCAAAAAACTATCTCCTATTTTATATTAACTTAATCACCTAAATGGATATGAAAATATAGACAAAATCAGTAGTTATTAAACCATCACGTCGCGAGACGTATGGACTATTTATTTCATGCCAAATCATTTAACTCAGTAAGTTGGCCCGCATTATTAAGATTAAGTTAAGAAAAATCATTATTTTTTTATTTTTATAGATACACTATAGAAATAATTTCTATAGCGAATTTTATAAATCAAAGTGTTAATTTAAAAGATTAGTCTTACAGTACGTGCGAATTGTGCTATAAACTAACACGAAAGTACATATTATTTATTAGATTTTTTTTACTTGTTTTTATGTTGTATAGATAGCAGGTGGGATAGGTTAACAATAGGTCTACTGTTTGGCATAAAAGTAGACCTATTAATTTGTATATTATTATTGCGGTATTATTTGATTATAAATGGTTAGCTAGTCCTTGTTGACAATAAGTCGTTCGATTTTTGACTGCTTCTTCTAGTAAATCATCGTTTTTATCTAGGTTTTTCCGAGAATTTTCATGGTGGTAAAGATGATAAGCAATACCTCCCAAGCGTAAATCTTTACGTCTAATGCCATTATTTAACATGCGTAATACAAATTCGCTATCTTCTCGTCCCCAGCCGACAAAAGCTTCATTAAAACCATTGACGGTAATCAAATCTGTTTTCCACATTGCCATATTACAACCACGTACTGAACGATAAGTTTGTTGCGAAAATAAGCTAGAAATCATGGGTGATAATAGCGGACAGTGGAGGCAATTTATTTTATTTTTTACGTCTGGTGAGAAAAAAGAAAAGTGGATATTGTTATTGATTAACGCATGTTGGCTTATTTTTTCGGTCAAAATCACTCGACGCCCTTGAATAAACTGTTGTGGTTTAGCAATGCGTTTATGGTCTTGTATAAAATGCCGTTCAAGTACCATATCGCCATCAATCATGACGATATAATCGCCTTTAGCCATGGCAATGGCTTGGTTTCTAGAGCGTGCTAAACGGAATCCAGCATCTTCTTGCCAACTATGGATCAAGGGAACAGGAAAATCGCGTTGATATTGGGCAATGAGATCGCGTGTAGGGGCCGCCGAACCATCATCAGCAATAATTACTTCATCGGGTAGGACGGTTTGCTGTTTAATCGATAAAAGCACTAAATTCAACGCTTCTGGCCAGTTGTAAGTGGTGACAATTAGTGTTAATGATGAGGGTTGCATTATTTCTCCTCTTGTAAAAGCTGTTTAAGTTTTGCATATTTCAAAAAGGTTGAAAAAGCGGCGACTAAACAAATAACAAAACCATAATAGCCGTCGAGCAAACCTAAACGTAAAAAATAATCGCGTAAAAAACCAAATATTGGACTTAAAAATAATTTAATCAAGGTCGGTTTTTTGCCTCGATCAGCGTATTCTTGAGCAACTAAAGTCGTATATTTATTGGCGACCGCGATATGTTCGGCAATCGTATAATAGGTGTAATGGAGTAAATCGCCTTGGATTGGCTTAGCGTTAACGCCGCCAGCTAGTTTAATCGTTTCATGGATACGAGGCGTGGTCCAACTGGCCATACCTTTGCGCCATAATCTGATTTTTTTATCAGGATACCAACCACAATGACGAATCCATTGCCCACAATAATTGGTTAAACGATTAAACTGGTAAGCATCTGCCATCGGTTGATTTTTAATGGCGATTAGTGTTGACCTGAGTTGTTCGGAAAGCGCTTCATCTGCATCTAATGAGAGAATAAATTCATACTTTGCCTTTTCAGCAGCGATATTCTTTTGTTTCCCATAACCTTGCCAAGGTTGAACGATAAATTGTGCCCCATACTGCATAGCAATATGTTGAGTATCATCGGTTGAACCACTATCCACTACAATGATCTCATCAGCCACACCTTGTAGTGAGGACAAACAACGCCCAATATTTTTTTCTTCATTAAGAGTAATAATTACCGCAGAGATCTTATTTACCATGGTTGTTTCTGTTCCTAAAACTAACAATTATGCCGAAAATTCGGTATGATATAACTTTAAATCGTACATCATACACAGGTTTGGTTATGAAAAAAATAATCACTGCTATTTTTCCTGGTACTTTTGACCCTATCACTAATGGACATATCGATCTGATTACACGTGCGGCAAATTTGGTTGATCATTTAATCATTGCGGTTGCGGCAAGCCCAAGTAAGAAAACCTTGTTTACCCTAGACGAGCGCGTAACGATGGTAAGCCAAAGTATTGTTCATTTACCGAAGGTAACGGTATTGGGATTTTCGCAGTTAATGGCGGATTTTGCTCGTGAGCAACATGCCTCGGTATTAATTCGTGGAGTACGAAACAGTCAAGATTTTGAATATGAAAAACAGTTAGCTGAAATCAATGTTCAGCTAAAACCGGATCTTGAAACGTTATTTTTAATCGCTTCAGCAAAATATCATTTTTTATCATCGACGTTGGTGAGAGAAATAGCCATGCATCATGGAGATGTATCAAGCTTTGTACCCTCTGAAATCAATGTTGCATTAATAAAAAAATTTGCTGATCGTCAAATATATTAAGAAAATGATATGGCCAATTTTTACACTCCAATTCGTAAACCCATCACGAACCAAGTAAAACAAGTTGAGATTATGGCACTTGATGCATTTGGTCAAGGTATTGCTAAAGAGCGAGGAAAAACTATTTTTGTTAAGCAAGCATTACCTGGTGAGAAAGTTGATATTCGTATTACTGAGGACAAAAAGCATTATGCCAAAGCGGAAGTTGTTAGACGTAAGAATGATAGCCCGCAACGAGTCCAACCTGCTTGCCAGCATTTTGGGATATGTGGAGGATGCCAGTTACAACACGCTTCAACCGCAATTCAACAGCAGAGTAAACAGCAAGCACTACAGTACTTATTAGAACGAGAAACAGGCATAAATTTAAATCACTTAAGCGTGGACGTAATTGCAGCTAATAACTATGCTTATCGTCGCCGTGCGCGTTTAGCTTTATTGGTGATTAACGATCGATTAGTGATGGGGTTTCGCAAACAGACGAGCAATGATATTGTTAATATCGACATGTGCCCGATCTTAACGCCGAACTTAGCAAAGTTAGTTCAGCCTTTACGTGATAGATTGAATTCACTAACCAATAAAAAAGCGTTAGGTCATATAGAGATATTAGACGTAGAGAGCGGAATCATTGTGGTTTTGCGTCATATAAAGCCATTATCTGAGCAAGATAAACAACAATTAACCTCTTTTGCTGAGCAATATCAACTCAGTTTTTATCTACATGGTGAGACATTAGTACAGCTAACACAAAATGGTGATCCATATTATTATATCGATGATTTACAACTGACGTTCAGCCCTTTAGATTTTATCCAAGTAAA
This sequence comes from Candidatus Schmidhempelia bombi str. Bimp, assembly GCF_000471645.3. Taxonomy (GTDB): domain Bacteria; phylum Pseudomonadota; class Gammaproteobacteria; order Enterobacterales; family Orbaceae; genus Utexia; species Utexia bombi. The sequence continues at coordinate 55,489 of NZ_AWGA01000063.1, read as the reverse complement.
TCGGGAAATAAATCAAAAAATGGTGGCTAAAGCGCTAGATTGGTTAGCATTAACTGATGAAGATTATGTGTTAGATCTGTTTTGTGGAATGGGCAATTTTTCATTACCGATGGCGAAATATGCTAAGCAAGTGGTCGGAATTGAGGGGGTTAACGCCTTAGTTGAAAAAGCAACGGCGAATGTTGCCGTCAATCAACGGCTAAATAACCAAAAAACACTTAATGCGCACTTTTATCAGCACGATTTGGATCATTTAGATAAAACCGCAACATGGTTAAATACTACGCCATTTAATAAAATATTGCTTGACCCCGCACGTTCTGGTGCATTAAATATGGTTAAGCAGATGGTCTCTATGGCGTGTTCGACCATTATTTATATATCATGTAATCCAGCAACATTAGTAAGAGATAGTAAAATTTTACTTGAGGCTGGCTATAGGATAGATCAATTAGCGATACTTGATATGTTTCCTCAAACGAAACATCTTGAATCAATGATAAGGTTCGTAAAATAAACAATCAGGATTAACGGAATAAAATTATGGTATCAGTAAGAGGCGCTCATCAACATCTTGATGAACATTATGCCCTTGAACAGTTTGATTTCGATAAGTGGGCTAAACAAGAATTACAGTTATCTAATAAGGCAACATTTGATAAATTTAAATCAATATGGGATTTTTGCTTTGAAAATAGCGCGGGTTCAGATAAACAGTTGATCTGTTTTCATAATGCTATCGAGATGATTGAAATTTTATCGATGCTTAATTTAGACGTCGACAGTTTTTGTGCCGCCTTATTATTTCCTTTTCTTGAAGCGAAAGTGATCCGCTACGATGATTTAGAAGATGATATTGATAAGAATATCATTCAACTCGCTTTTGGTGTGATAAGTATGAAAAATATTGGTCAACTTAAAGCAGGGGGTAACAGTAATCAAACGCCAGAACAGATTGATAATATACGTCGTATGTTATTAGCAATGGTAAAAGATTTTCGTAGCGTGATTATTAAATTAGCTGAACGAATTATGTTTTTACGTGATATGCTTGGCGCCTCCGAAGAGGAGCGTGTACTGGCTGCCAAAGAGTGTTTTAACATTTATGCGCCGTTGGCTAATCGGTTGGGTATCGGGCAACTAAAATGGGAACTAGAGGACTTCTGTTTCCGCTATATGCACCCCAATGATTACCGTCTCATTGCAAGTAAATTACAAGAAAGACGAATTGATCGCGAACATTATATTGATAATTTTGTAAAAAATTTACAGGCAATGATGAATGTGGATCATATACAAGTCGAAGTGTATGGTCGTCCCAAACATATTTATAGCATTTGGCGTAAGATGCAAAATAAATTGCTCTCTTTTGATCAGCTTTATGATATTCGTGCGGTTCGAGTTATCGCTGAGCGGATTGAAGATTGTTACGCTGCCTTAGGGGTCATTCATGCTAACTTTGAGCATATCGCTAAAGAATTCGATGATTATGTTGCTAATCCTAAACCAAATGGTTATCAATCCATTCATACGGTGATTATAGGTCCTGAGAATAAAACCATCGAAATTCAAATCCGTACAAAGCAGATGCATAACGATGCAGAGCTGGGGATCGCTGCGCATTGGAAATATAAAGAAGGCAGTACGGATAAAATGACCGCTTATGATCAGCGTATTATTTGGTTGCGTAAATTGCTTGCATGGCGCGAGGAGATGTCAGACAGCGGTACCATTCCAGATGAAGTGCGTAGTCAAGTCTTTGATGATAGAGTGTATGTTTTTACACCAAAAGGCGATGTGGTGGATTTACCTGCCGGATCAACTCCGCTTGATTTTGCTTACCATATTCATAGTGATATTGGTCATCGTTGCATTGGTGCCAAAATCTCAGGGCGCATTGTGCCTTTTACTTATCAGTTAAAAATGGGTGAACAAGTCGAGATTATTACCCAAAAACAACCTAATCCAAGTCGTGATTGGCTTAATCCTAATTTAGGTTTTGTAAATAGTAGCCGCGCTAGAGCCAAAATTCAGGCTTGGTTTAAAAAACAAGATCGTGATAAAAATATTTTATCTGGACGGCAAATCTTAGAAAGTGAGTTGTCCCAGATCGATACCACCTTTAAAGAAGTAGAAAAATTACTGATCAAACGCTATAACGCCCATTCGTTTGAAGAAGTGTTAGCCAGTATTGGTAGTGGCGATATTCGCATTAATCAGTTAATCAATTTTGTTAATACCAAATTAAACAAACCAACGGCAGAAGAGGAAGATGAAGCGGTATTAAAGCAAATTACGCAAAAATCCGAACAGATTCAATTATTGCGCAATAATAAGGCCAATGGGCAAATTATTATCGAAGGTCTAGGTAATTTAATGTATAGCCTTGCTCGTTGCTGTTTACCTATCCCTGGCGATAATATCGCTGGATTTATTACCTTAGGACGTGGAATCTCAGTACATCGAGCCGATTGTGAACAGTTTATTGAATTAAAAAATCATGCACCTGAACGTATTGTCGATGCCAAATGGGGAGATAATCAGCAAGAGAGTTATCAATTTGTTATGCAGATTATCGCCAATGATCGCAATGGTTTATTACGTGATATTACCACTATTTTGGCGCATGAAAAGGTGAATGTATCGAGTGTTTCGAGTCGTAGCGATGCTAAGCAACAAATTGCCACCATCGATATGATATTAGTGGTTTATGATCAGACAGCATTAAATCGTGTATTAAATAAGATTAAACAATTACCTGATATCATCGAAGCGAAACGGTTTGGTGGCTAGTACCTCAATCGCAAGCGAAGAGATAAAAGATATCATTTAAACCATCATCATTTATTCATTTGTGAGTTAAAATGGATAAATGATGATCATGTTTTATATAGTTAAAACCACGATTCAAATTAATATCTATTTTAAGGCACTAAACAGTATAAATAGCGGACATCGATAATTTATCTTGAATTGACGGTTAACCCTTGACTTTTAGCCATAAAAGCAATACCCAAAATATTCAAATGGTTATAGATAGCATCTGATATTTCCTATACCTCTAATCGGTTTCTTATAGTAGAATACAATACAATAAAATTAAAAAATGAACTGGTATAAAAAGGTGGAAACAAATGAGCAATAAACCGATAGTTCTCGTTATTCTTGATGGATATGGGTATCGTGAAGAGCAAAAAGATAATGCCATTGCCGCAGCACAAAAACCTGTAATGGATAGTCTGCTTAAAAATTACCCAAATACCTTAATTTCAGCCTCAGGTATGGATGTTGGTTTACCTGATGGTCAGATGGGGAATTCGGAAGTTGGACATACCAATATTGGTGCAGGGCGGATTGTTTATCAAGATCTCACCCGCGTTACAAAAGATATTCTTAGTGGTGACTTCTTTACTAATGCAGTTTTAACAGGTGCTGTCGATAAGGCGGTTAACCATGGTAAAGCGGTTCATATTATGGGATTAGTATCACCGGGAGGTGTACATAGCCATGATGATCATATCCTTGCGATGGTTGAATTAGCGGCACAACGCGGCGCTGAAAAGATTTATTTACATGCTTTTCTTGACGGGCGCGATACGCCGCCACGCAGTGCACAAATGCCACTACAACGTTTACATAACAAATTTGCTGAATTAGGAAAAGGACGTATTGCCTCGATTATTGGTCGTTACTATGCGATGGATCGTGATAATAGATGGGAACGTGTTGAGCAAGCTTATCAATTGATTGTTGATGCTAAGGGTGAATTTAAAGCTAACACTGCTCTCGACGGTTTACAAGCCGCGTATGCACGTGATGAAAACGATGAATTTGTTAAACCAACGATTATTCAGTCAGAGGATGATGTCAGTTCAAGAATGGAAGATGGGGATGTATTAGTCTTTATGAATTTCCGTGCTGACCGTGCAAGACAGATTACACGTGCTTTTGTCGATAGTCATTTTGATGGCTTCAAACGTGAACGCGTGATTAATTTTGCTGAATTCGTGATGTTAACCGAATATGCGGATAATATTAAGGCGTCTGTCGCTTATCCACCAGCCTCGTTAGCCAATACGTTAGGCGAATGGTTAGCCAAACATAATAAAACGCAATTACGTATTTCTGAAACGGAAAAATACGCACATGTTACGTTCTTCTTTAATGGTGGTGTAGAAGAGCCATTTAATCATGAACACCGTGTTTTAGTTAATTCGCCTAAAGTCGCTACTTATGATCTACAGCCAGAAATGAGCTCTCAAGAATTAACGGATAAATTAGTGAATGCGATTACTCATGGACAATATGATGTCATTATTTGTAATTATCCTAATGGTGATATGGTCGGACATACGGGAATATTTGAGGCAGCGGTAAAAGCCGTTGAGGCTTTGGATGTCTGTATAGGGCGTGTGGTTGATGCCGTAAAACAGGTTGATGGACAGTTATTAATTACTGCTGATCATGGCAATGCGGAAAAAATGCGTGATGATGAAACAGGGCAAGCACATACGGCGCATACCAATTTACCTGTACCATTAATTTATGTGGGTAAACCTGCGGTAGCAATAGAAGGGGGTAAATTATCTGATCTTGCACCAACCTTATTAACCTTGATTAATATGGACATACCGCAAGAAATGACCGGTAAACCATTGTTTAAATTAAAATAATAGGAAATATCGCTCTAATGGATAAGAGCGTTAGTCATATGAAAAGACGATTTTTAGTTATTTTATTAAGTAGCCTACTGGGAGCAATGACCACTGTTTCTTATTCTGCTTACGCCAATAATAAAGATCGTCTTTCTTCTATTCGTCAATCGATTGCCGAACAAGAAAAGAAATTAGCTCAGCAGCGCATAGAGCGCGCAGCATTAAATAAAGAATTACAAAAGCAAGAAACGTCGATCGCTAAGTTATTAGAATCGATTCAGTCAATAGACAATGCATTAAACAAGATTGATCAACAAATAACGCAATTAAATGGTCAAATCAGTGAGTTAGAGAAAGATCAAGCCAAACAACGCAAAATCTTAGCCAACCAATTAACGCATGCTTTTCTTTTAGGTCGCAATTCTGGAATAGAACTCATTTTTCAAGCAAAAGAGAATGAGCGTAAAGAACGTATTATCCAATATTTTGGTTATTTTAACCAATTTAGACAACAGAAAATTAATCAATTAAAAACCATTCAGATGGAACTGATTGATCGTAAACAGAAAGTGGAAATAAAAAGGCAAGAACAGCAAGTGTTACAAGATAAACAAAAACAGGAAAGAGCAAGTCTTGTGGCTAATCGTCAAATGCGTAAGAAAACACTTATCGCCTTAGACTCTTCAATGCAAGCTGGACAGCAAAAGCTAGATGAGTTACGTGAAAATGAAGCGAAGTTACAGACACAACTGGATCAGGCTAGACATAATGCACGTCGTAAATCTGAACAGGAATCACAAAAAGCAGCAGAAATTCGTTCCCGTCAAAAACAGAGTAATTACAAACCAACGGTATCTGAAAAGGCGTTGATGGCACGTGTTAGCGGTATCGGCAAACCTCAAAATAAACTGAGTTGGCCTCTAGCGGGTAAGGTTATTCATCGATTTGGCGAAGCCTTACAAGATGAACTCTATTGGAAGGGATTAGTCATTAGTGCCAAAGAAGGCGCTACGGTTAAAGCGATTGCTGCTGGGCGAGTTATATTAGCAAACTGGTTGCAGGGATATGGATTTTTAGTCGCCATAGATCATGGAAAAGGGGATATGAGTTTGTATGGTTATAATCAACGCGTATTAGTTAAAGTTGATGATAATGTGCAAACCGGTCAAGCAATTGCACTAGTTGGAAATAGTGGTGGACAAGGTAAGCCAGCACTTTATTTTGAGATAAGAAGAGATGGAAAAGCGCTAAATCCCCAAGCGTGGTTAAAACAATGAGTCGATTTTTAACATTTATTTTATTAAGTATGATCATTTTGCCGGTATCGGCTGCGCGTTTAGCTATTGTTATCGATGACTTTGGTTATCGGCAAGAAATTGAAAAAAAAGTTGTGCGATTATCACCCAAAATTACAGTAGCTGTACTGCCTAATTCCCCCTACGCTAAACAAATTGCTACCTATGCCCATTTGTATGGTAATCAAGTTATGATTCATTTACCTATGGCGCCTATCCGTCTTACTGGATTAGAGAAAGATACTTTATTTCCAGACATGTCAGAAGCCGAAATCGCGCGTATTATTGACGAAGCCATTGTTAAAGTTCCTTATGCGGTAGGTATCAATAATCATATGGGTAGTCGGATGACGTCCAGTCTGTCAGGTATGAAGAAAGTGATGGCCCGAGTCTCTAACTATGCTTTATTTTTCCTAGATAGCCGTACTATTGCCGCAACTCGTGTGAAAGAAGCGGCTGAAATTTATCATGTTGATACATTATCTCGCGATATATTTTTGGATGATTCAATCAATGAAGATGATATTGCTGCTCAATTTGATATTGCCATCCAATTGGCCCGTAAAAAAGGTTATGCGATAGCGATTGGTCACCCCCATCAACAGACGTTCAATGTACTTTATCAAAAATTACGTTATTTACCTGCGGATATACAATTAGTAACACCAAGAGAATTGTTACCATCGACACAACCTAACCATACGGTTGGTCAAGTATGGAAACTCTTGGTCGATGACGCTAATGTATTAATTAATCAATGGAATTTACAGTTAGATAGCAGGAGAATAAGCAGTCATTTTTATTATTAATTAACGGATATTTAACAAAACATTTCATCTGTTTATAAATAGTTAGGCAATTGCTTTATTTATAGTTCTAGTAATAGAAAACACTAATATGTAAAGCAATGCCCTTAAATTATCTTTCCTTTTATCGTTAAAAACGATTAATTGCCTAGAAAATCATTTAAATTATCACTAATATTATTAATTTATTTTCTATTTTTTGTAAAAAAATTATTTTTTATTACAAAAATTTTTAAATACTTTCCCAGAAAACTGCTTAATAACCAATATGTTATGTGTTTAATCGGAATCTGTTATTGATTTTATTGATATGATTTATGTTTTTTTGTTTACATGGATAATCTAACTTATGGTAAAATTGTAAAGACTAAATATTTACAATGTAAGGTGATGTATTATGTCTAATAGTTATCAAAATGAAGTGCCTGCGGCTCGTGTTAATATACAATTAGACCTTCATACTGGCGGTGCTCAGAAAAAAGTTGAACTTCCGCTTAAAATTGTTGCTATGGGGGACTACAGTCATGGGCAAGATACCCGTCCTTTGTCTGAAAAAAGTAAAGTTTCAATTAATAAAAATAATTTTGATTCTGTATTAAAAGAATTTAATCCAAAAGCCAAGATTGTGGTTGAAAATACGTTAGCTGATGATGGATCAGAAGTCATGGTTGATCTTGATTTCCAGTCAATGAAAGATTTTACACCAGAAGAAGTCGCTAAAAAGATTCCTGCATTACGTTCTTTGCTCGCTATGCGTAACTTATTACGCGATTTAAAATCAAATTTACTTGATAATGCGACCTTCCGTCATGAGCTTGAAAAAATTGTTAAAGATGAGCAATTATCTGACGAACTTCGTGCTGAGTTACAAGCCATTGTTAAGGATGCAACAGCAGAATAAATCATTATTAAGTTACTCAATAAACTTAGTTAAAACGGCAGCAGTTAAGAATTATAGGGGTTAAAAATATGTCTTCTGCACAAAAAGAATCTGTGGGTCATGCTACTGAAGTAGAAGAAACAACAAGTGTTTACCAATCATTATTCAATAAGATAAATCTTAATACTATTGATAAAGTTGAAGATATTAATAAGTATGAAGATAACGATGTATTATTTGAATCATCACCTGATGAGCGAATTACATTAGCTGTTAATATTTTACTTAAAATGTTACAGAGTTCGGCTCAGAAAGTCGAAAAGTTAGATAAACATTTACTTGACTATCATATTAGCCAAATCGACCAAAAATTGAGTCGTCAATTAGATGCAATTATGCACCATTCTGAATTTCAACAAATTGAATCAGCGTGGAGAGGTTTAAAATTTTTAGTTGATCGTACCGATTTCCGTCGTAACGTAAAGATAGAGTTATTAGATGTTTCTAAAGATGCATTAATCCAAGATTTTGAAGATGCGCCAGAAATTAATCAAACTGGATTCTATCGTCATACCTATATTCAAGAATATGATACGCCGGGCGGAGAGCCGATTGGTGTTACCATTTCTAACTATGAATTTGGTTGTGGTGCTCAGGATGTGTCTCTACTACGTAATATCTCTAAAGTGGCGGCAGCAGCGCATATGCCATTTATTGCTTCAGTCGGTCCTGCTTTCTTCGGTAAGAAAAATATGGAAGAAGTCGCAGCGATTAAGGATATTGCTAACTACTTTGATCGTGCTGAATACACTAAATGGAATAGTTTCCGTGAAACAGATGATGCACGTTACGTTGGTTTAACTTTACCTCGAGTATTAGCACGTTTACCTTATGGTCCTGATACAGTTCCTGTACGTAGCTTCAACTATATTGAGGAAGTCAAAGGTCCTGATCATGAACGCTATTTATGGGCTAATGCTTCATTTGCTTTTGCGGCCAATATGGTGAAAAGTTTTATTCGCAACGGTTGGTGTGTCCAAATTCGTGGACCGCAAGCGGGTGGATTAGTCGATGATTTACCAATTCATTTATATGATTTAGGTACGGGTAATCAGGTTAAAATTCCAACTGAAATCTTAATTCCTGAAACACGTGAATTTGAATTTGCCAATTTAGGATTTATTCCATTATCGTTTTATAAAAATCATGACTATGCTTGTTTCTTTTCGGCAAATTCTAGCCAGAAACCAGCCATTTATGACACTAAAGAAGCAACTGCAAATAGCCGTATCAATTCTCGTTTACCTTATATTTTCTTACTTTCACGTATCGCTCACTACTTAAAAGTGATTCAACGTGAAAACATTGGTGCTACTAAAGATCGTCGTGTACTTGAACTAGAACTAAATAAATGGATTAGTAACTTAGTAACAGAAATGACCGATCCAAGCGATGAAGTACAAGCGTCTCATCCATTACGTCAAGCTAAAGTCATCGTAGAAGATATTGAGGATAATCCAGGCTTTTTCCGTGTGAAAACCTTCTTAGTGCCGCATTTCCAGATTGAAGGAATGGATATTAACTTATCTATGGTATCACAAATGCCAAAGGCTAAACCTTAATACCATTTAAGTTAAATACTGGGAGTTATCGGTAATTATGAAAATTTATCGTCCATTATGGAATGAGGGGGTGTTCTTATCCCCCGAACAATTTCAGCAGCAAGCATTATGGCAAACCTATAGTCAGCAACAATTAGCTAAATATCATTTAGCTAACCCTTGGGGTGTTGAACGATTAGAGATTGATGCACAAGCGTTAAATGTCAATCGCCTTAGCGCGACCGTGATCAATATCCGTTTATCTGATGGTGTTTTAATTAATACTGATATTTCAGATAGTTTACCGCCTAGTCGCGATCTTGTTACAGAAGTGCCTGCGCATGTAGAGGAAGTAACGGTTTACATAGGTCTACCTTTGTTACAAGCCAATGGTGGAAATTGTGCTTCAGATTCACAACCAGCCGAAAGACCATTACGTTACCAATGCGAATGGATGGAAGTACCGGATCTATTAGGCCATGGTACAGAAACGATTGCGGTTGAACGATATTCGCTCTCCTTTTTATTTGATTTTGAAGATCATAGCGAATATTTAACCTGCCCTATTGCTAAGTTGAAACGTGCACCAAATGGGCAATTTATCCTAGATAGCGAATATTTACCCCCGTTGCTTAATTTATCCACTCAAAGTGGTTCGTTAATAAAAGAACTTGAGTTGTTGTGTGTACAATTACAAGCAAAACGACAGCGATTAATGGGAATGCGTCATGAACGTAATCAACAAATGGCTGAGTTTGCGGTGGCAGATGTATCACTATTTTGGTTACTCAATGCATTAAACAGCTTTGAACCACAATTAAAATTTTTACGCGATAACCCTCAGCTTCATCCTGAGAAATTATATTATACACTGATTTCGCTAGCTGGCGCGTTGTTGACTTTCTCATTAGCCAATGATATTGATGGTATTCCGTCTTATCAGCACGCCTCACTAAATACGGTTTTCCCACCGTTATTTAATTTGCTACGAAATTTACTTGAAGAAAGTTTACCATCGCGTGTTATTAAAATTGATCTGGTACATGATAAAGATACATTGTGGACAGGTCGTCTTAATGATAATCGATTGGTGGAAGAGGCAGATTTTTATTTATCAGTTCATTCCAGCATGCCAGGACATCAGCTGCAAACGCAATTCCCTATTTTATGTAAAGCTGGTGCACCAGACGATGTTAATCAAATCATTCATTCAGCATTATCAGGTATACCGATAAAACCGTTAAGTCATGTCCCCGCTGCAATACCTATGCGCCTAGAAAATCAGTATTTTGCATTGGATTTAACTCATCCTTCTGCGAAAAATATGTTAACTGCGCGGTGTTGTCAGTTTTATATACCAAGAGCAATGCCTGATATTTCAATAGAACTCTTTGCGGTATTACGATCATGAACATGCAACCAAAGCCAATATTAATTGATGAATTACTACGTGATTCTGTTTTAATTGTAGTTCAATTAAAGCAAGGGGCCAGCATTACCTCAGGCAGTAAGCTTTATCAAAAATGCAAAGATCACATTATTACTGTTCGTGAAACATTGCAACAAGCACAATATTCACAAGATGTCATTGATGATATTAGTTATGCATTATGTGCATTATTGGATGAAACTGTATTATTATGTCATCGTGAAGATGCACATAAATATGATTATGAAAGTTGGTTAGGCGCACCATTGCAAGTTGTTTTCTTCAACACGCACAATGCGGGTTATACCCTATTTGAAAAAGTGCGTAGCCGTTTACGGGCGGATAAGAAGGAACAATTAGTGCTTAGCTGTTTTGATCGTGTCCTTGGGTTGGGTTTTCAAGGTTGCTATTTAGATCAACCTCAGCGGGAGCGCGATCATCTTATCCTTGCACTGCGTGAGGCAGTACGTGAGTATGAACAAGACCAAACTCATCCAATTATAGAACAAGTGGCTACTCATCGTTATTTAGGCCACAAACTTTTACTTCTGCTTTTAACTGGTGCGTCGGTCATTACAGCGATTATTCTTTACTTTTACTTAAATCATCAGCTAGATCTGTTGATTACACCGCTATTAGGATAAGGGGGCATTATGCATCATTATCCATGGCGTTTACAGATCATCTATACCACAGTGCTAAGTTTATGTTTACTTTTATTCTTCTTTCCTATTAGTTACGGATGGAAGATGATTGGTACTGTCTTAGTATTAAGTATTGCTTTAATCTTACTATATCGATCATATCGATATCGTCGCTTGCTTAAAGCATCAACAGCTAATATTCTTTTTTTACAGCAGAAGTTAGATTTATTACCAGCCAGACAACGTTATCGTTTACCGATATTATTGGTTACTGGCAACAGTGCTAATGCATTTTTTCCTGATGATCTATCGTTAGCCGAATCTCATATTGTTGTCTCTTCAGATGCGGTGTGGATCTATGTTGAAGAAAGCGCGGCACTTCCTATCGTTTTTGATTCATTAGTGTCTCGTTGGCCAGATATGTTGGGGCGGATAGGATTATTCCTTGCACTCAATCCAGAACAAGAAGATAAGCAAGGTCTATTTATTGCAAAGTTACATGCATTCCGTCAATCCTGGGTCGATACATGCCGTATAGCTAAATATCGTTTACCTGTTTATGTGTCAACGCATGTCGGCTTAAATAACATACAATATAATGATACCGCCCCCTTACCTGTTTATTGGTATCAGCTTATCAACCAGCAGATTTATTTATCGGATAACTATGTAACACCAATCGATAATTGGGTTAATTCAAATAAAATAACACCGCAAGAACGCGAGCAACGTATGCATATTCGTGCAATGTTGACAGAGGTTGCGCAATGGTTTGATCAAACCGTATTAACTGCATTAGCGGATCGTAAACAACCTATTATGCCTTGCATTCCAACTGGGCAAGTTATTTTACCGTTGAATAATCAGCATATTACCCATCATTTATTTGAATTAAAACTTTTGGAGAGGACCAGCTTAGTTTTACCAAATACTAAAGCCATTCAGACCGTTATTTCGCCGCCTGATCGCTTAGTAAAATTAATGCCAATTTCTTATCCATTTACACCATTAACTAAGATGATGCTAGGGTTTATTATCCTTACTAGCTTTTTCTTTATTGGCTGCTTAACAGCTTCTTATTTAAATAATCAAAAATTGATCGAGAAAGTCCAAAAAGATATCCATCACTTTGATTTAATTGCTGATAACAGTTATGACGAGAAATTAGCGGCACTTAATACCATAAAGATTGATCGCCAACGGCTTAATGATTATTTCCAAAAGGGAGAACCATTACGCTTAGGCTTTGGTTTATATCGTGGTCAACAATTAGTTGAACCCTTAACGCAAGCTATAGGTCGTTATATACCTAAGCCACCAGAGCAACCAGAACCAGAAAAAGTGATCATCGAAACGATAAAAGAAGTTATTAAACAACCGCAAACCATTCGTTTAGATAGCGTATCACTGTTTGAAAGTGGGCAAAGCAAATTAAAACCAGAATCATATAAGTTTTTAATTAATGCTTTAGCGGATTTAAAAAATCAAATTCAACAAAATAATGAAGGTGGTTGGTTGATTCTCATTACAGGACATACAGATTCTACCGGTCAACAAAATAAAAACTTACAATTATCACGTGAACGAGCAGATGTTGTAAGAGATTGGATTATCAAAAATAGTGATATTCCTGATACCTGTTTCGCAACGCAAGGTTTTGGAGCGAAAAAACCGTTGATGGACAATGATTCTCTAGAGAATCGAGCCAAAAATCGACGGGTTGAAATAAGCTTAATTCCTCAACCAGCAAGTTGCTTGCTGAATGAAGAAATAAGTCAATAATGTTAATTATAATTAATAATAGGAGAATAAATAATGGCTGTACCAGCGTATATGTTCTTAAAAGATGATGGCGGCGCAGAAATCAAAGGTTCAGTAACTGTTGCTGGACGTGAAGGAAGCGTAGAAGTGGTTGAATTTGACCATAAAATCTATATCCCAACAGACGGTAATACGGGTAAATTAACCGGTACTCGCGTACATAAAGCGCTTGAATTTGTTAAAGAAGTAGATTCATCATCTCCTTACTTATATAAAGCGGTAACTACAGGTCAAAATTTAAAGAATGTAGAAATTAAGTGGTATAAAATTGATGATGCAGGACAGGAAGTTGAATACTTCAATACTTTAATGGAAGGCGTAAAAGTTGTTTCTGTTAAACCTGAAATGCACAACATCAAAGATCCAACAAAAGAACAATACAATCACTTAGAACGTATTGAACTTCGTTATGAAAAAATCACCTGGACTTATAAGGATGGTAATATTATCCATTCAGATAGCTGGGTTGAAGGCCGCAGTTAATTTCTATTCACTCGCGTGATTATCCGGATCAGTTTATCTGATCCGGAATTTCCAACAAATAATTAAGATATATCAAAAAAGGAAAAGTGATGAATTTTGACCCAACCATTCTATTACAGCGACTCCATCCTTATTGCGTGCAAGCATTAGAAGAAGCTGCCAGTTTATGCCAAACCAGAGCGCATACTGAGATTACATTTGAGCATTGGTTATTAAAATTATTAGAACAAGGCAATAGTGATATTACTGTGGTTGCTAGGCATTATCAACTTGATATGGATATGGTTTGGCAAGGGTTATTAAATTATCTCGATTCTTTACCGCATACTATAAAACAAAAACCAACATTATCTTCCTCCTTATTAGCTTTGTTAAAAGCGGCATGGCTAAAAGCGTCATTGGAGGATAAAGAAGAAACAATTCGATCTATCCATTTATTGCAAGCATTACAGGAAATGCCACATCTGTTAAAAGCACAGAATGCTTGGCCACTAGTAAGTTTATCTGTCGTTGCGCTAAAACGTTTCCGCTCCCAGTTAGATGATATCTCTGATGAGGGACCAAATAATCCGATGTTCTTTGGTGAGAGTGAGCCGTCATTGCTAACAGAGAAAGCCGAAATGAGATCGGAGGTTGAAAATCATTCAAGCGAAGCGGATAAGTCCTCAACAAAAAACCAACCTACAATGGAAACGCAGAAACATCATCAAGCAGTATTAAGCCGTTTTACCGAAGATGTGACCGAAAAAGCACGTGCATCGAAAATTGATCCTATTTTTGGTCGAGATAATGAAATTCGTCAAATGATTGATATTCTATCTCGTCGTCGTAAAAACAATCCAATTTTAGTTGGCGAACCAGGTGTAGGTAAAACAGCTTTAGTTGAAGGATTAGCCTTACGTATCGTGAACGGCGATGTACCTGAACATTTAAAAAATGTTACTATTCTTACGCTTGATTTAGGGTTATTACAGGCAGGAGCTGGTGTAAAAGGTGAGTTTGAACAACGGCTTAAAAATGTGGTAACTGCGGTACAACAATCAGCAACCCCTATTTTACTCTTTATTGATGAAGCTCATACAATCATTGGCGCCGGTAATTCGGCGGGTAGCGGTGATGCTGCCAATTTACTCAAACCCGCTTTAGCTCGGGGAGAGTTAAGAACAATCGCGGCGACCACATGGTCAGAATACAAACAATATTTCGAAAAAGATGCTGCGCTTGAAAGACGTTTTCAAATTGTTAAAGTTGATGAGCCAAACGATGAAACAGCATGTATTATGTTACGCGGACTAAAATCACGTTACGCCCAATATCATGGGGTACATATTTTAGATGAAGCGGTAAAAACAGCGGTTCTACTATCACGTCGCTACATCAGTGGTCGCCAATTACCAGATAAAGCGGTAGATTTATTAGATACTGCTTCTGCCCGAGTGCGAATGAGTTTAGATATGGTGCCACAATCTATCATTGATCTACAATCAAAATTAGCGTCACTATCAATTGAAGAAGAGGCGTTATTAAATGATGAATCTATTGGTAAAACGACCTTACCACAAAGGCGAATGGAAATTACTCAGCAAATTGAAGAATTTGAAAAACAACGAAAACAACAACAATCGCAATTTGACCAAGAAAAAAAATTAATAGAAAAATTAATTGAATTACGAACCCAACTAGAAAGTGATGATGAAACCATCGCCGAAGAAATAGCGCAAACGCAACAAAAGCTTCACAAGCTACAAGGGCATTCGCCATTAATTTCGTTAGATGTTGATAGCCGAATTGTCTCAGCGGTGATTGCAGATTGGAGTGGCGTACCATTAGAAAGTTTATTAAAAGATGAACAGAGTCATCTATTACAGATAGAAGATACGTTACGTAAACGCGTCGTTGGACAAGATCATGCGTTATTCGATATAGCGAAACGTATCAGAGCGAGTAAAACGGGATTAACCGCTGAAGATGCCCCAATTGGCGTATTTTTGTTAGTTGGTCCATCAGGGGTAGGTAAAACGGAATGCGCTTTAGCCTTATCTGATGCATTATTTGGTGGGGAACGCGCGTTAATTACCATCAACATGTCTGAATATCAAGAAGCACATACCGTATCACAACTTAAAGGTTCACCGCCAGGCTATGTCGGTTATGGTCAAGGTGGTATTTTGACTGAAGCTGTGCGTAAACGGCCTTATAGTGTCGTATTACTTGATGAAGTAGAAAAGGCGCATCGCGATGTGCTTAACTTATTCTATCAAGTTTTTGATCGTGGTTTTATGCGTGACGGGGAAGGTCGTGAAATTGATTTCCGTAATACACTTATTTTAATGACATCCAATTTAGGCAGTGATGAACTGATGGCATTATTTGAGCAGCTACCTGAAGAGCCGTCAGTTGCTACCCAACAAGAGCTGTTACGCCCGATTTTGCGAGAACATTTCCAGCCGGCATTACTTGCTCGTTTCCAAACTGTCATCTTTAGACCTCTGGATGAGACAGCATTGCGACAAATTTTACAAATTAAATTTGATAAAGTTGCGGCTAGATTAATGCGTCATTACCGAGTTCGTTTTGATATTTGCCCAGTTGTATATGATGAATTGGTTGCAGCTTGTTTGCTACCTGATACAGGCGCTCGTAATATCGATAGTATCTTAAATCAACAAATTCTACCTGTTGTTTCTAATTTGTTATTACAAGCCAATGCAGAAAATTATCACGATAAAGTGCTTAAACTTGACTTTGATACCGAACAAGGTCTCTCATTAACATGGGATAGTCCACAGGTGGAAGAGTAAACTAAGTTAATCTAAGCTATCTAGCCATTTAATATGGCTAAGATAGTTTTACTATGAGTTCGATAAAATAGAGGATAACTTTATAGCCATAGCGATAGGTAATGAATCAGGTTTTTATTATGCTTTATTTAGAACCTAAAGTGACTAAGCATTATTACTTGTTGCTAATGACAATAAGGTTATTTCTTTATTGATTATACTTCTATCCGTGATTAAATAATTAAATAAGCCATAGTATGGTGCATTGTGTATATTTTGAGCCTTTAGTAGTGATAAATGTAAATAATATAGAGGATAACGATAAAAATTGGTTAGAAAATAGTTTACAATCTGTAATACTATAAGATTTAGCGATCAAAATAATTTTTATAGAATAGGTAAAAATAGGGACCATTCTAAAACCCGTCGCTAATGCTAATTTCGTTGTAAAAAAGTATTAATCATCCGGTAAGATCCAATCAGAGAACTGATCTGCGAAGAAGATTTAAACACTAATAGGAAATAGAAATTAACTAAGTTATCCATTTTTATTTTAATCAGAAGGATCATTATTTAAACACTATTTCAAAGGGTATCTGGTAAATTTTCTTAACCAAGTTTCCCCTATCGGAATAGAACGATACCAGATAGTAAAAATAGAGGCGTTATGTCATCAAATGTTGAATAAAAGTAGAAAAATCAGATTGAAGGCAATAGGAAATAAACAGGACATACTATTTTCTAAAGATAAGGAAAAGGATGAGGTGTAGTAAATGAAGAAAAACTGGAAAATACTAGGTCTTATTTTTATTATTTTACTCTGTGGCGGTGTACTTGCTTCTATTCTATATGTAATGGGTGACGAGCTTGGATATGTGACCCTTGGTCAAAAAGCCGCTATTTGGTTACAATCACTATTATTAATTTTAGTATTATTATTTACCCCTATTATTATCACTAGCAGTCGTCTTTTATGGGCTAAAGATAAATCTAAACAGGAATCATTAAACCCTTCAGAACCCAAAAAAGTCGAAGAACCAAAACCTTATTCTGAATTTACCAGTATGGTGGCGCATTGTCATTACCATTATGGAATTTTTTGGCGTTATAAAATTAGAAAAATATTCGTTACTGGTCGTCAGCAAGATGTAGATAACGTTATCCCTGCGTTGACCGATAAAAAGTGGTTAGTTAGCAATAATGTATTACTGATTTGGGGCGGGGAAATACAAACGCCAATCAATCCGGATTGGTTTAAAATGGTAAAACGTTATTTATCTCGATTATGGGTATTTAATTATAAACCTGTTAATGCAACAGTGTGGATATTACCTTCCGATTATGCTGATGAACAGTATAAGAAAACACATACGCTTGAACACGCTTTATTACAAATAAGAAAACAAAATCAGGCTTTAGGTTGGGACATTCCTCTTTATTTAGTTGAGAATAAGCAATTAAGCTGGCAGCAAGAGGGCCGTATAGAACAGAGCGTTGGGGTTTGTTTTGATGGTCATAAAAAACAGGATATTGATAATATCACCACAGCGTTAACTCATTTAACTACACAGTGTACCGAAATCGGTATGCAACAAGTGATGTTGCATAATCATCACGCTTGTTTACTAGAGTTATCCCAATATTTAGCGCAAACACAGATACCGCGCTTAAAAAACTGGTTTACGCGTTTCTTTGCTCAGCCATATTGTCCAGTATTACGTGGATTATTTTTTACCGCCTTTTACCAAACTCATAAAGATGCTCAAACAGACAGTAGCGATACGGATAGTAATGTTTCATTCCAATTATCACCGCTCTGGATGAAAATCATTGCCGATAACCAAAAAGCAAAAAATAAACGAATGGGGATCAGTTTAGGTACAATTGCTTGTTGTGTAACCTTGCTAGCTACAGTGTTAATGGTTATCGGTTTAAGCACTTCATTTATTCATAACCGAAAACTAATTAATCAAAGTTTACACGTCGTTGATCAAATTAATCAAAACACCACATCACGCTATGTACAGCGACTTGAAGCCCAATATCAATTGCAATTACTTATTGGAAAATTAGAATATCGTCAGCAGAAGTTACCACCGTTAACCTACCGTTTTGGCTTAAGTCAAAATGATAAGTTATATCATGCACTTTGGCAGAAATATTATAAAACTAACCAAGAGAATGTGATTAAACCATTAAATCTATGGTTAAACAGTCAACTTACTCGAATTATTTATACGCCAACGAATAAGACAAAATACGATAAATTAATTGATAATGGCTATGATATTTTAAAAACTTACTTAATGTTAGGCTATCCAGATAAAGCTGATGGTCATTACCTAGGACAGTTTGTTACCCAACATTGGAAGCATGGTAATGATATTA
This sequence comes from Candidatus Schmidhempelia bombi str. Bimp, assembly GCF_000471645.3. Classification (GTDB taxonomy): domain Bacteria; phylum Pseudomonadota; class Gammaproteobacteria; order Enterobacterales; family Orbaceae; genus Utexia; species Utexia bombi. The sequence goes on along the minus strand of NZ_AWGA01000063.1, from coordinate 36,707 downwards.
GTGATGGGGATTGGCAGCGCTTGATGCCTGAGCTGTTAACATTTTGGGGAAATAGACTTAAAAAACAACCTGAATGGAAAGCGCCAATTAGCCAAGAATTGATTCGGGATGTTCGTCAAGTTTTAATCAATCAAATTGGATTACAGAATGCGGAAACAACCATTTATCAAGGCATTATTCAACGAGCAAGCCAGCGATTCAATGATCTATCCCTGATTAATTTATTAAATGGCGTAGATAGTCGGGCTTTGTTCACCGCAAATAAAGTCATTCCTGGTGTTTATACTCGGCAAGCGTGGGAAGATATGATTGAGCGAGAAATTAAACAAGCTTCCAAATCACGACAGGAACAGATCGACTGGGTATTAAGTGATGGTAGTGAAACTGCACTGGTTTCCATTTCTCCAGAGGTTCTTAAAAAACGGTTAACTGATCGCTATTTTGCTGATTATAGTGCGGCATGGTTATTATTTTTAAACAATATTCAGTGGAATAATGTTGATACGATTTCAGATGTTATTGACCAACTTTCATTACTATCTGATAATCGTCAATCACCGTTGTTAGCGTTGATTGGCGTTATAAAATATCATGCAGAAGTTGCTTATCATCGTGACGGATTCTCGCGTGAATTAATTCGTTCTGCCCAAGAATTAGTCAAAAATCGCGATGTTCCTAATCTACTCAAAAACAGTAATGAAGCGACAGGGCCATTAACACCTACTTTTGGTCCCATTCTAGATTTATTAAAATCAGATAACCACAATGAATTAAGTTTACAAACTTATTTAATGCGGGTTATTCAGGTGAAATTAAAACTACAAAATATTGTTAGTAGTGCTAATCCGCAAGCCATGGCGCAACAGTTGGCAAAGAGTGTATTTCAAGGAACCTCGGTTGATCTAACCGCAACGCGTGATTATGGAAACTTAATTGCGGCAAATCTTGGTGAAGAATGGTCAGGATTTGGATACAGTATCTTTAAACGACCGCTTGAACAAGCTTGGCAGGTTATTTTAACACCAGCTGCAAAAAGTTTTAATGATACATGGCGTGAGGCTATCGTCTATTCATGGGAAAAATCATTTGCTGGACGCTATCCATTCAAAAATACCGATAATGATGCCTCACTAGCTGAACTATCTCGCTTTATTCGTCCTGATTCGGGTGTGATCGATCGATTTATACAATCAGAATTGACAGGAATTTTGATTAAAAAAGGGGATAAATGGGTCATCGATCCGGTTAATTCAGAAGGATTAAATTTTAGTCATGAATTCTTAACTACATTGGAGTTATTCAATCAATTAGCTAACCAAGTCTTTGAAAGCGGTGATGCTAAAATTGAGTTCGATTTAATGGCGCGTAGTGGACATAATATTGTTCAATCGGAATTGGTGATTAATAAACAAAAACTAGTCTATTTTAATCAAAAACCCGCTTGGAAACGTATTCATTGGCCAGATAATGATTATTCTGCTCATGCTCAATTAAGTTGGAATACGGAAGAAACGGGACTTAAGCTATATCAATATTACTCTGGTGATTGGGCATGGATAAGATTGTTAGAGTCAGCGCAAATACGTCAAATAGACAATAGCCGGTTTGAGATAAAATGGCAGGTTGAACCAAATAAAAAACTTAAATATATTTTGCGTACCCAATCGGGCTCTGGACCGATCAACTTATTAAAATTACGAAATTTCCAATTACCTAAATCGGTGTTTGAAATTAATTTTTAGCTAAAATGCATAAAATAGAGATTATCTTTAATAACTTACAGTCTAATGATATTGTTCAATATCATTAGACTTTGTGACGTCTATGTATATGGAGATGATAGTCACTGACATAATCATAGTCGGATGAAATAAAGCGATAGCGGTTTGGATATTAGGATAAATAATTAAAATTAAAAAGAATAAACTTACTCAGTTTAGTTCTTAAATTATTATCAGCAACAGTGAATAGCGATAAGTGTTTTATCAACGCGTATTCATTGTTATGGATGAAAAGGACATACGTATGTTAGCTCAATTGATATCGTCGTTATTTGAAGGCAAAGATGCTAAACAGGATATTGAACGACGTTTAAAGGAAAAGTGGCATGACTGGTTAATGCCAATCTCAGCCGATAAGCCAACTGGCGACGATCCTACTTATACTGATAATTTTCAGTTAATTAAAGAAGAAATTGCAAAATTATCAGGTATTGATGCAGCGTTAATTATTAACACCAGTGAAGATATTCTAAAAAATAGTAGTAAAGATATTCGTGTTGCTAGTTATTACTGTTGGGCTAAGCTTAAAACAGAAGGCATAGAAGGATTTACTGATGGTATTGAATTATTAGCAGGCTTATTAAGTTACTTTACCAATGATCTTTTTCCTTCTCGCGAACATATACGTAAAAATAGTATTGAGTGGTTGGCTCAAACTAAATTTACCGAATTACTTAACGCGTGCCGTCCGATCCCAACCGCCGAACTAGAACGTATTATTGCGGCGATTGAGCTAATTAAGCAGACCAGCCAATCCATCTTTAGTGAGGAGAATCAACCCGATTTAAGTGCATTAATTCAATTCTTTGCTGGTAATGTAAAATCATCGCCGAAACCATCGACGCCTGAGCCGGTAGCCAGTTCAGAACCTGTCAATGTATCCTCCCCACAGGCGCTTTATGATAATAGTTTATCAACCAATCTACGTTCTCAGCGGGATGTCCTTGATCAGGCTCGACGTATTGCTGTATTTCTACGCGAAAAACCAGAAGGATATTTAGCCGCAGGGCGTTTATTGCGTACATTACGTTGGGATACTATTCATATGTTACCACCTTGCGATCACACCGGTAAAACACGTTTACCCGCGCCCCGAACGGAACTTAGAAACAATATTCAACGTTTGGTTATCAGTCAAGACTGGCGCGAACTGTTTGAGCGAGTGGAAACGGCCTTTATGGAAGGAACCAACCATTTTTGGTTAGATTTACAGCGGTATGCCGTGATGGCCTTGCAGAAAATGGGACCGCCAAGCAGTGAATGGGCTGAGATCTATTTAACCGATGTTGGATTGATGCTCGATCGTCTAAAAGGCATTGAACGTTTAACTTATGAAAATGGTATGCCGTTTGCGGATGATGAGACGCTTAATTGGATTACTCATTCAGCCATGATTCATCATTTAGACGGTGAGGCAAGTTTGCCACCAATAGCATTAAATAATGATGATAATAACTGGGATGACATCGCTCAGCAGGCAGTAGAACTAGCAAATAAAGAAAATTTAGCGAGTGCATTTACTTGGTTGCAAAACTTACCGATGCTGGTATCACCTAAACAGCGTTTTTTATTACGTTATACACAAGCTAAAGTGGCTGAATATGTGGGAGAAAAAGAGGTCGCATTACGATTATTAGAGTTAATTAATAGTCAACAACAACAGATTTCATTAGTTGAATGGGAGGCCGATCTATGGTTCGATATCAAATCCCACTTACTCAAATTGCTTAAACAAAAATGGCAACTCAAAGAAAGTAATAAAGTGGCAATTATGCAACAAATAGAAAAAATCAATGATGAATTAATGCACCTCGATCCGGCACGAGCGATGGCGATCGCTAAAGTATAAAGGAAAAAAGGAATGGATGATTTAATACAACGTTATTACGAATCAGAAATGCGTTATCTTAGTGAAGCAGGAAAAGAATTTGCTAAAATTCACCCTGATCGCGCAGGTATGTTAAATATGGATCGGGTAGGCGATAGAGATCCTTATGTAGAACGATTATTTGAGGGGTTCGCCTTTTTAATGGGGCGTTTGCGACAAAAAATAGATGATGATTTACCAGAGTTAACAGAAGGTCTAGTGAGTTTGCTTTGGCCTCATTATTTACGTTTAATTCCATCATTGTCAATTGTACAATTAAAGCCAGATTATGCCACGTTATCGCGACAAGAAAACATTGCAGCTGGATTAACCTTATTAACGGAACCCATTGGTCCAGCAAAGACCCAATGCCCATATCGAACGACACATGCTGTGAAATTACAACCATTGGAAGTAACGCAGGCTAAAGTCTCTATCCAACCCGATGGTCGCTCGGTTATTTCAATTCGATTTAGTTTTGGCGAATTAGCTGACTGGGAACAATTAGATCTCTCTGAATTACGTCTTTATTTAAATGCTGATGCGCCGATTGCTTCAGCATTACATTATGCGTTAACGCAGCAGGTCGCAAATATGTATATTCGCTATTCGGCTAGCGCCGAACAGCGGCAGCCTTTTGGCGGTAGCATAAAGGCGGCTGGGTTTGATGCTGATGACAGACTATGGCTAAAACCTGATAATGCGTTTGCTGGTTATCAACTATTGCTTGAATATTTCTCTTTTCGAGAAAAATTTATGTTTATTGATTTACGGGGCGTTGATATTAAAGCGATTCCCAGCGGAAGCAGTTATTTTGATATTGAATGTGTACTGAATCAAAGTTGGTCTTTTGATATGCCTTTCAGTCATGAAAATATTCGATTGCATTGTGTGCCCGTGATTAATCTATTTTCCTTAGAAGCCGATCCTATTGTTGTTAATCAGCTTGAAAGTGAATATTTACTTAGACCACTGTTACGACAAGATGGACATGTTGAGATTTATTCAGTCGATAATATTGAAGCTATTACCCATAATGGTCGATATCCTTACGTCTCTTTTACCAGCTTTAAACATCGTGGGGGAATGTTAAGACATGATGCCCCAGAACGTTATTACCATACACGTGTCCGTAAAGGCGCGACAGGATTGCATGAGACGTGGCTTATTTTAGGCGGTAAAGTTTGGGAACGTCATGAGAATCTTGAAACGGAAACACTTTCGTTAAAAGTGACGGGTACAAACGGCATGTTACCGCGTAAAGCCTTACGCCATGCACGTATTAATAAAGTGGGGAGCGCGCAATCTTATATTGCCCAAGTGACAAATTTATGTTCGCCAACATTACCTTATTATCCACCGACCAATGATCGTTTCCAATGGCGAATATTGTCACATTTAGCGCCTAATTACCTCTCTTTAATGAATGCAGAAGTATTGCGAGGGACATTAGCGCTATATGATTGGACAGATAATGAACTAAACCGTCGTCGTTTAGAAGGCATTATGGATGTAACACATAAGTCAATCAAACGGATTGAGCAAGGAATGATACAACGTGGTATTGAAATAGAAGTTACTTTAAATACTCATCAATTTACCGGTGAGGGTGATGTGATGTTATTTGGCGAATTACTTCATCAATTCTTTGCTTTGTATGCTGATCTTAATTTATTTACCCAGCTTACTCTCGTTTTATTACCGACAGGAAAGAAAGTCTCATGGCCGACCAGCAAGACATCACGAACAGCAATCTAGTCCTAGAGTTGGAGCAAAAGCTCCATCGAATCAATTTTTATCGCTTTTGTCAGTTTGTTGAACAACTTTCGCCTTCAAACGTAGGACTTGGCTGTTCCGAATCACCTAGCCAAGATCCGATACGTTTTGCACCGGCGCCAGATATGGGATTCCCTGCTAGCGAATTAAAATATATTGAACGTAATACCATTATCCCTAGACCAGATACAGTTAGAACGACTTTCCTAGGTTTATATGGCGTGGATGCCGTCATGCCTTATGCATTGCTTGACGATATTATAAAACGTCAAGAAGGGTACGAGGCATTAACTGATTTCTTAGATATTTTTAATCATCGAATTATCACGCAATTTTATCGAATTTGGCTCAAATATCATTACCCTGCGAGTTATCATGTAGGCGGTCAAGATCCAATATCACGTTGTTTATTAAGCTTGACTGGGCTTGGTATTGCAGGAACAGAAAAAGTGGTCGCGACGCCGTCGTCACGTTTTCTAGCTTTAATGGGACTGGTAACGCAACGTACGCGCACTGCCGAGGGTATTATCGGCATGATCAAAGTTGTAGTGGCTAATGTTGACGTCGAGGTCGAAGAATTTTACCCTACTTGGGTAAATGTAGATAAACCAACTCAACTTGGCGGTCAAGATTCGTTACAATTAGGTAAAAATGCCATGTTAGGTCGCCGTTTTAAAGAGTCTAATCAGACGATAAAAATCACGATCATTCCTCAACAAGCAGATATTATTGAAAGTTTGTTACCCGATCAACAACAACATACCGATGTAATGATGTTACTTAGACTTTATTTAGGTTATCGCGTTGATGCGCAGCTTTATTTAAAGATAGACAAAAAATTCTTACCCAAAACGCAATTAAAAGCAGGTGGTTTTAAAGCTCGATTAGGACAGACAGCTAGGTTACCAGATAAAAACGTTTCCTCTAATAAACAATATATTTTGACTAATTTGGGATGTTACCGCGGTATAGCGGTTTAATAATAAAAAGGAAATAGTATGAAATTTATTCATTATCTATGCACGATATTTTCTATGTGCATCATCTTATCTTTAACGGGATGTGGTGCTGTCCAAAAGGTCGGTAATGCCACTGTTGATATGACAAAATCGGTTTTTTTGTGGGATGTTAAAACCTTCCATGCGGATTTTACAGCAAGATCAGAATTGAATCTTGATGATGATTTCCTTCCAACATCGGTCGTGCTACGTATTTATCAATTAAAAAATGATATGTCATTCAAAGCGGCTACTTATCAATCACTGGTCGATAATGATGTTGATATTTTAGGCGATGCCCTACTCGCAACCAAAGAAGTAATATTAAAACCGAGTAGTTCCTTGTCACTCGATGTACCGCTTGAAGACGATACTAAGTTTGTGGGGATGATCGCTTTATATAAAGATCCAGATTTAGCTCAAGATAATTGGCGATTACTACTAAAACGTAAAGATTTAAATATTATGAAAGCAAAACAAATTGAAGTAAGTCAATATAAATTAATCTTGCTTGAAGAGTAAGGAAGAAATAGATGGGACCTTCACTTTATGATACTTTGCTGGGCTTTTTTAATTCAGGTACAGCAATCAGTAGTTTCAATGAAAAAACGCAAAAAATAATTAGCGTGATGGATAATATGCAGCGAATTTTAAATAGTCGCGCAGGTTCAATTAAACATCTTCCTGATTATGGTTTACCCGATATGGCGCAAGTTTATCAAGGTTTGCCATCTTCGGCATTTGTATTAATGCACGCGATGCAAAAGACGTTATTAAAATATGAACCAAGATTACAAACAGTCGATATTAAATTAGAAGAAAGTGATGATAAGATGATGCTGCACTATACCTTAATATGCCATCTCAAAGAGGCAGGATTAGTCAAATTTGGTACCTATTTTATGCCAGAGGGTAAAGCAACACTAAAATTCACACAAAATTGATTAATAAATGGCTTATTGATCCTGTTTCAGGATCAATTAAGCGCTCTTGATAGCTTTACTTGATTGAGAAAGGCGATTAAGTAAAATGTTATCATATTTTTTTGCTTACGCTGTAACACTTAAATGTTCTCCCCCCTTTGCTTGATCTTTTGCTATTCCAAAACAGGCATATATTATCGTTTTCTGCTATGATATAAAACAAAGTGAACTCCCCAGATTTTAGAGATGAATTATGTTTGAGAATTTAACAGAAAGGTTATCCAAAACCCTACGTAATATTAGTGGTCGTGGTCGTTTAACTGAAGATAATATTAAAGATGCATTACGAGAAGTGCGTATGGCATTACTTGAGGCTGATGTTGCCTTACCGGTAGTGCGGGATTTTATTCATCAGGTTAAACAAAAAGCGGTAGGACAGGATGTCAACAAAAGCCTAACACCAGGGCAAGAATTTATTAAAATTGTTCAAAATGAGTTAACATTGGCTATGGGTGAGGTCAATAGTGAACTTAATTTAGCGACTCAACCGCCAGCGGTTTTATTAATGGCGGGTTTGCAAGGTGCGGGTAAAACCACCAGTGTGGCTAAATTAGCCACGTTCTTAAAGAATAAACAGAAAAAGAAAGTGTTGATGGTCTCTGCCGATGTTTATCGACCTGCGGCAATAAAACAATTAGAGACATTGGGACAAGCGATTCAAGTTGATGTTTTTCCTTCTCAATCACAACAAAAACCCCTTGATATAGCACAAAATGCACTCAAACATGCCAAACTCCATTTTTATGATGTATTGATTATCGATACCGCTGGTCGCTTGCATGTTGACAGCGATATGATGACTGAAATTAAACAGTTACATCAAGCGATCAATCCAATCGAAACCTTATTTGTCGTCGACGCCATGACAGGGCAAGATGCGGCTAATACGGCGAAAGCCTTCAATGAAGCATTACCTTTAACAGGGGTAATATTAACTAAAGTCGATGGTGATGCGCGCGGAGGTGCGGCGCTTTCCATTCGCCACATTACGGGCAAACCGATCAAATTCCTAGGGATGGGCGAAAAGACCGATGCGCTTGAACCGTTCTATCCAGATCGCATTGCATCGCGCATTCTGGGGATGGGTGACGTAATTTCATTGATCGAAGAGCTACAAAGTAAAGTTGATCATGAAAAAGCGGAAAAAATCGCGGCTAAACTCAAAAAAGGGGATAAATTTGATCTGAATGATTTTCTGGATCAGCTTAAACAAATGCGTGATATGGGTGGAATGACAGCCATGTTAGCTAAATTGCCAGGTGTTGGGCAACTTCCAGAACAGGTAAAATCACAAATGGATGACAAAATTACCGTTAAGATGGAAGCCATGATTAACTCCATGACCTTAAAGGAACGGAGCAATCCTGAAATTATTAAAGGGTCACGTAAGCGCCGTATTGCGGCAGGTTCAGGTACGCAAGTACAAGATGTGAATCGTCTGCTTAAACAATTTGATGATATGCAGCGGATGATGAAGAAAATGAAAGGTGGTGGCATGATGAAAATGATGCGCAATATGAAAGGTTTAATGGGCGGCGGTATGGGGGGCTTTGGCGGTCTACCACGCCGTTAATGAACGCCTATAACAAAAAAGGGCACGAAATGTGTCCTTTTTTATATAAAATATAAGACTATTTTTTCATCTTATCAATACGGTTATAAATATTTTTAGCACGATCTTTTGACGATGGATGGGTACTTAAAATAGAGGCATTATCCCCACCTAATTTTTCAAAAGAGGTGGCTAATCCTACAGGATTTATCCCTTTTTTCACTAATAAATCAAATGAGTAGTTATCCGCCGCGGACTCTTGTTTTTGAGAAAAACGTGATTGAACAAATTGTTGTGCAATATCACCTAATTGGGATTGGGTTAGCGATGCAATCGCGCCACCCGTTGCGGCAATAGCATTGCGCGCCAATTGGGTACTATAAGCAACTTGCATAGCGCGTTTACTATGACCTAGAGCAACATGCCCTAATTCATGTCCGATAATACCTTGTAGTTCATTATCGTTCATCATATCCATAATACCGCTATAAACACGCACACAACCATTTGCCATCGCCCATGCATTGACATCATCGGTCAAATAAACTTTATAATCAATGTTAGTACCGTTAATTTTATTGCCTAACGATTGCGCGATAGTATTTAAACGATGCGTATATTTATCATTAGCGGGAGCGATTTTCGCTTTAGCATCCATTTCAGCACAAGATTTATCACTTAGCGCTTTCATATCGGCATCAGATAATGTTGCCACTTGCAGTGCTTGGGCACTGGTATTGACTAAATTTTCGTTATTGAGACTTTTACAACCATATAGCATTGGCGTCACGAGTAATGCAGAGATAATGAATGTCTTTTTTAATTTCATTACAGTTTCCTTTCATTATTATTGTGGTAATCAATATTGTAATAATTAATTGATTTGGCAGGTTATTTTACTCATTTTCGAATGTATTAGCTAGTAAATCGCATTAACATTATTAAACTCGTATCGTCACCATTGATAAGAGTAATAATAACCACAGATATTACTTGCACAGATCGCTTTTGACAATTAGACTAGCCGACTATTTGTTACCCTAAAATATTGTTCTTTGTTAGAGTGCCTAATTGATTATGCAGTTATCTGATTTTGCTTTCGAACTTCCTGATGAATTGATTGCCCGTTATCCAACTAAAATGCGCAGTCAGTGTCGACTATTATCGCTTGATGGGGCAACTGGCGCCCTCGATTCTGGTGTTTTTACTGATATTGTACAGAAGCTTAATCCAGGCGATCTATTGGTATTTAATAATACCCGAGTGATTCCAGCGCGGCTGTATGGACAAAAAATAACAGGCGGGAAAGTTGAAATTCTTGTTGAGCGAATATTGGATAACCATCGCGTATTAGCGCATGTAAAAGCCTCTAAAGCCCCGAAAGTGGGTACCGAACTTGTATTAGGTGAAACAGGGCAGGTGCAGGTAACGATGTTAGCACGTCATGATGCGTTATTTGAATTACAATTTCCTTCCGATGTGCTTTCTATCTTAGATAAGATTGGACATATGCCATTACCTCCTTATATTGATAGGCCTGATGAGGACCAAGATCGCGAGCTTTATCAAACGGTCTATAATAAAGTGCCTGGTGCCGTTGCGGCACCTACAGCAGGATTACATTTTGACGATACCCTTATTCAAACCTTAAAAGAGAAAGGGATTGAAATTGCTTTCGTCACTTTACATGTGGGGGCAGGTACGTTTCAACCAGTTAGGGTTGCGGACATTTATCAACATGTGATGCACGCTGAATATGCACAGGTTCCCCAAGACGTTGTCGAAGCAGTGCAACGCTGTAAAGCGCGAGGTAATCGCGTTGTTGCTGTAGGAACAACCTCTGTTCGAGCACTAGAAAGTGCGGCACTAGCGACGGGACAGATTGCGCCTTTTTTTGCTGATACTCGTATTTTCATTTATCCGGGTTTTCAATTTAATGTGATAGATGCATTAATTACTAACTTCCATCTACCTGAATCAACCTTGATTATGTTGGTCTCTGCTTTTGCTGGTTACGATAATGTCATGCATGCTTATCATCAGGCAATTGAGCAACGCTACCGCTTTTTTAGTTATGGCGATGCAATGTGGGTAACAAAAAAATAACCAATATATAAAAATCAAAAGTTAACATGATAGCTTATTGATGATTATATATGATCCTTAAAATAACTTTTGAGTTAAATAGAGAGCGCCAAACTGTTTATTTGGTCGCGAGGTAATTATGAAATTTGAATTAGATAATACAGATGGTATGGCCCGTCGTGGTCGAATGAAATTTGATCGTCGTGGTATTGAGTGCACAGTGGAAACGCCTGCGTTTATGCCCGTTGGTACTTACGGAACAGTAAAAGGGATGACGCCAGAAGAAGTGGCTGCGACCGGCGCACAAATTTTACTCGGTAATACTTTTCATTTATGGTTAAGGCCAGGACAAGCCATTATGCGTCAACATGGAGATTTGCATGATTTTATGCAGTGGTCAGGCCCTATCTTGACCGATTCAGGCGGATTTCAAGTATTTAGTTTAGGCGATATCCGTAAAATTAAAGAAGAAGGAGTATATTTCCGTAATCCAATCAATGGTGATTCGATCTTCTTATCACCTGAAATTTCAATGGAGATTCAAAAGGATTTGGGATCAGATATTGTCATGATTTTTGATGAATGTGCCCCTTATCCAGCAGATTGGGATTATGTCAAAAAGTCGATGGAAATGTCGCTGCGTTGGGCCAAGCGTAGCCGCCAACGTTTTGATGAATTACAAAATCCAAATGCCTTATTTGGTATTGTGCAAGGTGGCGTTCATCAGGAACTGCGTGATATCTCAATTAAAGGCTTAACTGAAATTGGCTTTGATGGTTATGCTGTTGGTGGGTTAGCCGTTGGCGAACCAAAAGAGGATATGCATCGTATCTTAGAAGGTACCTGTCCACAGTTGCCTGCGGATAAACCGCGTTACTTAATGGGCGTAGGCAAACCAGAAGATTTAGTTGAAGGGGTACGCCGTGGTATTGATATGTTCGATTGCGTTATGCCAACACGTAATGCACGTAATGGGCATTTATTTGTCACAAATGGCGTTATAAAGATTCGAAATGCGAAGTATAAAGATGATATCACGCCATTGGATCCAGAATGTGATTGCTATACTTGTCAACATTACACTAAGGCCTATTTACATCATTTAGATAAATGCGGTGAAATTTTAGGTGCTAGATTAAATACGATTCATAACTTAAGATACTATCAACGTTTAATGGCAGAAATACGCGAAGCGGTTGCCGACCAACGTTATGAAGAATTTGTGACCGAATTTTATCAACGTATGGGTAGAACACCAGCGCCAATGCAATTAAAAAAATAAAATATTCAATTTAACTATTGACAGGCTTTATCTGGTGCATTATTATGTGCACCGATAACGGCGAGTAGCGCAGCTTGGTAGCGCAACTGGTTTGGGACCAGTGGGTCGGAGGTTCGAATCCTCTCTCGCCGACCACTCAACATATTCTTTTTTATCAATCCTATCTTATTTTTATCTGTTTTTAGTCGTTCAATGACATAAGTCTAAATTATTTTGATATTACTAAAATGGTTGTTACCGCTTATTGAGTGTTCCGAAATAGCATCAAGTATTTTCTTACTGTCATAGGTTATTCATCGCTCAATGACGGCAAGAATATTCACTTTATCTCACTGTCATAACGACTTAGTTGATAAGGCATTAAAATGAAGTAAAAGCGATATACCTTGTGTGAGTAACATTAGTGTTGATTTAATTGTAACAGTGTTGATAAATCTATCACTCGATCAGCACTATTGATAGTTGATTGGCGATGAGCGATGATAATACGGGTAATATTCAACGCTTTAATCGATGAATTAATGATTTGCTCGTTATCTACATCTAAGTGACTGGTCGCTTCATCTAAAAATAGCAGCGCTGGACGACGATAAATGGCTCGGGCAATGAGTAAACGCTGTTTTTGCCCACCTGATAAACTTCCCCCTAGTTCACTTAATAAAGTCTCATAACCCATGGCTAATTGGCTAATTTCATGATCCAAATTGACCAATTTAGCACAATGAATAATCCATTCTCTATCTTGTTCTGGTTCAAAGCTAGCAATATTATCTGCAATAGAACCAGCAAATAACTTATCTTCCTGCAAAACACAAGCGATGTATTGACGATAGTTATTTAATCCCAGTTGGTAGATGTTATGACCATTAAATAAAATTTGTCCTTGAGTGGGAGCTAGTAAACCAGCCATTATTTTTAGCAACGTCGTTTTTCCTATACCAGAAGGACCTATAATGGCCACATTTTCTCCCGCTTTTATACTAAAACTTAATTGATTGAATAGTCGTGGCGCATTAGAATCATAATGAAAGACGAGATTTTCAACCGTTAAAGTTGCTGATACCAGTGGATATTCTACGCGTTGCAGTGGTTGACTTGGTTCGGGATCGGTTAAGGCGATATCTGCGACTCTTTCACTGTGTAGTGATAATATACGTAATTGTAATGCCATATTAATCAATTGAATTGCGCGTGCGGTAAAATCACCTCGGTACGCATTAAATGCCATAAACATCCCTAACGTCATTTGCTCATTCATAATCATGGTAGCCGCGAGCCAAATAATCACCACTTGACTAACCGCATCAATTAAGTGATTAATGCCATTGAACATCATATCTAACTTTTTTTGACGAATAGTGGTGTTGGCAGCATCGACTTTTAAATTAAACCAATGTTTACCGCGTTGTGGTAACAGTCCTAATACTTTAATCGTCGCAATACCATATAAGGTTTCCATAAAATGAGAGCTTGCACTGGCTTCTTTAATCATTAATTCTTCAGATAATTGGCGATAATAGGGATAAGTGACTAAGCGTAAAGCAAGGTAAGCACCCGTAAAACCCAAAATAACCCATATTAAATTGCCACCATATAAGATCATCATCGCAAACAGACCTGTTAGCATAATCAGATCGATAATACCATTAATCATATTTTCAGTTAGTGTGGTTCGTAGGCTATCGAGCGAGGTAAAACGTGCTTGTACATCCCCTAATTTTCTTTTTTCAAAATAAGATAAAGGTAGTTTCAATAAGTGGCTAAATAGTCCCGCTTTCCATTGTAGATCGATCAACGTAGACATCATCAATGAGGTCCAAGAACGCAACATGCTGGTAAACGTACGGAAAAGAATGAATGATAATAGCCCAAGGCAGATAAGTGTCAATAAATCGTGATCGGTGGCTTGTAACACATGATCAGTAACTAATTGGATCCCAATCGGGATAAATAGACCGATAAATTCAATTAATAGGGATAAGCAGAATATTTTTGATAATGCCGTTTTTAGTCCTTTGACATTTTTTAACATTTGCCATAAATTTAATTTTTGCCGTTGTTCAATTTGCTGAAAAGTAGTGGTTGGCCAAGCTTCTAGGGCTATACCGGTAAAATGTTGTGACATTTCGGCTAAGGTTAAACGTTTTTTTCCTACTGCTGGATCATGAATAATAAAGTGCTGACCAACAATTTTAGCTAGCACAACAAAATGATTCATATTCCAGTGTAAAATACAAGGTAATCGCAATTGTGACAATTCATCCAGATCTAAGGATAACGCTCTGGTCTGTAAATTCAAATTTTCTGCGTAATTTGCTAAATCATCTAAGGTTGCCCCATGTATTGATACCCCAAATTTTTGTCGTAAATAAAATAGCTCGATCTGCATTCCATAGTAACGACAAATCATTGAAAGAGACGCTAATCCACACTCCGATGCCTCAGTTTGTAATGTTAATGGTACACTAGGTAAAAAAGAAAAATCTAACTTAGTGAGTAGCTGTTTAATCTTATTCTGAGCCATGAATTGCACCACTTATACTTTTATTTATACGATAAATAGGGGTAAACATCCATTGATATAATGCCCTTTTTTCTAAAAAGAGCGTCGATTGTAAAGTCATGCCACTGGTTAACGTTAAGGCTTTACCATTATCGATAATTTCCTGTATAGGTAAAGCAACAATCGCTTTATAATAATTGCTGTTTGATGGCGTGTTAAATTGATGGGGTACACTATTATATTGGCTCAGCTCCTGTTTTGACGTTGGAACGGACGAGATCGAAATAATTTTGCCAGGGAATTGACCAAATTTTTCGAAAGGAAAGGCATCATATCGAATATTAACCTTATCACCAATATGAACATAAGCAACACTCGTATTTGGTAACCATAATACTGCATAATAAGGATTATTTTTTTGTGGTAAAATTTGTGCCAGACTATCACCAGTATTGACCATTTGACCAAGTGTTACACTTAGTGATTCTAATTTACCTTCAGTAGGGGAATTAATCATAATGGTATCATTGGCGTTATTTTCTAATAACTGTTTTTGTAGCTCGTAACGGCGGTCTTCATATTGCAAAATTTGATCGGAGAATTTAAGTTCTTGTGTAGTAAGATCACTGGTTAAATTTGTCAGTTGTAGTTCTTCTTGAATCAGTTGTGAATAAAAATTTTGATGGGTATTTTGGTGTTGTTGATAAAGATACTGCTGATAGTTTACTTCATCTTTTGTTACTAATCCTTTACCAAGATAATTTTTATAATCTTTAATGCTAAGTTTGAGTCGAGCTAATTCCTTTTCCGAGTCATTGAGTAATTTTAGGGTCTTTTGATACATATCTTGATGCATTTTGAGCTGATTACGCGTATTTTCTAGCGCATGATCTTTATTTTTTTCCAGTAATTTAATCAGACTATCAATCTGTTTAAGTTGATCCTGAATCACATTGACCATATTTTGGCTAAGTTTTCCTTGTTGTGTAACCCTGTTGACATCAAGCCGATAGAGCGGATCGCCTTTTTTCAAATTATCGCCTACTGAGGCTAGCAATTCAATCACATAACCTTGTTGGGGGGCGTAGACATTTACTGGTAGATACTGAGTAATAATTTCCCCATTTACTTGAATTCTACGATGATAATGTGCAAATAAAATAAAACTAATAAATATCGCGATAAATAATAATGCAATGCTGTTGATAACAATGCTTGGGAAAAAAGTCGTAATCAGCGCTTTTCCTCGCCAGCGAGTATTATTATATTGAAATACATTGCGAAATAGAGATTTATTCATAATTATATGTTATCTGATTTAAAGCAAACTGAGTTCTCTCGGTGATTATGAAATAATATAATTACCCAGCCGAATAAGTTTCTAATTTAAGTTTTTATAAAACTTAATAGATAATATTTTCATTTAAAGAATGGTAAAAATAGCAATAACATCATTTAGCTAACACTCAAACTTTGCATAAAAAAGTGGGTGAAAGTCTTGAAAAATATTGAATGGCATACTAAAACTGCGGTTGTTTTTTATGCACCACCTGAGGGCTTTAGTATAAAATCTATATATAAGTCCTATTAGAATTTTATTTCAATTATTTGCTATTAATATTACCTAATGCTGCGCCCGATCTAACAACTAACTTATTTGTTTTTGACTAATTATTTCATTGTGAACTTGTTAACAATATGTTTTTATTTTAGTCTGTTATAAAACGTCACATACAACTGTAAATTTACTATCATCAGTATAAGCTGCCAATATGTAGATCGGCGGTATTAATGATATGATAGTAGATAGCTTTTAATCTCAAAACACAATAGACCCACATTATAGAAATAAAATAATGCAGGTCTAAATTAGGAACCTTATTCTATTAGTACAGAATATGATTCTTTAAGCTTATTAGATAAAGATTACAAAGCAATATTAGAAAAATTGACTTTCCAAATTAATTGTAATAATTAACCCAATTATTAGAAGAAGAGCCATTACTAATGACATTGTTATCGTTACCATTAGAGATACCATTATTATTAAAGCCGTTAGTAACCATGTTTTGGCTACTCCATTGATTACTATTCGACCAAGAATCCATCGGAAAAAATTGCTCAGGGAAAGTCGGGAAATATGAATCAAAACCTGAACCAGCAACTGATTTCATTTGTTTTTTATCTAGTTGTTTCATAATAACTCCTTTTCTAGTTACGATGTAATAAATTCTTTAACTATTTTGTTATAGATAAATTAGTAAATTTATCTATGTTGTTTAGGTTATCGGCTTTATGTAAAGATGTCAAATTGAAATGTAAAAAAAATGAAATTTATAGAAAGAAATATGTTTTTAGTAAAAAATAACGTAGAAATTATATGGTGTTTTTACGTATTTTATATTCAATGAACATCATATTATTTACAATGTTATCAAGATTAGTTTTTATATCGCTAACTTATAATATTACGATAAGTAACTGATGGAATTAGTGGGTAGAAGAGAGGAAAATCTCTCTTACTTTAAGTAAGAGAGATAAATAATATAAATAGCGAGTTAACGTTTTAAAACATCAATCCAATCATTTTGAGTAAAACTGATAAAGTCTTTAACCAGTTTAGGATTACCAGCAACAATATTACCTGAAGCCATATAGTTTACACCACCAGCAAAATCAGTGATGACACCACCCGCTTCGCGTAAAATAATTTCACCAGCAGCAATATCCCACGGTTTTAAACCGATTTCAAAAAAGCCATCAACCCGTCCTGCAGCAACATAAGCTAAATCAAGCGCCGCTGAACCAGTACGTCGAAAATCGGCGACTTTGGTAAATAATTTTTCCATTACACGAAAATAATTTTCGCTGAATTGTTTCGCTTTAAAAGGTAAACCCGTTGCCAGCAATGTGCCGTTAAGATCCTTAGCATTAGACACGCGAATGCGATAACCATTTAATTGTGCTCCTTGACCACGAGATGCCGTATATAGCTCATTACGCATTGGATCATAAACAACACCGACTTCAGTACGACCTTTTACACGTACTGCGATAGAAATAGAGAAGTGAGGAAAACCTTTAATAAAGTTAGTTGTACCATCAATTGGGTCAATAATCCATTGCGTTTCGCTATCGTTACCTTTAGCCAAACCGCTTTCTTCGCCAATAATTGTATGATCAGGATAAGCACGCTTAATCGTTTCAATAATTAAGGCTTCAGCTGCACGATCAATATTCGTTGCAAAATCATTAGCACTTTTTTTATCTACTTGAATTGAATCAGGATTTTCATGTGATCGAATAATTAAATTGCCCGCTTTACGTGCCGCGCGCACAGCAATATTTAGCATAGGATGCATAAGTTTTTTCCAATTGATGTTAAAGAACAGAACTGACAATTGCTATTGTCATGCAATTTCGGCGCATAGTATACCAGTATTTATCGTACCTTGACCACCTCTGTGTTATTATAACTGGTAATATTTCGAATAATTGTGGCAATAATATGACAATCAATAATTTTTCTTGTTTAGATCGCGTGCGCATTGTATTAGTCGAAACATCGCATACGGGTAATATGGGGTCAGCGGCAAGAGCCATGAAGACGATGGGGATTTCTGATCTTTATTTGGTTAATCCTATTGTCAAACCCGATTCACAGGCGATTTCGTTAGCCGCTGGGGCGAGTGATATTATTAAAAATGCAACGATTACCCGTAGCTTAGATGAAGCGATTGGTGACTGTCGTTTGGTTATTGGCGCCAGCGCCCGTTCACGTAGTTTACAATGGCCAGTATTGGCATCGCGTGCTTGCGGCGAGAAAATAGTAAGCGAAGCGTATGAGGGGCAGGTTGCCTTAGTGTTTGGTCGGGAACGGGTAGGATTAACGAATGACGAGTTACAAAAATGCCATTATCATGTCGCTATCTCAGCGAATCCCGAATATAGTTCATTAAATCTTGCCATGTCGGTACAAATATTGACTTATGAAATTCGTATGGCAATGTTAGCGAGATCATCTCAGCCAGACCATTTTATGTCACCAGAAAAAGCGAGGGAATATCCACAATCCGAAGAGTTAGAGCGATTTTATGAGCATTTGGAAAAAACCTTGATTAATACGCAATTTATTAAAACTAATCATCCAGGGCAGGTTATTAATCGCTTACGTCGTTTATATACGCGTGCAAGACCAGAAGTACAAGAATTAAATATATTGCGGGGTATGTTATCTTCTATTGACCGCCAGCTAGCTGATAAACCAACTCATTCTAACTCATTGAACGATTAAGTTAATGATAGTTTCTATGGCGAAGCAGATTTTTTAGTACCAAAAAGATAAGGTCATCGGTTTATCTTATGTTCAATTGGTCTCTGGTAATTTAAAGAGGAATAAGGCTAATTATTACTTATTTCTTACTATCGACGCTTATTTTAGGTTAATTAAAAATAGCAAGGGTAGGGCTAAAGGAGTAGATAGTGGATACTTATCATAAAATCAACTAATCATTGTAATTAGTTGATTTTATGATAAAGCTATTTAAAGACTTTTTTTACGCCAAGTAGTACCTGTCGGACCATCTTCAAGAACAATATTTAACTGATTTAGCTGATCACGGGCAGCATCAGCAAGTGCCCAATTTTTAGTTGCTCGGGCCTCATTACGCTGCTTAATTAGGGCTTCTATATGAGCGACATCAACCTCATCATTCTTGCCTTGTAAAAAGGCTTGCGGATCTTGGGTTAATAGTCCTAGTACATTATTAGCAAGATAACGTAATAATGTAGCTGATTGGTTTGCTTTCAGTAAGTTGTCTTCTGCTTTGGCTTTATTAATTTCCGAAGCAAGATCAAATAGTACTGAATAGGCCTCAGGGGTATTGAAATCGTCATTCATTGCCATACAAAAGCGGTGATAGTAAGGATTATCTTGATAATCCATTTCAACATTATGTGTATCACGCAAGGCGGTATACCATCTCTCAAGTGCGATTCTTGCTTGTTTTAGATTTTCTTCACTATAATTAAGTTGACTACGATAATGACCAGAGAGTAAAAAATATCTTACACTTTCGGCATCATAATGTTTAAGAACATCACGAATAGTAAAAAAATTGCCTAATGATTTGGACATTTTTTCATGATCGACCATCACCATGCCAGAGTGCATCCAATAATTAACGTATTGTCCATCGTGAGCACAAGTCGATTGAGCAATTTCATTTTCATGATGAGGGAACATTAAATCAGCACCGCCACCATGAATGTCAAAATGATGACCCAAGACATTGTTATTCATTGCTGAACATTCAATATGCCAACCCGGACGACCTTTTCCCCATGGGGAGTCCCAACTTGGTTCATTCGGTTTTGACATTTTCCAGAGCACAAAATCCATTGGATTACGTTTTACCTCGGTTACTTCTACACGTGCTCCAGCTTGTAGCTGTTCTAAATTTTGTCGAGACAATAATCCGTAATGGTTATCACTTTCAACGGAGAACATTACATCTCCGTTAGTGGCAACATAAGCATGACCGCGTTTAATAAGAGTATTAACTAATTCAATAATATCAGCCATATGCGCAGTCGCACGTGGCTCTTGATCAGGACGTTGGATATTTAATGCATCAAAATCTCGATACATCTCGGTTAACATGCGCTCAGTGAGTTGTTGACACGATTCCCCGTTTTCTCGTGCTCGTTTAATAATTTTATCATCAACATCGGTAATATTACGCACATAAGTTAATTGATAACCTAAAAAACGTAAATAACGACTCACAACATCAAAAGCAACAAAGGTACGTCCGTGACCAATATGACACAAGTCATAAATCGTGACACCACAGACATACATTCCTACTTTATTTGGGTGGATGGGATTAAACGCTTCCTTTTCTCGGGTCAGGGTGTTGAAGATCTTAAGCATGACTAATTATCCGTTGTAGTTGTTAAGTATAAACTATGATATGAGTTGGTATTTAATTTAATATACCAAAATTTTAATTAAATTAGAAATGTAACACGACTCTTACTTGGGATAGGTTAGTCGCTTTAAATACACGTAACAACTTAAATAGAAGCGTAAGCAGTTGTCTATTTATATGCAAATAATGAATAATCCTAAAACAATATATAGACAAATAAATATAGATTTAATTGGATAAATCAATCAGATGATGAGAGACATCATCTGATTGTCATACCATGATTATTCGAAAAGGCTGTGGTGTAATTTTTGCACCAGAGTATCGGCATCATTACTATTAACGAGAAAGCAAATATTATGCGTACTCGCACCGTAACAAGAAAGGCGAATGCTAAAAGAAGATAACGTATTGAAAACTTGCGTCGTCATTCCCTTGGCTTCGGTTAATTGATTACCAATGATAGCGACTAAAGCTAGATTATCTTCTACCTGTACATGACATAATTCAGATAATTCTTTAAGCAATTCATCCGTTAATAAATTATTGCCATTGGTATTCGTCCCTGCTGTATCTAATGTTAAAGCTATATTTACTTCTGACGTCGTGACGAGATCAACGGAAATATTATGTCTTGCCATAATATCAAACACGTTGGCTAAAAAACCATGTGCATGCAACATATTTAAACTATGTAACGTTAATAAGGTCTGTTTACGACGCAGAGCAATAGCTCTAAATAAAGGTAAGGTGGAAGTAATATTTTTGGAATTATAAACAATTGTCCCCCCTTCTTCTGGCGCTTTACTTGAACCAACGAACACAGGAATATTACTACGTACCGCGGGAACTAACGTTGCAGGATGTAATACTTTCGCACCAAATGTGGCCATTTCTGAGGCTTCAGCAAACGTAATATCATCAATTCGTTTAGCATTAGGAGTAATTCTTGGATCGGTGGTATAAATGCCAGCGACATCTGTCCAGATATCAATACGAGTTGCATTTAATGCTTCGCCTAAAAGCGCCGCGGAATAGTCGCTGCCCCCACGTCCAAGCGTGGTGGTTTTACCGCTCAGTTCACTACCGATAAAACCTTGAGTGATAACTAATTGTTTTTCGGTTATAGATTTTAAATGGGCACAACAAAGTTGTTTAATTTGTTTGAATTGAGGCGCTGCTTTACCAAAGTTGTCATCAGTACGCAATACTTTACGCACATCAAACCATATCGCATTAACCTGTTTTTGTTTGAGCAATTGCGTAAATAGATAAGATGACATTAATTCACCATGGCTCACTAATTCATCTGTCAAAGCGCATGAGGTCGCTAAACTTGCGGCTTCGGATAGTGCACTAATATTGACAATGATTTGATCAATATACGCTTTTGCCGTTTGATTATCGGTTAAATGCTGCAGAATTTCGTATTGTATTGCTTGAATTTTCTGGATGTGTTGCTCACGGATATCTGGATTACGTCCTTCAGCTAGCGCTACCAGCAAATTGGTGATTCCAGCTGAGGCAGAAAGCACTACCACTTTAATATTAGGATTAGATAAGACGATATCAATACTATGGCACATCGACTGATAATCAGCGACACTGGTACCACCAAATTTGGCTATCACAAAATCGTGATTGGCTACTGTATTCATGAATTCCTCGTATCAAAAAAGGTTTTGAACAAAGGTTCGAGCGAAAAAGATTAAATAACGCAGTTTTAACCATGAAGCGCTCCACCCATTTTAATAATCATATTAAATAATAAGGTGACAACCCAAAGGGATTAGCCCCTGTGGTCGATTTGATCTTATGATGATTAAGGACCAAACCTTGGCATTATTTCCCTTTAGCTAAAATTAATCGCATTAATGCCTAAAATAGCTTGCCTGAGTAATGTGCCTCTTCTTTATATCTCTACTCTGAATTATGTTGTGTGATCGATAACAATATAAAATCGTTTTGTCCAAATGGACGCTATATGACGTTATATACGTCATATAAGATATAGCATTAACGATTCTGTTTTATGTGTCAATAGGTAGCTACCAATTGTGATGCAAATAAATCTGATAAGCGGGTAAGGGATATAAAAAAATATAATAAGTTAATAAATAATGGAAGTATGAAGGTCGAACAACCTAAAAAGAGGGGAAAGTCATAGCCATAAAAACAGCTTTTTTATGGCTATGACTATATTAATTCATTATTTTTTCAATAAACGATAAACATAAATTAAAGCAATTGCGCCTAAGACTGAAATAATAATGCTTGGGAAATTAAAACCAGTTACGGAACCCCAGCCAAAGAAGGTGCTGATATAGCCACCAATCAAAGCTCCTGCAATCCCTAATAACATGGTTTTTACCACGCCCACACTACCAATTGGCATAAAAAATTTAGCTAACCAGCCAGCGATAAGACCTAAAATAATCCAAGTAATAATTCCCATTATTTGCTCCTTCCTTTAGTAAACATAAGTACTGATAACATCAGTACTATTCCATTTTTCAATAGTCGGCTTATCCTACTTTTATATAGAAAAGAAATCTATATAAAGACCATATAATTTTAATCGTTTTATACTATTTATTTGATTGTTAAATGGTTAATTATTATTTAAATTTTAGGTAAAAATAAATTAATAAGTCTATTTTATAAAGGAAATGGGAGATTTAATCCAATGTCTATGTAATTAAATAAACGGCATGAATTAGTTAATCACATTAGTTTTTTATTTTACTAAAAAGATGGATTGAATATGCTTAATTATTTTAGACTCGATTTACTAGTTAATCCAATTTGGACCTTAAGTATAAAAGGTAATAATTGACGGATTTATCATTGACTAATTAGTGATTTATAGGTAGAATTTTGACCTCTTAATCGATGTAGGGCTTTCCCTATTTTAAATAATGATAATTTTGATTTAGGTATAAATCGTCATGAAACGCACATTTCAACCTTCAGTTTTAAAACGTAATCGTACTCACGGTTTCCGTGCTCGTATGGCAACTAAAAATGGTCGTCAGGTATTGGCTCGTCGTCGAGCTAAAGGCCGCGTTCGTTTATCTGTATCAAGCAGCTAATTTTCTGCTTGTTATTTGAATTGTTGAGTGGTTAAGCTCACATTCCCTCGGGAGTTACGTCTGTTAACTCCCGCCAGTTTTGGTTATGTCTTTCAGGAGCCGCTGCGAGCGGGTTCTCCGTACATAACTATCTTAGCGCGTAATAATCAGCTTGCTTATCCTAGATTAGGTTTTGCTATTGCTAAAAAGCAGCTTAAGCGTGCCCATGATCGTAATCGCATTAAGCGTCTTGCGCGTGAATTCTATCGCTTAAACCAGTATCAATTGCCGAAGATGGATTTTGTACTTATGGTTCGTACGGCTGTGATAGGTCTAGATAATCAGCAAGTTATTGAACTGTTGGGGCAGTTATGTCATCGAATCAAACGCACATCACTTCTTATGGAGCAAAAGGTCTAATTTTACTAATACGTGGTTATCAACGATTTATTAGTCCGTTATTAGGTCCACATTGTCGTTTTCAACCGACTTGTTCTCATTATGCTATCGTTGCTATTCGTCGCTTTGGTTTGTTAAAAGGTAGTTGGCTAATGGTTAAACGTATATTAAAATGTCATCCTTTACACGCTGGTGGCGAAGATCCAGTTCCACCAAAAGATTGATTTTATAGAGAAAACACTAATGACATCTCAACGTAATATTTTTTTCATGGCATTACTTTTTGTGTCTCTCATGATTTGGCAAACTTGGCATGCAGATAAGCTAGCGCCAAAACCTGAAAAGATCGATCAGACTGCAGGTCAACTTGTTAATAAAAGTGCTGATGGCACTCAGTTAAGTCAATTGATTACTGTTAAATCTGACGTTTTATCATTAACCATTAATACTTATGGTGGTGATATACAATCTGCTCAGTTGCTTAAATATGATCAGACACTAAAATCCGATCAACCTTATCAGTTGCTAATGACGCATCCTGACTTCATCTATATTGCTGAAAGCGGGCTTATTGGCCGTGATGGGCCTGATAGTACCTTACAAGGCGGCTTACGTCCAATCTATACGGTAGCACAACAGCAATTTGAACTAGCGGATGGGGTGGATGAACTGCATATTCCAATGACTTACACAGAAAACGGTAAAGTCTTTGTTAAAGAGTTTGTATTACATCGCGGTAAATATGCTATTGATGTGAATTATCATATTACTAACCAGACATCTCAACCGATTGACGTCGCTATGTATGGTCAGTTAAAACAAACCATGAAGTTACCAGAAAATGCAACCACAGAAGGTGGCAGTGGCTTGGGGCAACATGCTTATCGTGGCGCTGCCTTTTCAAGTGATAATAGCAATTACTCAAAATATGATTTTGATGAAATTAGTAAACGTAATCTGAATGAATCTACCCAACATGGCTGGGTGGCGATGTTACAGCACTATTTTGCTTCAGCTTGGGTTCCTGCACAAAATCAAGATAATGTGCTTTATACTAAATCGGTTAATAAGAACAGTGTTGCTTTAGTTGGATTTAAAGGTGAAACCATCACTATTGCCCCAGCATCAGAACAAGTACTTAAAGCAAGTTTGTGGTTAGGTCCTGAACTTCAGGATCAATTGGCAGCAACAGCTAAACATCTTGATCTTATCGTAGACTATGGCTGGTTATGGTTCTTATCCCAACCACTATTTCATTTGTTAAAATTTATTCAAAGTTTTGTGACTAATTGGGGCGTGGCAATTATTATCATCACATTTATTGTGCGTGGTATTTTATTCCCTTTAACCCGTGCACAGTATCGTTCAATGGCGAGAATGAAAGTATTGCAACCACGCTTACAAGCATTAAAAGAACGCTATGGTGATGATAGACAACGTTTAAGCCAAGAAACGATGGCACTTTATCGTCAAGAAAAAGTGAATCCGTTAGGTGGGTGTCTGCCGGTATTAATTCAAATGCCAATTTTCCTCGCATTATACTATATGTTAGGTAATTCAGTTGAATTGCGCCATGCACCATTTGCATTATGGATTCAGGATTTATCGGCACAGGATCCTTATTATATTCTGCCACTATTAATGGGTGGTACGATGTTCTTAATTCAGAAGATGTCACCGACGCCAGTTACTGATCCGATGCAACAAAAGATGATGATGTTTATGCCTGTCATCTTTACCGTTTTCTTCCTATGGTTCCCATCAGGCTTAGTGCTTTACTACACTGTTAGTAATATTTTTACTATTGCCCAACAAAAAATTATTTATTGGGAGCTTGAGAGAAAAGGTCTTCATGAGAAGAAAAAGAAAAAATAAGCGAGCAAAAAAGAACGATCCAAGGATCGTTCTTTTTTTATCTGAGCATCACATATCATTACGGTAGTGATGTCTACCCATAAAACATTGGCGTATCAATAATGCAACTTGCTCAAATTAAATTAACTGGAAGTGAACAGGGGCTTTGGCTTATTAGTGCTAAAGGCAAGTTATGGTTACCACAGGGTGATATTCCCTATGGTCATGCCCAGCAATGGCAATTAACAGGCTTGACCGCTCAACAAATCGGTCACTGGAAAGAGCAAACGGTCTGGTTTGTTGGTCATGAAATGCCAGCAGAGATGTGTTGGCTTAAATGCTTATTGGGCAATGTCGACGATGGATTATTCAAATTGGCAGGGCGCGCCGTACAGCTGGCGGATTTTTATGCGTCACACCAATTTTGTGGGTACTGCAATAAGCCAATGTCTATTAGTCAAACCGAATGGTGCTGTTTATGTAACTATTGTCAGCAGCGCTACTATCCACAAATTGCGCCTTCGATTATTGTCGGCATACGTAATAAAAATAAAATTTTATTAGCGAAGCATGTTCGACATCAGCAAAACCCTATTTATACGGTGCTAGCGGGCTTTGTTGAAGTGGGTGAAACGATAGAGGAAGCGGTGCAGCGTGAGGTATTTGAAGAGACCAACATTACGATAAAAAATATTCGTTATGTTGCGTCGCAAGTTTGGCCTTTTCCCAACTCAATAATGTTAGCTTACTTAGCTGATTACGAGTCAGGCGAAATAATGATTGATACTGAGGAGCTGATTGAGGCCGATTGGTATCATTATCAATCACTACCTGTTATTCCCCCTTATAGCACTATTGCACGTAGGTTAATAGAAGAGACCCTGGTTTTATGTCGTCAATACGATGAAGGTGGTGAGTAGACGCCTATAGCAATATCTAAAATCCATCGTTCCCTGAATGGCATATACATTCACTTTCAGGGAATAGATGGCTTAAAGCTCTTGTTCAAATAGATCGACGATAGTTTGATATAGTTGCTCAACGGTACTATTTAGCGTTGGCGTACTAAAAATGGTATCATCGCCAGCAATCGACCCTAAAATCCCTTCTGATTTACCAATAGAATCTAATAATCTGGCAATCAATTGTGCCGCACCTGGGCTGGTATGGATAACCACCATAGAATGGTTGTAATCAATATCCAATACCAAATTTTTTAATGGGCTACTTGTAGACGGCACGCTGATATCAGCCGGTAAACAGTAAACCATTTGCATTTTACTATTACGAGTTCGTACAGCACCAAATTTAGTCAGCATACGTGATACTTTAGATTGGTTAATATTCTCAAAGCCATATTGTTGCAATGCTTGAACAATCTCAATTTGTGAGCTAAATGTCTCTTGACGAAGTAATTCTTTAAATAGCTTAGCTAAATCGTCAGGTTTAGTCATGTTATCCATATTGGGTGTTAATCTCATCTTGACCTTACTGGTTAATAACATATTGATAAGCGTTATAGGTCAATAAATCTATAACTAGGTTATTCGACACAACAACGTATCATCTCGCTATGTTGAGTTTAATTATTAAAGGTCTTTAAAATCACTAAATATTACATAATTATGCAATAAAATTGAATATATTTCAAAATATTATCATTCGTCTAAATATCCAAACAATTGTTAATGGGGTATAAATAGTATTTTTATTTTATTTAATCTTTATTAGTCATGTTTTACATTGCAGCTTTATATCGCGAGGTCTACAATAAAATGAACGAAGGAAGGAGGATTTGCAATGCGTACGAAAGTAAAGATGTCTCGTGGTAAGTTTGAACGTATGAATCGCGTCGCTAATCAGGATGGGATAATCGCAGCCTTAGCGATTGATCAACGTGGTTCTATGGTCAAAATGATGCAAAATGCAGTAGGTAAGGATGCCTATCATATCGATATGGTTTATGAGTTTAAAGAGCTCGTATCACAAGAACTGACCAAATATGTTAGCGCCATTCTCTTAGATGAAGAGTTAGGATTTAAGGGTATTGCAAAGAAAAATGCCAATGCGGGGTTAATCCTCTCCTATGAAAAAACCGGCTATGATGTCAATACACCAGGCCGTTTGCCAGAATTACTACCAGAAGAATCACTACAACGTTTAATTAAAAAGGGAGCGGATGCGGCGAAAGTATTAGTATACTATAATCCCGATGATCCCCAAGATATTTTAGACAAAAAACATGCTTTTTTAGAGCGTTTAGGCGAAGAAGCTCGTGCTAGCGATATGCCGGTTTTTGTTGAACCTATTGTTTATGATAATCATATCACTGATGATAAAAGTCCCGAATTTGCCCAAATTAAACCCCAAAAAGTGATTGATACGATTAAAGAATTCACTAAAGATCAATATCATATTGATATTTTAAAAGTTGAAGTTCCCGTATTATTTAATTATGTCGCTGGATTTAATGACAATCAACCTGAAGTTTATACGCAAAAACAAGCCGAGACTTATTTCCGTCAAGCTAGCGAAGCGGCAACAAGACCATTTATTTATTTAAGTGCCGGCGTTCCAACACAGCGCTTTCATCAACAATTGCGATTTGCGGGTGAAGCTGGGGCAAACTATAGCGGTATTTTGGGCGGGCGCGCAACTTGGTTCGAAGGTGTCGCTGCTTATGCTAAAGGTGGGCGTGATGGATTACTAAAATGGTTAGATACCGTCGGCCGCCAAAATGTTGAAGAGCTCAACGCAATTTTAAAACAGTACGCCACGCCATGGTATGATATTTATGGCGGACAACAAAATATAGAGGTATTTGATCTTAATTGGTAATGGATTAAATTTGTCACGATACTCATTTTGAATGCTAAATAAGGTATGCGCTCATTTATGCCACTTTAACTAAGTGGCATTTTTTATCAATTATTTTATATTGATGATTCCCCATAAATAGCCTAGTGGCTATTTATTTGTTGTTTAAACAGTAAGTTAGGCATTGATATAGGTTTAATCTATATGTATTTATAAAAATTAAGCATATATCCTATAAGGATCTTTTATGTTATGTTTTTATTTACTTAAAAAACAGACAGGGAAAGATTAAAATGAAAACAGCAGTTATTGGTTATCCACGTATTGGTCTTTTAAGAGAATTAAAATTCGCGACAGAGAACTATTTTAAAGGTGAAAGTAGCGAAGAGGCATTACAAGCTACTGCTAAATTATTGCGTGAAACCCATTGGCAAATCCAACATCAGGCGCAGGTAGATTTTATCTCCTCAAATGATTTCTCTTTTTATGATCAAATGTTAGATACCGCGATTTTATTTAATGCGATTCCTCATCGTTATCGTACGCTCGATCTCTCGCCATTGGCCGCTTATTTTGCCATGGCTCGCGGTTATCAAGGAGAAAAAGGGGATGTTAAAGCATTAGCCATGAAAAAATGGTTTAATACCAACTATCATTATTTAGTACCAGAATTAGATAATCAAACTGAATTGAAATTAACGGGGACTAAATTATTTGACGAATACCAACAAGCGAAAGCCCTTAATATTGAAACTAAACCGGTTGTAATAGGGCCTTTTACTTTCTTAAAACTAGCGCGTTATAGCGGTAATCGTCAATCCAAAGATTTTGTATCTGCAATGATCAACGCCTATCGTTCATTGTTAGAACAATTAAATCAACTTTCGGTAACGTGGGTACAAATAGATGAACCGGCGTTAGTTCTTGATCTAACTTTAAGTGATTTAGCCTTATTTACCCAGCTTTATGACGGCATATTAAAACATAAAGGGCAAACTAAAGTCTTATTACAAACTTATTTTGGTGATATTCGTGATGCTTATGAACGTGTCAATCAATTACCTTTCGATGGAGTTGGTTTAGATTTTGTCGAAGGTGAATACTCACTTAAATTAATAGAAAAATATGGCTTTGCTCAAGATAAAGTGCTATTTGCTGGTGTCGTTAATGGGAAAAATATTTGGAAAAATAATTATCAACACACCCTTGAACGATTAAAATCCATAGCCAGTAAGGCAAATAACGTCGTAATCAATACCTCTTGCTCATTATTGCATGTGCCCTATACGCTGAATAATGAAACCAAATTGACTGATACGCAAAAACGTTATTTTGCTTTTGCCCAAGAAAAGCTAACTGAATTAAATCAGTTAAAAACCTT
The DNA here is from genome assembly GCF_000471645.3 of Candidatus Schmidhempelia bombi str. Bimp. Classification (GTDB taxonomy): domain Bacteria; phylum Pseudomonadota; class Gammaproteobacteria; order Enterobacterales; family Orbaceae; genus Utexia; species Utexia bombi. The sequence goes on along the minus strand of NZ_AWGA01000063.1, from coordinate 6,425 downwards.
AATTGCCGAAAAAGATTATACTCATCATGCGATGTATACCGCCAATCAAGAACTGTTTACCCAGTCCCGTTACACTGAAAATACCCAAGTTAACGAACGAGTAGCGAAATTAGTCGATGACGATTTTATACGTCATCCAGAATTTACTCAGCGTGAACAAATACAAAAACAGGCATTTAATTTACCGCTATTACCAACCACAACTATTGGCTCATTTCCACAGACGGCGGAAATTAGAACCTATCGTGCTAAGTTCAAACAAGGCACTATTTCAGCTATCGATTATCGCCATTTTATTGAAAAACAGATCGCCGATTGTATAGCATTACAAGAACAAATTGGTTTAGATGTACTCGTTCATGGTGAATTTGAACGCAACGATATGGTAGAATTTTTTGGTGAAGCATTAGAGGGATTTATTTTTACAGAAAAAGCCTGGGTACAATCTTATGGTACACGTTGTGTTAAACCACCTATTATTTGGGGCGATGTAGCACGTAAGGGACCTATCACCGTTGATTACACTGTTTATGCCCAAAAACTAACTGACAAACCAGTTAAAGGGATGCTAACTGGGCCAGTAACAATTTTAAACTGGTCATTCCCTCGTGAAGATATTTCATTACGTAACTCAGCATTACAAATTGCATTAGCGATTCGAGAAGAAGTCTTGGATCTGGAGGCCGCAGGTATTCGGGTAATTCAGGTTGATGAAGCCGCATTAAAAGAAAAATTACCGTTAAGACGACAAGAGTGGCACATTAGTTACCTTGATTGGGCGATACCGGCATTTAGATTGGTACATAGTGGTGTAAAAAGTGACACTCAGATACATACCCATATGTGTTATAGTGAGTTTGAAGATATTTTAAGTGATATTGATAATATGGATGCAGATGTGATCTCTTTTGAAGCCTCACGCTCTAATTTATCAATTATTAAAGTACTTAAAGCTCAGCAATTTAAAACAGAAGTGGGACCAGGGGTATATGATATTCATTCTCCACGTATTCCGACGGTGGCTGAAATTAGTCAAACCATTGAACAGATGTTATTTGAAGTGGATAAAACCAAATTATGGATTAATCCTGATTGCGGTTTAAAAACGCGTGGCGAAAAAGAAACGGTAGCGAGTTTAAAAAATATCGTTGCGGCAACTCAGCAGATACGGAATAAACTAATTACCTTACCTAAATAACTTGGTCATCACATAGACGAATTATAAATTTGATAATAGAATTAATAAATTAATGACATAGTTTATTGATTCTATTATCAACTATTTTATTTCACCAATTGAAATCCATATTGACGAATTAGATTCTCCAATTCAATAATATAGCTTTGCGCGGTCTGATTTAAATACGCATTAGCCGTTGTGATCCAACCCACTAAAATTTTTTCTTTTACCTCTAAAGGAATGGCGACAATATCCGATCCGTTTAGATCACTATTTAATATTCCAGTACTAATAGTATAACCATTTAAACCTATCAATAAATTAAATAATGTTGCCCGATCGCTCACATAGATATTTTTTTTATGATAGACCGTACTTAAAATCTCTTCTGAGAAATAGAATGAATTATAGTCGCCTTGTTCAAAAGAGAGATAAGGAAAATCCTCTAACTGACTGAGCGTTACTGAATTTTGTTTTGCTAATGGATGCTTTTTACTCATAAAGACATGAGGACTGGCTTCAAAAAGCGGGGTGAATTTTAAGTGATGTTGTTTTAAGATACGGCTTAATACTTTACGATTAAAATCATTTAGATAGATAATGCCTATTTCACTTTTAAATGAAGCTACATCGGTAATGATGTCATAAGTCCGCGTTTCACGTAAAGTAAATTCATATTCATCTGAATTATTATTTTTTATTAAATTTACAAAAGCATTAACAGCAAATGCATAGTGCTGGGTTGAGATACTGCATAATCGTTTGGTCGGTTTCTTATTGATATAACGCTGTTCAAGTAGCTCAGTTTGTTCAACCACTTGTCTAGCATAACTTAAAAATTCTACGCCTTCAGATGATAACGACACCCCTTTGCTTGACCGGACAAAAATCTCAATGCCAAGACGTTGCTCAAGCTCTTTCACGGCAGACGATAAACTTGGTTGCGTAATAAACAATTTTTTTGCTGCTTCATTAATTGAACCACAGCGAGCGATTTCAATAATATATTTAAGTTGTTGCAGCGTCATACGTTAACCATGCGTTAATTCGTTAAATAGATTAAATCAATAAGATAAAAATAATATATAAATAATCTAATTATTCAATACTATTTTAACTGAATTCATGGATAAATTTATCACTATTTCCCTGTTGATAAGATTGTGATAATACAAAGTAATAGCCTTTGATTTTAAACATAGAGCCAATTATGATAACAAAATCAGTGGACTATATAAGGTTTTATCTTGTTCATTGACAATGATGATGATGAATTGGACATTAAAAGATTTAAGGATGAGTAACATGAAAAAATTGACTTTCATTATTGCAATTAGCTGTTTTTTATTAACTGCCTGTCATACCGTGCATGGTGTTGGCCAAGATATAGAATCGGGCGGTGAAGCTATCCAACACGTTTCTAAAAGATAGTAGTAGGCTGCTTTACAACGAATGTTAATGATTTTAAATAATAAACCACATAATTCTTATGTGGTTTATTTTTATTTTATACATGATTAAATCGCCCAATAGCTATTGAGAAAATTTTATATTTTTATCTATATGCTTTAGCGCCTATATCTTCCATTTTTTATATGATAATTATTGTCACTGTTTGCTGAGAAAACGTTAATCTATGAATGAGATGAGATCTAAAACCAAGGTTTGGTCATCGGTGTTTTGTTTAGCGATTGCCGCTTTTGTTTTTAATACTACTGAGTTTGTGCCTGTAGGATTATTAACCAATATTGCCGAAAGTTTTTCTATGAATGTTGCGCATACTGGATTATTAATCACTGTTTACGCTTGGTGTGTATCGTTACTGTCGTTACCATTGACGATTCTAACGGCCAAAATTGAACGGCATAAATTGCTAATTGGTTTATTTACTATTTTTATCGCCAGCCATTTACTTGCCGGTGTAGCATGGAATTTTACTACACTGATGATTGCACGCATTGGTATTGCCTGTGCTCATGCTGTTTTCTGGTCAATTATTACGCCATTAGCGGTAAGATTAGCACCTGTTGGTAAGCGAGCGCGTGCTATGGGACTTATTGTTGCTGGCACGTCGATAGCCACCGTATTAGGGGTTCCTATTGGAACTATAATTGGGCAAATAGCTGGATGGCGAGTGACGTTTTTAGTTATTGGTGCGGCGGCATTACTCGTCACGATTGCATTAGCCTACTTGATACCAACGTCACCAAGCACGAGTAGCAATTCTGTGCGACTAGCCCTAGCGCTATTTAAACGCCCAACATTATTATGTGTTTACGGATTAACTGCAATTACCATTGTTGGTCATTTTACGGCATATACCTATATTACGCCTTTTATGTTAAATATAGGTGGTTACAGTAATAAAGCGATTGTATTAATGCTATTATGTATTGGTTTTGCAGGAATATTAGGTAGTTTACTCTTCCCTTATTATTTAGATAAATACCCAATACCAATATTTTTGGTGCCATTATTTCTTTTATGGTTCTGTTTAATGTTACTTTGGTTTGTCGCAACCAATGAATACCTTGTTCTTCTATTATGTTTATGCTGGGGTGTGGCTATCACTATGATTGGTATGTCACTACAAAGCAAGGTACTAGATGCTGCGCCAGATGCAAATGATGTCGCCAATGCATTTTATTCAGGAATTTATAATATTGGGATTGGTGGTGGCGCATTGGTTGGAAGTCAGGTCATTATCCATAGCTCAGTGGCTTATGTAGGTTTCGTTGGTGCTATCTTTGTTGCTATCTCAATTATTAGTTTCCTACTTTTGGCGAAACGATATTGGATCTTTAAATAAATAGGTTAAATAATACTAGGCTATTACTGCTTTTGACTTAACTAATACTATAGGCGAGCGATTTCAATAAGCTTGCCTAATTGGTAAAGGTATCTGCTACTATGATACTTCGGATAAAATACTCTGTTAGGTATTAATCTTTATTGAACAAAAAGATGTTTTTACTGATAGTAAATAAAATTCTATTTTCATTATCCAATTTATCATATAAGTATCTTAATTCTTACAGTGATTGGTTATAAATTAGCTTTGCTTTTGATACTCAAAGGGGGGATATCCATGTAAGATAGGCTGTGTATCCATATAACAGGGTGTAGTAACTGTTTTTTATTCATTTAAATCAATATTGAATTTAACCAGATAATACTTCAGATATATCTATATAGTGGTACATTCTATTCAATAACGACGTCTCACACTAATTAATACTGTGATCTTTTAACAGATAAATTTAAGCTAAAATTATATTCATCGCCTAGTAGTCAATATTTTGGTTTAAATCAGGAATACCAAGATAGGTCAAGATGAATTGATCTAACAGTAGCGATTTGTGATAAGGATAGGCTTGTTTATTTAATACGCCTTTAATTGTTTTGTGCTATCTAAGGTAGGTTTTATTTTATTTATAATGATATTTAAACATTTTTCTAACGAACTGTTATTTTGACTCTGCTATATATAAGTGTGACTAAAAATTAGGAAGTACTCGTGGTCACAGTAACTAATTTAGTTAGACTAATGAATGTGATTCAAAAAGATAACGATTATCCCTTATTTTAATTTTAAATAGACTTTAATCAATGCTATTGATAATATTGATTTAATTTGAGAAAACAATCTTTGTAAGTATAAATTATATTTTTACTTAATCTCTTTGAACTCGTTTATTGCTAGTTATAAATACTCTTTTTCTTGGTAATTTATTGCGTTTATTTCCACTGCTTTTATTGAAACTATACCACCATAAATTTATGCTAAAGTGATCTGCTATATTTTTAAAAGCCGCGTTTATTATAATTTAATCCTAACTATTATCTGTATTTATATATGATGATTGAGATGAACTTAGAAAAAATTTAATCAATAAAAAACCAGACATAGTTGCCTGGTTTTTTATTTGTTTGTTATGGATGGATCTGATTTTTATTAGGTCAGATATATTACCTCAATACGGGTGCTGGGATAGCTCATCATTAAAAGTCTAAATTAGCCACTTTAAGCGCATTTTCCTCAATAAAGGCGCGGCGAGGTTCAACCGCATCACCCATCAATGTGGTAAATAATTCATCAGCAGCAATCGCATCTTTAACCGTTACTTGTAACATACGACGACTTTGTGGGTCCATGGTTGTTTCCCAGAGTTGATCCGGATTCATCTCTCCTAGACCTTTATAACGCTGAATAGCTAAACCACGGCGTGATTCCTTCATTAACCAATCAATTGCTTGTTCAAACTGAGTAATTGATTGTGTTCGTTCACCACGCTTGATGAAAGCGCCTTCTTCAATTAATCCACGTAATTGTTCACCTAAATGACATAATTTTTGGTACTCATTACTATAGATAAAGCCTAAATCTAGAGCATAATCGGTATCCACGCCATGAGTTCGAATCGTTAACATTGGTTCAAACAATTGACGTTCCGCATTTTCCGTAATGGTATAGCTATATCCACTACCATTCTGTTCTTTTTGTTTTAAACTTTCTGAAAGGGCAGCTATCCAATCTTTGATCTGGTTTTGATCTTTAAGTTGCGCTTCCGTTAATGTTGGTTGATAAATAAGCTCATTTAATAACGCTTTTGGATAACGTCGCTCCATTTTATTGATCAGTTTTTGGACTTGCTGATATTCAGCAATTAATTTCTCTAACGCTTCACCAGAGATAGCTGGCGCATGATCGTTTACATGTAGCGAGGCACCTTCTAGCGCTAAGGTAATTTGAAACTGCGTCATTGCTTCATCATCTTTGATGTACTGCTCTTGCTTACCTTTTTTGACCTTATATAATGGTGGTTGGGCAATATAGACATAACCACGCTCAATAATTTCTGGCATTTGACGATAGAAGAATGTTAATAATAATGTACGAATATGAGAACCATCAACATCGGCATCGGTCATAATAATAATACTGTGATACCGCATTTTATCTGGGTTATATTCATCGCGGCCAATACCACAACCTAACGCCGTGATCAAAGTCGCCACTTCTTGTGATGAGAGCATTTTATCAAAACGGGCTTTTTCGACGTTTAAGATTTTTCCTTTTAGCGGTAAAATCGCTTGGTTTTTGCGGTTACGCCCTTGTTTAGCTGAGCCACCCGCTGAGTCCCCTTCCACGAGGTAAAGCTCTGATAAGGCTGGATCTTTTTCTTGACAATCAGCAAGTTTTCCAGGTAAACCACCTAAGTCTAACGCCCCTTTACGGCGGGGC
>NZ_AWGA01000062.1 GCF_000471645.3 Candidatus Schmidhempelia bombi str. Bimp | reverse complement strand
TACGGCGGGTCATTTCCCTTGCTTTACGTGCTGCTTCGCGCGCACGGGCTGCGTCAATAATTTTACCCACAACCGTTTTAGCATCAGCTGGGTTCTCTAATAGATATTCAGATAGTTTTTCTGCCATCGTCGACTCTACCGCAGATTTGACTTCGGACGAGACCAATTTATCTTTAGTTTGTGATGAGAATTTAGGATCGGGTACTTTCACTGAAATCACCGCAATTAATCCTTCACGCGCATCGTCCCCTGTCGCACTAATCTTCGCTTTTTTACTGTAGCCTTCTTTATCCATATAGGTGTTTAAGGTACGTGTCATTGCAGCTCTAAAACCAGCTAAATGGGTACCGCCATCACGCTGTGGGATATTATTGGTAAAGCAGTAAATGTTTTCTTGGAAACCATCATTCCACTGTAAAGCCACTTCGACACCGATGTCATCTTTTTCGGTACTAAAATAAAATACCTTAGAGTGGATAGGATTTTTATTTTTATTTAAATATTCAACAAATGCCTGAATCCCCCCTTCGTATTTGAAGTTAACCTGTTTATCGGTACGCTCATCAACTAACGTAATAGATACACCAGAATTAAGGAATGAAAGCTCACGCAAACGTTTAGCTAAAATTTCATATTGAAATTCAATGTTAGTAAAGGTGGCTGGGCTTGGCCAAAAACGTACATAGGTCCCCGTTTTATCGGTATTACCAATAATGGATAGTGGCGCTTGTGGTACGCCTAGGTGATAAATTTGTTGGTGAACGTTGCCTTCGCGACGAATCACTAATTCTAATTTATCTGATAAGGCATTTACCACTGAGACTCCAACCCCGTGTAATCCACCTGATACTTTATAGGAGTTGTCATCAAATTTACCTCCCGCATGTAAGACCGTCATAATGACTTCTGCGGCAGAGACACCTTCCTCTTCATGAATGCCGGTAGGGATACCACGACCATCATCCTGAACAGAAACCGAATTGTCAGAATGGATGGTAACTAGAATTTCACTACAATGTCCAGCTAGTGCTTCATCGATAGCATTATCGACGACCTCAAAGACCATGTGATGTAAGCCAGTACCATCATCAGTGTCACCAATATACATACCTGGGCGCTTACGAACGGCATCAAGACCTTTTAATACTTTGATACTGGATGAATCATAAGAATTAGACATTTGTTTCTCGCTTTATTTCATAGACTTACTAGGATGAAATTATACCAGATTTTACGTAAAAAATCTTATCATTTTCATCACACATATAAGACACCTGTTGTTGATTTAATGCGGTAATAAATACTTGTGCTTGTGTTTGTTTTAGACGTTTAGCTAGTAGTGCTCTCTTGTCTTTATCTAGCTCAGAAGCAAAATCATCAATAAGATAAAGGCAACGTTGTTGTCGTTGTTGGGTATAGTACTCACCTTGCGCTAAGCGTAAAGCACACACCAATAATTTTAATTGCCCACGAGAAAGTAGATCCTCAACAGGAATTTGCCGACTGCGTAAACAGAGATCGGCTTTATGTGGACCTAAGGCGGTATACGTAAGTTGTCTATCACGTTCAAAGTGCTCGGCTAACACTTGCGCATAATCAGCCTGTACATCCCAACCTTGGTTATAAAGGCAATCGATTTGATATTCAGGTAAAAAATCATTCGCCGTTGATAATAATTCAGGAATAATATTTTCCGCATATTGTCGTCGAATTTGGCTGACTTGATTGGCTATCGGTACTAACTCTTTATCCCAGTGTTTTAGCTGTGCATAGTTGGTCGATTGCCTTAACGCCGCATTACGCTGTTTAATTAAACGACGTAAATTATTCCAAAGGGCAAAAAACTCAGGATAGTGGTGAAAACAGCCCCAATCTAAAAAGGCCCGTCGATATTTAGGTCCTCCACTAAGTAAATCAAATCCTTCTGGCGTAATTAATTGTATTGGTAATAATTGGGCAAGCTGTGCAATTTTAAATCCTTGATCGCCATCTATTTTTATACGATTATCACCACTGCGAGATTTTGATAATCCCAGACTATGTAGATGACCGTTTATCAAAATTTTGCCATGCAGCACCAATTCAGGCTGATCATGTTGAATGATACGGTTAGATTGCTGATGGCGAAAAGCACGACCATGCCCTAGCATATAGATCGCTTCTAGAAAGCTGGTTTTACCACTGCCGTTATCACCGACCAAAAAATTAAATTGTTCAGATAGCGTTAATTGCGCGTGAGTAATATTGCGAAAATGATGAATAAATAATTGGGATATCGACATGTCTATGATTAAATGCTGAGTATGTGAGAATATCGCCCGTTATATATCGGGCGATTTAATGTACTATAAACGCATTGGCATAACAACGTATGTTGCCGTTGGGTTATTGGCATCTTCAATTTTAACACTCGAGGTAGAATCGGTTAAAAGCAACGCCACTTCATCGCATTTTAATACATTAAGGACATCTAACAGATAGTTAACATTAAAACCAATTTCAAGTTCAGGCGAGGAATAATTAACATCCACGATTTCTTCTGCCTCTTCTTGTTCTGGGTTATTAGCGGTAATTTTAAGTTGATTATTGTGGATATACATACGTATACCACGGAATTTTTCGTTCGATAAAATGGCCGCACGTGAGAACGCATTTTTTAGCATATCACATGGCGCGATTAATTTCTTATCCGGATTTTTGGGTAATACACGGCGATAGTCTGGGAAACGACCATCAATCAATTTAGTGGTAAAAGTAAAATCCGCTAAATTTGCACGTAAATTATTATTACCAATCTGGATATTAATCACATCTTCACTATCACTGATTAATTTAGCGAGTTCTAATACCCCTTTACGCGGAACAATCACAGAATGTGATGTCGCAAACGCTTGTCCAATTGAACGCGAACTTACCGCTAAACGGTGACCATCGGTGGCGACAGTACGTAATAACTCACCTTCTGTCTCAAATAACATACCATTGAGATAATAACGTACATCTTGATTTGCCATTGAAAATTGGACCATATCAATGAGATGTTTTAATGTTTTTTGTGGAATAGAGAATTCAACTTCACTTTGCCAATTCTCCAAATTTGGAAAATCACTGGCAGGTAAGGTGGATAAGGAAAATTTACTACGTCCAGATTGGATAAGTAAACGGCTCTCTTCTAAGATAATAGCGATTTCTGCACTATTCGGTAAACTGCGACAAATATCCACAAATTTACGTGCGGGTACTGTTGTTGCTCCAGATTCGTTGCCTTCATTTAATGGAATTCTGGCGATCATTTCAATCTCCATATCCGTGCCCGTTAATGAAAGCATATTGTCACTGACCTGAAGTAAAATATTTCCCAAAATCGGTAATGTTGGTCTGCTGCTTAATGGCGCGCTAACTTGTTGTAACGGTTTTAGTAATTTTTCACGATCAATAATAAATTTCATAATCTTTGTTTGATCCGATTAAGTTGAAAGTGTTCGAATTAAATTTGAGTAATCTTCTTTTATATCATTACTCTCTTCACGTAATTCAATAATTTTTCGACAGGCATGCAATACTGTCGTATGATCACGGCCGCCGAAGGCATCGCCTATCTCAGGTAAGCTTTTATTAGTCAATTCTTTAGCTAATGCCATTGCGACTTGGCGCGGTCTAGCGACTGAACGCGATCGTCTTTTTGATAATAAGTCGGCGACTTTTATTTTATAATATTCGGCGACCGTTTTTTGAATATTCTCAATGGTGACTAATTTTTCTTGTAAAGCAAGCAGATCTTTTAGGGCTTCTTTAACAAAGTCGATAGTAATCATTTTTCCAGTAAAATTAGCATTGGCGATAACACGATTGAGTGCACCCTCTAATTCGCGGACGTTGGAGCGTAAGCGTTTGGCAATAAAAAAAGCAACTTCTTCTTGTAATTTAATGCCATTTTCTTCAGCCTTTTTCATTAAAATTGCCACGCGTGTTTCTAATTCGGGCGGTTCAATCGCAATGGTCAATCCCCAACCAAAACGCGATTTTAGCCGATCTTCAACACCATTGATCTCTTTTGGATAGCGATCAGACGTTAAAATGATCTGTTGATTCCCTTCTAGTAAGGCATTAAAAGTATGAAAAAATTCTTCCTGAGAACGTTCTTTATTAGCAAAAAATTGAATATCATCAATCAGTAATGCATCAACCGAACGATAATAACGTTTAAACTCTTCGATAGCATTATTTTGTAACGCTTTTACCATATCTTGTACAAAGCGTTCGGAATGCATATACACAACACGCGCATTGTTTTTGGTTTGCATAATGCCATTACCGACAGCATGTAATAAGTGAGTTTTTCCTAATCCCGTTGACCCATAAATAAATAATGGATTATATGATTTTCCTGGGTTTTCGGATACCTGTTTAGCGGCAGCACAGGCTAGTTGATTTGATTTCCCTTCAACAAAACTAATAAACGTATGTTTTGGATTAATACCTGAGTGATATGCTAACTCAACTTGTGCGTTTTCTGTGGTTTTCCATGAAGGTAACGTTTTTGTATTTGGTTTTACATGGGGTTCTGAATTTATTTGCCCAGTAGGTTTTGGCGGCGTCGAGACCTTATTACCCACAGCTAAATGTAATGAAGGTGCTTTATCATCAAATAATAAATGTAAAATTTGTGATATTTTAGGTAAATATTTATTTTTTACCCAATCAAGCACAAAACGATTGGGTGCATAGAGTGAAAGTTTATTGTCGTTAAGTTCGGCCTGAAGCGGACGGATCCACATATTAAATTCTGTAGATGGAAGATCTTCTTGTAATTGATCTAAACATTGTTTCCATATGGACACAGACACAGGAACCTCTTCACAAGCTAAATTAATTTAAACACAAAATTGGAGACTAATTATAGCTTAATTTTTGGATAAAAGTTCATATATTTATCTTAAATTAAAAGTTACGCACAAAAATTGTCGTTAGTACAAGGAATTAAATAATATTTTTTAACTTAATTTGATGATCAATTGATGAGAAATAAACAAAATTAAGATCAAACTCAATACGTGGAATGAAGTAAGTATTGAATTTGATCTAAAAGGATTATGCTAATTAACTTAACACTTATTTTCCTTTGTTATGCTTAAATTGTTCGTAAGATTTACTCGCCAATTTATGAATAGAAGTACCAATTGCTTTATATTGATATTCATTTAAATTCGCCAACGATACACGAGCCGATGGATGTTGTACCGCAAATCCTTGACCTGGTAATAATACCACGCCCGCTTCACTAGCAATAGTGAACAGCAATTCATTGGCATTTTTAGTGGTGATAATCCATTTAGCAAAGTCATCGCCATATAATTTACGCGCGATATCTTCAAGGTCAAGCAATGTATAGTAATCCACACTATTTTCATCAAACTCATGCTCAACACCTAGTTGTTTGTATAATGCTGCACTTCGGCGTTGAATTAGATTGATTAAGGCTTTCTTATAACCTTGATTATTATCCATTAATTCAGCCAATGCAAATAAGACCATTTGTACTTGCTGTGGCGTGGAGAGACCAGCAGTATGATTGAGGGCTACAGCACGACTATCCCCGACTAAACGATCAATAAATTTCAACTTTTCTGGCTCAGGAATAATAGAGGAATAACGTTTATTTAAGATTTCTTTTTCTGCATGAGGAAGATTAGCAATTTTCTTATCAAGGATATTATTACGCGTTAAACCAATAACACCTAATCGCCAACCCGTTGCACCAAAGTATTTAGAAAATGAATAAACTAAAATGGTATTGTCAGGACAGATAGTAAATAATGAACGGAAATTATCAACAAAGGTACCATAAACATCATCGGTGAGTATGATAAGATCTGGTCGTTTTTTGACGATATCAGCAATAATGTCTAAACTCTTATCATCAATTTTTACTGATGGCGGGTTAGATGGATTAACTAAATAGAAGGCTTTAATCGATGGATCTTCTAATTTGCGTAATTCACTTTCAGGATATTGCCATTTCAAGGCCGGATCGGCATTAATTAATACTTCATGTAACTCATAATCATTTAATTCAGGGATTTCCAAATATGGGGTAAAAATTGGTGCGCCTAATGCAATCTTATCACCTGCTTTAAGTATGCCATTTTCCTTCATTGAATTGAAAAGATAAGCCATCGCACCCGTTCCGCCTTCTGTCGCAAAAAGATCAATGTCATCATTTGTCATTGACGTTGCTCCCATTTCACGTAGGATATAAGCTTTGACGATTTCTTCTGAAATGGTTAACATTCGGTCAGGTACTGGGTAGTTACAACCTAAAATCCCTTCGGTCATTTCTTGTAGATATTGATAAGCATCGAGCCCTAATTGGTCACGTACAAAAGAAAGCGCTTTACTTAAAAACATGACGCCTGGGTTTTCACATTTATGGCGAATGAAACTCTCAAAACGTCCCATTAATCCATCTTTGATTGGCATACCGCCCACATTTTCATTTAGAAATGAAAATGACATTTCCGATTCTTGAGCTGCAAACAAACCAAGCTGGAAAAATGCGTAGCGAGGCAACGTCGCTAGAAAATTGGGATTACCACGACCCGCATTTAACATAACACGGTCACTGCGGCTTTGGGCGATTTCAATTAAACTATTTTTTAGCTCGAAAGGGCTTAAATTAGCTAGTTTTGAATAATCGGTTTTATTGTCCATAATAAAATCCTCTGAGGTTATTAACTAAAATTCTTATACAAGAGCCACAATTAATGGACCCAATAAAGTTAGGAACACATTGGCTAGCGCATAAGTGATGGCAAATGGCGTGGTTGGAATAGAATTTCCTGCTTTATCAAGTATTTCACCAAAAGCGGGATTGGCACTGCGAGAGCCGGCTAACGCCCCAGCAAAAACGGCTGCATTATCATAACGAAGCACATAACGTCCGAATGGGATGGCCAAAATAAGAGGAAGTATCGTCACAACCACACCAATTAAGAAGAGGGATAATCCTTGTTCTCTGATAGTGGTGATCGCTTGTAAACCTGTTTGTAGCCCAACGACTGCTACAAAACCAGCCAGACCAAAATCTTTCATGAATTGTGAGGCTGCGCTAGGCATATTACCAATAATTTGATGTCGGGTTCGTATCCAACCAAATATTAAGCCCGATAATAATGCACCACCACCTGAACCAAGGGTGATTGGAATGCCGCCAATACGTACAATAATCCAACCTATAATTAAACCGACAACCACACCTAGACCATGATAACTCCAATCAGTTTTAGTGCTTTGTGGAATCATCTGCCCAATGCTTTTTATTACACGTTGTAAATCACTTTCGGCACCATAAATAGTTAATACATCTCCCATTTTTATTTGGGTATTGTCATCCATTTCTACTTTTTCGCCAGCACGTTGGATCCCAATTAAATAAACGCCATGTTGTATTTGGAATGCATTTTCAGTCGCCCGAATCTGTTTAAGAGTTTGATTAGCATAAGTACTATTACGAAACACCACGTCTTTGGTATCAACAATAATATCTAAACCAGATTCTGAAGGGAGTTCCGGGCCAAACTGTTCACTGGCTTTAATTACTGCTTGGCGATGACCAACAACGAGAATAATATCTTTCTGTTTTAAGAGGGTCGTTGAGGCGCTATCGATAACTTTGCCATTTCGTTTAACCCGCTCAATGGTTATCCCTTTAATTTGCATCTCGATGTCTTGAATTGTTTTACCAAAATCTTGATTGATTCGATAAACTCGACCAACAATGCCGGTTAAAGCCATGCCTTGTGTCCCTTCAAGTGCTACTGCGCCATGTAATTGATTCATTTCAGCAGCAACAGCATCATCACGAATATCACGTCCCATAAATTTTTGTAGTAGGTTTACACAAATAATAATCGCACCTAACGAACCAAAAATATACGTCACCGCATAGCCAATAGCGACATTTGCTTGCATTTTTTGAAGTTCTTCAGGTGATAAACCAAGATGAGATAACGCATCACCAGCAGTACCTATGATCGCTGATTGAGTTAATCCACCCGCCGCCAGACCAGCGGCTAACCCTTTGTCTAAATGGAATAGACGTGCTAGCACAAATACGGTGATAAATCCTGTAATCGCAATAAATAGGGCTAAAAATATTTCACGAATACTTTTTACACCTAACGAGCGGAAAAATTGTGGTCCACTTTCGTAACCAACAGCATAGATAAATAAAGCAAATAATATCGCTTTAATACCCGAATCAATTGATACGTTAAGTAAGCTAAGCAATACGGCAACTAACAGCGAACCTGCGACACTACCCAGTTGGAATTTACCAAAACGGAGCTTTCCAATTGTGTAGCCTAAACTAAGTGATAGAAACAGAAGTATTTCTGGTGATTCCTTTATACCATTCAAAATCCAATTTAGCATGATACTTGTCCTATATGGAGAAATAATAACCAGAATAGTTTAGCATTGTAAATGTAAATAATTTCTGCGTGCTTATCTAATTATTTGAAAAAATAGATAAAATGGCAAGTAAGGATAAAATGAGCAAGGTCAATAAGCGGTTGATTATCAATAATAAAGAGAGGTGTTTTTTCTTTAGGCAATAAAAAAATCTGATCCAATCTAAGATTGAATCAGATTTTTTATACGATGGATGGAAAAAAACGAATTATCTAACAGAAGTTTGGTTGTCAACAACAACTTGTTCTACGTTTTTCGCTTTTACTTCGATTTCAACACGACGGTCTGGACCTAAACATGCTTTTAAGCTATTACCGCGTAATGCATTACATTTGTTACCTGTAACTGGTTGAGTTTTACCTGCACCACGAGCAGAAATCACTTCACTTGGAACGCCTTTGCTGATTAAGTAGTGCATAACTGATTCTGCACGACGTTCAGATAATTTTTGGTTATAAGCCGCTGAACCGATACGGTCAGTATGGCCAATAACAACGATAGCGCCTTCAGTTGGGTTGATAGATGCTAACGTTTTTAATAACGCGTCAAGTGCTGTTTCGCCTTCTGGTTTTAATGTCGCTTTTGAATAATCAAATAACACATCTTCATTTAATACAAAGCGGTTTTCTTTGACTTCTAATTCAGCTGGTTTTGCCACAACTTTAGTTGTTGGGCCACCTAAGTTATAAATAAGACCTAAAGATAATAGACCATTGTCTGGATGGAAGTCTTTAGGACCGTTATTACCAATGCGGTTAACCCATTGATAGTCAACACGTGCAGTGAAGTTATCAGTTAGCTTATAATCGAAACCACCACCAAACACTGGAGAAACAGATACATTACTCTTGTCATATTCGTTGCCTTTGAATTTAGTGTGGTGAATAAATGCACCTGCACGCGCATAGAAATCTAAGTCATCAGTGATGAATGCTAATGGGTAACTTAATTTACCAGTTACAGACGCACCATGAACGGCAAATTTGTAATCATCTTTATCTTCTACTTTGCTTTTAAATTTAGCATTACCAAGATAGTCATAACCAAGCTCAATTGCCATATATGGATTAGCTTGATAACCTACGAATAAACCACCACCAACTTGATCGTCTGGCTTTTTGAAATCATCGCCAAGACCAGCATGATGGAAAGATGACCAACCTACTTTACCACCTGCGTAGAAAGTATTTTCTGGCTGAGCAGCGTGAGCTGCTGATGTTAAGCTAGCAATTGCCACTGCTATAGCTAAAGTTGTTTTTTTCATTTTCAAACCTCAACATGTTTGTTTTTGAGTAAATTCATTTACTTTGTTTGGAACAGTTTATAATAAAGATAAAAATATTATAAGTCATGTTATTTTATTTATTTCCTATTTAGTTGTATCAAAAATTAACCATCTTGGCAATTTATTTGATATCAAGTAGCTTCACTATATCGTATAAATTATTTAAAGTATTTATTAAGGTATTATTTTGGATAAAGAAATCTGCTTCCAAACGTTTTTCAACATCAGCGCGATCAATATCTTCATTTTTATCTAATAAAATTGGATCGTATTGAATTCGTTTAATGGTCATATCACTTTGTAAAATAAAACTAATTGTCTCTTCTTGAATTAATTTTAATTTGGTAATTTGTTTACCTGAGTCGATATGAATAATGATTTCTTCGGTAGTTAATTCTTGCTGTTTACAACGAATGATACCGTTACCCTCTAACGGATCTTTTAGTTCAGCTTCATCACCTAGTATAAATGGTGGTAAATGCGAATTGTTCTTAACCCATTTGGTCAATAATCGTTCTAAAGGCGTGTCATAATGCCATGGGGTTAATGGTAAAGAACCCACACTTTTACGTAGTAAAGTGATAATATCTTCAGCCTGTTTATAACTTGAAGCATCAGCGATAATACGCTGATTTTCAGTATCAATCCATAGCCAATAATAGCGGTATTGGCTAAAAGCTCGTGGCAATAAATCGATTAAAACTTCATCTTTTAACGCCTCTTTTTCAATTTTTTTTAATTTGCGTTGCTGCGCCTTTTCCAGTTTTTCAATTTTGACTTGCAACGCTTGTTTGATAACCGAAGCGGGTAACATTTTACGCTCTTTCTTGGCTCTAATTAAAAAATGACCTTCCACTGCTAATACATAGTGTTCATTTTTGTCGCCATAAGGCGAGATCCAACCAAGTTTAGTTAAATCTTGACTACCACAAGGGGTAAATGCCATTTTTCTCAACGCATTTTCAAGCTGTTCTTGATTAAATAGCATTTCTTTACTAAATTGATAAACAATTGCGTTTTTAAACCAAAGCATCAATGTACTACCTTTTAAACTTACTTTACTCATAGTATACCATAATGCGTCACGCCTGCGGAGGAAAACCGACGTATAAAAGGCTCATCATTCGCAATTAACATCAAGATGAGATTGAAAACGATAGACATCGCCCAAGGCTTGTCCCTGTCCGCCAAATTGTCTTAAATTTTTATCGACCGCATTCATTGATAGCCAGTGATTTTCGCACCACTCTGGCGCCAATAAAGTAGGTTTACGCGCATTAGCCGAAATGCGATGAAATAAGATGTGTTTAGGTGTGTGGCGAATTAACTCGCCAGCAATATCTACATATTCATCTAAGGTTAATGGTGTGATTCTCCCAGCACGCCAAGATTGCGCCATAATACTTCCTTCAACGATATGTAAGGGGTGCAGTTTAAGTCCATCCACACCACTATCCAGGACTTGATTAAGCGTTGAAAGATTATCGCGTTTAGTTTCACCAGGTAAACCAATAATTAAATGGGTACAAACTTTAATGCCAAGCTGCCTTGCCTTCTGAACGGTGTAGTGATAATCAGCATAATTATGCCCCCGATTAATACGTTTTTGGGTGTGATCATTGGCGGTTTGTAATCCAAGCTCAAGCCAAACTTCGTAACCTTGTTGTTGATATTCCGCTAATAAAGTCAAGGCTTCATTGGGCACACAATCAGGACGAGTTCCGACACAAAGCCCAACAATATCTGCACTCGCTAAGGCCGATTGATACATAAGACGTAATTTATCGACTTCAGCATAAGTACTCGTATAAGCCTGAAAATAGGCTAGATAGCGTTTGGATTTTTTCATTTGATTAGCTTGTTGTGCGAGTTGTTGGTGAATACTTTTTACCTGAATGCTTTCATCAATAATTGACGAGACATTGCAAAATGTACAACCACCACGCCCTAGCGTGCCATCACGATTGGGACAAGTAAAGCCACCGTGTAAGGTCAATTTATAAATTTTTTCGCCATAGCGGCGTTGCAAATCGGCACCAAAGGTGTTGATGACTAAATGTAACTGCATAGTGTTATTATCCTGATAAAAAATAAAATATAAGTATTAAATTAATACAAATTTGATCTAAATTTGTGTTATTGTATTAATTTGGTGCAAATTCACATTAATTATATTAATAACTAATTAACTGATTATTAAAAGAATGATTAATGATAAATATTCATTTGACGCTATGTCGTTTTATCGTTAATTTTCGACCTTATAGTATGGTGGAGTAAAGTCAATAACAAGTTATGTTTTTTACTTCGCGATATTTCCAAGAAATTTCCCAAGCTAATGTTATAAATTCAACTTAATGAATAAGCTTATATAAAAACAAAAATAACTCTAGCTGATAACAATAGATTAATTAGCAATGTCTGCACTCACAATATTTGGAGAGATACTCTTATGTTATATAAACAACATCATGAGAAAGATAACTGCGGATTCGGTTTGATTGCGCATATTGATGGAAAACCGAGTCACAAAGTGGTTAGAACAGCGATTCATGGTTTAGCACGAATGCAGCATCGCGGTGCAATTTTAGCGGATGGTAAAACAGGCGATGGCTGTGGTTTATTATTACAAAAGCCCAATCGTTTTTTTCATCATGTTGCGCAAGAAAAGGGCTGGCGTTTAGCCGCTAATTATGCTGTGGGTATGCTTTTCCTTAGCGCTAATCCACAACACGCACAGATCAGTCGCCATATTGTTGAGCAAGAATTACTTAATGAGACGTTATCCATTGTTGGTTGGCGTGAAGTACCTATTGACCCCGATGTATTGGGTGAAATAGCCTTTGCAAGCTTACCGCGTATTGAACAGGTTTTTATTAATGCGCCAGCTGGTTGGAGTCATCTAGATTTTGAACGTCGTTTATACATGGTGCGCCGTCGTATTGAAAAACGGGTGCAAGATGATGATTTTTATGTATGTAGTCTTTCTAATCAAGTCATCATTTATAAAGGCTTATGTATGCCTAAAGATTTGCCATGTTTCTATTTGGATCTTGCCGATCTACGTATGGAAAGCGCAATTTGTTTATTCCATCAACGTTTTTCAACCAATACGGTGCCTCGTTGGCCGCTTGCTCAGCCTTTCCGTCATTTAGCCCATAACGGTGAAATTAATACTATTGAGGGGAATCGGCAGTGGGCAAAAGCGCGTGCATATAAGTTTAAAACGCCATTGATTCCCGATCTACACGATGCAATGCCATTTGTGAATGAAACGGGATCAGATTCAAGTTCATTAGATAATATGTTAGAGCTATTTTTAGTTGGTGGTATGGATATTGTCCGTGCTATGCGGTTATTAGTTCCACCCGCTTGGCAACAGAATCCCGATATGAATGAAGATTTGCGCGCTTTTTTTGATTTTAACTCGATGCATATGGAACCATGGGATGGACCGGCAGGTATAGTAATGTCTGATGGTCGCTACGCGGCCTGTAATTTAGATCGTAATGGATTACGTCCCGCACGTTATATTATTACCAGCGATAATTTAATTACGTGCGCCTCGGAAGTCGGTATTTGGGACTATCAACCTGATGAAGTAGTTGAAAAAGGGCGGGTTGGACCAGGTGAGCTGTTAGTTATCGATACCCAAAACGGTAAAATATTACACTCAGCTGAAACAGATAATGATTTACAACGTCGTCATCCTTATAAGGTATGGATGACGAAAAATGTTAAACAACTTATCCCTTTCGAACAGTTAGCAGATGAACCAATTGTTCGTGATTTTTCTGAACAGCAATTATTAACTTATCATAAACAGTTTGGTTACTCCTTTGAAGAATTAGATTTAGTTATTCGTCCTTTAGGTAACAATGGACAAGAAGCAACCGGATCAATGGGGGATGATGCGCCATTTGCGGTATTATCTAGTCGTACAAGGCTGATTTATGATTATTTTCGTCAGAAATTTGCTCAGGTCACCAATCCACCGATTGATCCATTACGTGAAGCGCATGTCATGTCATTGGCAACGAGTATCGGTCGAGAAATGAATGTGTTTGTCGAAGCAGAGGGGCAAGCACATCGGGTCGCATTTAAATCGCCGATTTTAGTTCCTTCAGATTTTAAACAGTTATTAGCATTGGAATCGGAATATTATCAGCATGATATCTTAGATATTACTTATGATATTGATGGTAACTTACAAGAGGCATTAGAAGCCATCTGTGCAGAGGCAGAAGGAAAAGTGCGAAATGGTTCAGTCTTAATCATTTTATCAGATAAAAATATTGCACCAGACCGTCTACCTATCCCCGCCCCCATGGCCGTTGGTGCGGTACAACGCCATTTAGTTGAGCAAAATTTACGTTGTGATGCCAATATTATTGTAGAAACCGCTAGTGCACGTGATCCCCATCACTTTGCTGTATTAATTGGATTTGGCGCTACCGCTATTTATCCGTATTTAGCCTATGAAACATTAGCGCATTTAGTTGATAAAGGTGCAATAAAAGAGAAATCTTACCGTCAAGTCATATTGAATTATCGCAATGGGATCAATAAAGGTCTGTATAAAATCATGTCTAAAATGGGTATTTCAACCATTGCCTCTTATCGTTGTTCAAAACTGTTTGAAGCCGTTGGATTACATGAAACGGTGGTTGAGTGCTGCTTTGCTGGCGTAGATAGCCGAATTAGCGGTGCCGATTTTAGTGACTTCGAACAGGATTTATTCGCTTTATCCACACAAGCATGGGCAAAACATAAAGCTCTCGAACAGGGCGGATTATTGAAGTTTGTTTATGGTGGGGAATATCATGCTTATAACCCTGATGTTGTACAGTCGTTACAAAAAGCAGTAAATAGCGGTAGTTATCAAGATTATAAATGCTACGCGGAGACGGTGAATCAGCGTCCAGTCGCTATGTTGCGTGATTTATTAAAAATTAATCCGCCAACAGGTGCAGCAATAGCAATTGAGCAGGTGGAGTCAGAACAGGAATTATTTAAACGTTTTGATTCTGCGGCAATGTCAATTGGTGCTTTAAGCCCTGAAGCGCATGAGTCATTAGCTGAAGCGATGAATACCTTAGGTGGTTTTTCAAATTCGGGAGAGGGTGGCGAAGATCCGGCGCGTTATAATAGTATTAAAGTTTCGCGGATTAAGCAAGTCGCTTCAGGCCGTTTTGGGGTGACCCCTAGTTATTTAATGAGTGCTGATGTAATTCAAATTAAAGTCGCTCAAGGCGCAAAACCCGGTGAAGGCGGACAGCTACCAGGAGATAAAGTCACACCTTATATCGCACGGCTTCGCTATTCAGTACCTGGTGTCACCTTGATCTCACCTCCTCCACACCATGATATCTATTCTATTGAGGATTTAGCTCAGCTTATCTTTGATTTAAAGCAGATCAATCCACACGCATTGATTTCGGTAAAATTGGTCTCTGAGCCTGGTGTTGGCACCATTGCAACTGGTGTGGCTAAAGCTTACGCGGATATGATAACTATCTCAGGTTATGATGGTGGTACAGGTGCAAGTCCACTTACTTCGGTTAAATATGCAGGTTCGCCGTGGGAACTTGGGTTAGTTGAAACACAACAAGCTTTAGTCAGTAATGGCTTACGCCATAAAATTCGTCTGCAAGTAGATGGTGGCTTAAAAACAGGACAAGATATTGTAAAAGCCGCGATTCTAGGCGCAGAAAGCTTTGGATTTGGAACGGGGCCAATGGTAGCGCTGGGCTGTAAATATTTGCGTATTTGCCATTTGAATAACTGTGCCACTGGCGTCGCGACCCAAGAAGCACGTTTACGTCGCGATCATTATCATGGTTTACCTGAGAAGGCGATGAACTATTTTCGTTTTATCGCGCGTGAAACCAGAGAAATTATGGCTGAATTGGGCGTGAGTCATATCGTTGATCTTATTGGTCGTACCGATTTATTGGTTGAACTCAATGGGATGACGACTAAACAACAAAAACTTGATCTTTCTGGCTTATTGCGAGCCGCTAAACCATTGGCGAATAATCCTGTTTATTGTACTGAGCGCAATCCCGCTTTCGATAAAGGTAAATTAAATCAAATGCTAATACAGCAGACAAAATTTGCTGTTGATCAGCAACAACCTCAACAATTACAGTTTACCATTAGCAATATCGATCGTTCGGTTGGCGCGACCTTATCAGGTTACATTGCTCAGCAATATGGCGAGCAAGGTATTGCCGCTACGCCTATTCATATTGATTTTACGGGTACAGCAGGGCAAAGTTTTGGTGTCTGGAATGCAAATGGTTTAAATTTAACCCTAACCGGAGATGCGAATGATTATGTCGGAAAAGGGATGGCTGGTGGGCAAATTGTAATTAGACCACCATTAGGCGCCTTATTTGCACACCATGAATCGACCATAGTTGGGAATACTTGCCTTTAT
Source organism: Candidatus Schmidhempelia bombi str. Bimp (assembly GCF_000471645.3). Taxonomy (GTDB): domain Bacteria; phylum Pseudomonadota; class Gammaproteobacteria; order Enterobacterales; family Orbaceae; genus Utexia; species Utexia bombi. The sequence goes on along the minus strand of NZ_AWGA01000062.1, from coordinate 9,151 downwards.
GGTGCCACAGGCGGAAAACTCTTTGCAGCAGGAAGTGCTGGTGAACGTTTTGCGGTGCGTAATTCTGGAGCACTAGCCGTTGTTGAAGGAATAGGCGATAACGGTTGTGAATATATGACGGGCGGTGTTGTTTGTGTTCTGGGACATACTGGCGTTAATTTTGGTGCCGGTATGACAGGCGGTTTTGCTTATGTTTGTAATGAGCAAGATAAATTTACTAAACGCGTGAATACGGAATTAGTCGAATTAATCGCATTAACCACCGTACCAAAGCATGAACAACACTTACAGCAGTTAATTACTGAGCATGCACAGTTAACGCACTCGACACGTGCCGCCGATATTTTAGCTAATTGGGCGCACTATCGTACCCAATTTGTATTAGTTAAACCAAAAGCCAATCAACTTAGTTCATTATTGACACAGCGTGGAACCTCTGACACGACGTTAACTGTCAAGACCCTATCAGGGAGATAATTATGAATCAGAAAGTATATCAATTTATCGATCTAGAGCGTGTCGATCCGCCTAAAACAGCACTAGCGGTGAGAAAAGTAGAATTTGTTGAGATTTATGAAGATTTTGTTACTAAACAAGCACAAACTCAAGCTGAACGCTGCTTAGCCTGTGGCAACCCTTACTGCGAATGGAAATGTCCTTTACATAACTATATTCCTAATTGGTTAAAGTTAGTTAAAGAAGGACGAGTGTTAGAAGCAGCTGAACTTTGCCATCAAACTAACAGTTTACCTGAAGTGTGTGGTCGCGTTTGTCCACAAGATCGCTTATGTGAAGGTTCTTGTACATTGAGCGCCGAATTTGGTGCGGTGACGATTGGTCATATTGAGCGTTATATTACCGACCAAGCGTTCCAATTGGGTTGGAAACCCAATTTAAATGATGTGGAGCATTCAGGTAAGCGTGTGGCAATTGTTGGTGCTGGTCCTGCTGGCTTAGCATGTGCTGATATATTAGTACGTCATGGTATTTCACCAGTTGTATTTGATCGCCATCCTGAAATTGGGGGATTATTAACCTTTGGTATTCCCTCATTTAAATTAGATAAAGCAGTGATGACCCATCGGCGTCAGCTCTTTACTGAAATGGGGATTGAATTTAGGCTAAATACTGAAGTAGGTAAAGATGTTGATTTTCAATCACTTCTCGCTGAGTTTGATGCCGTGTTTATTGCTGTTGGAACCTATCAATCGATAAAAGGGGGATTTGATAATGAACACGCAGCGGGAGTTTACGCAGCATTACCCTATTTAATTGCCAATACGAAACATACTTTAGGGTTAACATCATCTGATTATGTCGATATGCAAGGTAAGCGTGTCGTGGTGTTAGGGGGTGGCGATACCGCGATGGACTGCGTCCGTACGGCGATTCGTCAAGGTGCCGCAGAAGTGACGTGCGCATATCGACGCGATGAAAGTAATATGCCAGGTTCAAAACGTGAAGTCATCAATGCACGGGAAGAGGGCGCTAAATTCTTATTTAATTTACAACCAATTGATTTAGTATTAGATCAGCAAAATCAGGTTAATGGGATCCGCATGGTCAAGACTTTTTTAGGTGACGCTGATAATCACGGTCGCCGTTATCCTGTTGTGGTTGAAAATTCAGAGCATATTTTGCCTGCTGATGCTGTCATTATGGCATTTGGCTTTAAGCCGCACGCCATGCCTTGGTTGGCACCATTTGATGTCAATGTTGATGCTCAAGGACGAATTATTGCCCCTGCTGATAGCAGCTATCAGACCTCCAATCCTAAAATTTTCGCTGGTGGCGATGTGGTTCGTGGTTCTGATTTAGTGGTAACGGCCATCGCCGAAGGTCGAAAAGCCGCTGAAGGTATCATCGCCTTTTTGGATATTTAAACGGTAACGATATAAACAACAATAAGTAAACACTTATTGTTGTTTATATCGTTTAGCATATTAACAATGGCTACTACGTAATTGACCTTTATCCAGATTACGGTGGTGTATTTGTACTTGCTTGTCTCTATTTCGGAAAAACTGCGCTAATTGTTCAGCAATATAGACTGATCGATGTTGACCTCCCGTACAACCAACCGCAATGGTTAAATAACTCCGATTATTACATTCTAATAGTGGTAGCCATTGCAATAAATAGGTATTGGTCTGATGAATAAATTCATTCACGCTCGATTGTTGGCTGAGAAAATCAATTACCGGTCCATCTAATCCCGTTAATGGACGCAAGGCAGGATCCCAATGCGGATTAGGCAAAAAGCGCACATCAAAGACAAAATCGGATTCGGTCGGAATACCATGCTTAAAGCCGAAAGATTCGAAAATAATCGTTAATTCTCTTTCTTTTTTGCCCGTTACTCGTTCTCGCAATATATCCGCCAACTGATGTACAGATAAATTAGTCGTATTAATAATTAAATCCGCACGTGACCTTAGTGGCTCTAAGTATTGATTTTCTAAGTCAATTGACTCATCAAGTGAACGATAATAGTTGTGCAATGGATGTTGACGACGAGTTTCACTATAACGTTTAATTAACGTAGCGCGATCAGTATCAAGATAAATAATTTGTGGTGATATAGCGATAGGAAGTCGGTTTAATATTTCTTCTAATTGTTGATTACTTGCGGGTAAATTACGGATATCTAAACTAATCGCAACAGGGGAATGTCCATCAATTAGTGTTTGTGCTAATTTTGGTAATAACACTAATGGCAAATTATCAACGCAATAAAAGCCCATATCTTCAAGTGATCTTAGCGCGATCGATTTCCCTGAACCACTACGACCACTAACTATCATTAATAACATAATTTGTCTCCATCATAAACGATGACTAATCAAGGGTTTTACGTTGATGGGAAGGCGCAATAGCCAATAACTCTCGATATTTTGCTACAGTACGTCTGGCAACTATCATGCCTTTTTCCTCCAATAATTCTGCGATTTTGCTGTCACTTAAGGGTTTTTTACTATTTTCATTGGTAATCATTTTTTTTATTAATGCTCGAATAGCCGTCGATGACGCATCATTTCCAGTGTCGGTGTGCACGCGACTGGAGAAGAAATATTTTAACTCAAAAATACCACGAGCACACTGTAGATATTTTTGAGTGGTAATCCTTGAAATGGTCGATTCATGCATATTAATTGCTTTGGCGACATCGGCTAACACCATCGGTTGCATTTGTTCTTCTCCATATTCAAAGAATTTTTGTTGATGTTTCACTATAAATTGACTTACTTTGCGTAATGTTTCATGTCGATTCTCGATACTTTTAATAAACCAATTCGCCTCTTGTAAATGCGTTCGAATAAATTGCCCATCACTGGCATTGACCTGTTTTTCTATCGTCGCATAATTTTGATTAATTTGTAACTGAGGTGTAATTTGATTATTTAGGATAACAGACCAATGTCCAGCCTGTTTTTTTACTAAGACATCAGGAATAATATATTCTGGGGACGCTATATCAATTTGTTCACCAGGATAAGGATTCAATTGCAGGATTAAGTCAATGGCACCTTTCAATATTTGGTCTTTAAGATTGAGTTTCTTTTTTAAGATTCGATAATCATGGGTGGCAAGTAAAGATAAATATTGATTAACAATTAACTTGGCTTCTTTTACATAAGCCGTATCTGCGGGATACTGATTAAGCTGAATAAATAAGCACTCTTGTAAGTTGCGTGATCCCACGGCGATCGGATCAAATTGCTGAATACGTTTAAGTACAACTTCCACTTCATCAAGTTCAATAGTCCTATCTTCTTGACTGGCTAAGATTTCATCCAGAGTAAGTGTTAGGTAACCTTGGCAATTAATCGCTTCAATAATAATTGTAGCTATTGTTCTATCTTGCTCACTAAATGGCGTTAAATTGAGTTGCCACATCAAATAATCGTGTAATGATTGATGATTGGTATTTTGCTCAATGGATAATATATCATCACTATAACCAACCGCTGGTGCGCGGTTAAAAGCGCCTGCGCTATAAATATCAGTGAAGGTCGTTTCTAATTGACCATGACTGGAAATAGCCTGGGAGGTAATGTCATCGAGTACATTATTCGCTTCATCCATAGCCGTATTAACTGGATGCTCAACGACTTCTAGGAGGGGATTATTTTCTAGCGCTTGTTGGATTTCTTGTTGTAATTCTAAGGTAGAAAGCTGCAATAAGCGTATCGCCTGTTGCAGCTGAGGTGTAATTGATAATTGTTGAGAAAACTTTAGCTGTAAGCTAGGTTTCATAAAATTAGTATCATTATTTTATAATCTAAATTCTTTGCCCAAATAGACGCGTTTAACATGTTCATCATTCAGAATTGCCGTAGGAGAACCTTCTGCAAGTAAATGACCTTGGTTAACAATATAAGCACGTTCACATACATCTAACGTTTCACGGACATTATGATCAGTAATCAAAACCCCAAGCCCGCGATCACGTAAATGTTTAATAATGTTTTTAATATCAATTACTGAAATAGGATCGACCCCAGCAAAAGGCTCATCAAGTAAAATAAATTTAGGATTGGCTGCCAGTGCGCGGGCAATTTCTACTCGACGCCGTTCCCCACCTGAAAGTGCTTGACCTAAACTGTCTTTAATATGGGTAATATGAAATTCTTCTAATAATTCCATCACCCGATCATGCCTATCTTTTTCATCCACATCTTGGCGAATTTGAATAATTGCCATTAAATTATCATAGACAGTGAGACGGCGAAAAATCGACGCTTCTTGTGGTAGGTACCCAATCCCCATGTGTGCCCGTTCATGCAGCGGTTGTAGACTGATATCTTGATCATCAATGAAAATACGTCCCGCATCTAGCGCAACAATGCCCACCACCATATAAAAAGTCGTTGTTTTACCAGCCCCATTAGGGCCTAATAAACCAACAATTTCACCTGAGTTAACACTCAGGCTGACATTTTCAACAACGCGCCGATTCTTATAAACTTTGGCCAGATTAAGTGCTTTTAGTGTTGCCATGACTATTTATTTATCTCATTAATTTGGTTTGGAATAATAGTAGTTCTCACACGCGTTGAACCATTGCCCTTGGCTAAAATTTGTTGTTGATTAATATTATAAGCAATAACTTGACTGCGAATAGTATTATCTTGCTGATTAAGTTCGGCATCACCAGTGAGTGTCACGGTATGAGATTTAATATCATAAACTAACTGCGCAGCATGACCACTGACAATTTTGTTATTGGTCATAGTCTGTTTAAATTTTACAGGTTCGCCATATGCAGTAACACGTTGTTCTTCTTTATTTTGAATATGACTAATCACTACACGTTCCGCCATAATTTTAAAATTATCTTGTTCAATCAGAACGTTACCACTAAAGGTGATGGTATTATTTTTAATATCAATTTGCTGATTATCTGCGTCGATATGAATGGGTTTATTATTCATTGTAGTCGATGTCGGCATAGCTATGACTGAGGTCGACAGCATAACGAATGCACTAAATAATAAACGTACTAAATATCTGTCTTTCATAAATTCTAATCTGCTTTAAGGTTAAAAAGTGACTATCGATAAAATGTTTTCACATTTTGTAATAAGTTTGCCGTTTTTTCTTTCAAATTGCCATTTAATTTTTCACCCGTTGAATAAAAATCGGGACCTTTTATGGTTACGGTTTCTGGTGACGTAATCTCCTGATTCATTAAATTAATCTTAGCTCTTTTGGTTTCGATACGTTCTAAATGGGAATGTGGCGTTAGATTGATTAATTGGACACCGCCATCCAGACTAAGCATACGATCTTTGGTTAAATACGCTCTATTCGCTTGTAAATGCCATGTTGCTGACTTTTGTCGATCATAAAGCATCACATCTGGCATCGAAAAGTAACTTTCGCCTTTTTCAGCAAAATAAGCCACTTGACTCGCCTGAATTTTATATATGATTTCCCCCGATGGATCATACACTGTCGTTAACATCGCTTCACTTTGATATGTCGGTGCTTTAGAGATATCAAGGTCTATCGTATTCCCCTTATTATTTTGAGGCGAAAAATAGTAATAAATGAGTACAGACAGAATAATTAAAAGACTATAAATAATATTTCGTTTCGACATATAAATTAATTATCCTGTTTCATGATTTGATTTTGCTATTTTACGCTAGTTTCTATTTAATTTTAACTAACTTTTAGTTTATGTCTAAATTTATATAGTCATTCTGTTACTTATCGCGTTATTAATAGTGGCAGACCACTTACCAATGGTGAGCAATCATCTTATGTTTATTGCGATAAAGTCATCTCAATCTAAGCCGACGAATATTCATAAAACGGTCATAGATAATTTAAACCGCAAGCTTTATGAGCGATAAATTAATCGTATAAATCACATCAACAAACCATGTAATTAAATCGATTCGCTGCTTATCACTATCATAAGTCAAATTAATATAAACTTGCTGATGGATAGCTATAATGACTAATACTGTTATATCTCTCATTTATATCATATTTAGAATAAATTAAAATAGTAATTATTATCATCTTTAAGTTATATAATGTTATAGTTAACAATTTAGTTAAAAGAGTTAATAAAAATGCGATTAAAATAGCATTGATTATGCCTATTGGGGCATGATAATACTATCAATATGCATCTTAACGTTTTTATTAAGTTGTTATGATTAATTTAAATAAATTAATAGTCAACTATTTGGGGAAGGAATGCGTATCACAACGTTTACTAAATTAAAATATATACTTATTTTGGTATTTATTATTATTACTTTGTCAATAATTATTCATACTTTTTTCATTACCAAAACACCACCTAATTATATCACTGAACGCGTAATGCGAGGTAATATTGAAGAAACGGTACTTGCTGATGGTACGATTAGTGCCTTTAAACAAGTGAGTGTTGGTGCACAGGTTTCGGGACAAATTAAAAAACTTTATGTTGAATTAGGTCAGGAGGTGAAAAAAGGAGATAGAATCGCCGAAATTGATGATCTCACTCAACAAAATAATTTAAAACAAAGTCAAGCCTCATTACAAAGTTTATTAGCTCAGCGTAGTTCGAAGCAAGCACAACTTAAAAATTATCAATTGACTTATCAACGGCAATATACATTGATGCAACAAAAAGTCGGGGCACAAGCCGATCTGGATTTAGCTAAAGCTAATTTAGATAGTATAAAAGCCGATATCTTATCATTAGAATCCGATATTATACGTGCACAAATTGCCGTAGATAATGCCAAATTAGATTTAGGTTATACCAAAATTAATGCTCCGATGGATGGTGTTGTTGTCGCGATTCCTGTCGAAGCAGGACAAACGGTCAATTCGGTACAAAGTGCCCCCACTATTGTCAAGATTGCACAATTAGACAAAATGACCATTGAAGCACAAATTTCAGAAGCGGATGTGATCAAAGTCAAAAAAGGTATGCCAGTTTATTTCTCCATTTTAGGCAAACCGACCTCTTTTTATCGTGGTTTAACATTACGTGATATAAAACCTGCTCCAGACTCAATTAATAATGAGAGCCTCAGTACCAGCAATACCTCCACTACCACTGCCATTTATTATAATGGTTTGTTTGATGTGGATAATCCAGAACGAATTTTACGTATTTCAATGACGGCCCAAGTTTATATTGTATTAGCTGCTGCTGATAACACGCTACTTGTCCCCGCGATGGCTGTTGAGATATCACCCAAAGACAGTAGGAAAGGCAAGGTTAATGTGCTTGATCAAAACGGGAATGTTATAACCAAAAATGTAGAGATAGGCATTAATAATAATGTACAAATCGAAATTCTATCTGGATTGGCAGAGGGCGAAGAGGTGATTATCAGTGGTACATCCATGGTGAAAAATCGCAATATGCCGCCAATGCGAATGAGACGATAATCATGACCATACCATTAATACAATTAAAACAGATTACCCGTGAATTTACTTCTGGTGATTCGATCATTCAGGTATTAAAAGCCATTAATTTAACGATTAATGCTGGAGAAATGGTGGCGATTGTTGGCGCATCGGGATCGGGAAAATCAACGTTAATGAATATCCTCGGCTGTTTGGATAAACCAAGTTCGGGTGAATATCTTCTCAGTGGGCGTCTTACTCGTCGCTTAAATTCCGATGAATTAGCCGAATTACGCCGAGAGCATTTTGGTTTTATCTTTCAGCGTTATCATCTACTCAACGCCTTAACCGCAGAAGGCAATGTTGAAATGCCAGCCATTTACGCAGGCATAGATCGCCAGCAGCGACAGCAACGTGCACAAGCGTTATTAACGCGTTTAGGGCTTGGCGAAAAGTTAACCAATAAACCGACTCAGCTATCTGGTGGTCAACAGCAGCGGGTAAGCATTGCTCGCGCATTAATGAACGGTGGGCAAATTATTCTTGCTGATGAACCAACCGGTGCTTTAGATAAACAAAGTGGTCAGGAAGTATTAGCTATTTTACAAAATTTGCACCAGCAAGGGCATACCATCATTATGGTTACTCATGATATGCAAATTGCTCAAAATGCGCAGCGAATTATTGAAATTAGTGATGGTCAGATTATTTCTGACACCATAAATCCCCGTTTTGGGTCACACGCCATACCATCACCGAAATCAATTGAACAAACTAAAACCAATGACAATTTTACCTCAATACGCGACCGTTTTTTTGATGCGTTTAAAATGGCATTATTATCAATGGCATCACAGCGTTTACGCACTTTTTTAACTATGTTGGGCATTATTATTGGGATCGCTTCGGTGGTTTCTGTGGTTGCTTTGGGACAAGGCTCGCGTCAGAAAATTTTAGCCGATATTAATTCGATGGGAACCAGTACGCTGGATATTTATGCTGGTTCAGGATTTGGTGATCGCAATGCGGCGCGTATTACCACCTTACGCTCAGCTGATGCAGATGCGTTGAAACAACAAAATTATATTCATAGTGCAACACCGAATTTGTCTACCAGTGCCTACTTTCGTGTAGGGAGTCAAGCATTAACAGGAACCATTAATGGCGTCGGCGAACAATTTTTTGCGGTACGGGGTTATACGCTTTATCAAGGACAAGTATTTAATCATAATGCGATACTTAATTCAGCCCAAGAGGCGGTAATTGATGAAAATACCGCCAA
>NZ_AWGA01000061.1 GCF_000471645.3 Candidatus Schmidhempelia bombi str. Bimp | reverse complement strand
ATAGAGGATTAATTTGGTTAAAAATTTTATTTATTACTTCGAGCATCTCATCCAGAACTGCGCACAGTTGTTTACTACTTAGATTATTTTGTAAACTTTCTAAATGTTTAGCGAGATATTTAAGTGGTTGATGAATATTTAAGGCTTTTAATGTTTTTTGTACCGCAGGGGTATCCAGATAAATATGTAACTGCTTTATCCCTTTTTCAACCGCTAGGGTTAGCAAGTGTTGTTTAACTTTATTACCAGCATGTAAATATAGACGTCTTATCGGTGCAAATAAAATTTTTAAACAGCCTTTAACCAGTGACCCTAATACGGGAAAGAGTCCAATTAAAGTCAAGACCAGCGCCACCCATGCCATGGTGTCACCGGTATCTTGATTAATCTTTTTAGCATTGGCGATAATATCACGAATATCACAAATTTGATCGACAAGTGGGATCATCGAGATAACCGTGCCCGTGGCCATTTGGGCGGTAGTTTGCTCTTCATTAAAATCCCCCTGAAGTACCTCCCATACCCATACGGCAGAGGCGACCAACTTGTCTTTAATATGATTAGGGAAGGCTTTAAAGAAGGCTAAAGCACTCTTAAATTCTTCTGAAAATTCCATGTTGATTATTCTTATTCATTTAATTTTTGTAATTCTGTTAATAATGGTTGATAATCCCCCCATGCAGCCTCAGGCAATGGGTCGAGTAAGTGATAGGTGACGGTATCTTTTTCTAACGGTAGCGATTAGTGATAAGCATGGACCTAGATCTTCAATCTACTTAGAATCAAAGTCTAAACAGCCTTTTCATGGATAGATGCTAAGTTATCAATCATATTCTTAGTCACTACATTTCATTGTTATTTAGTTACAAAGACCAAATACGTATGTATTCTAAATACACCGTAACTGATTTCAACTTGTGTAATCATAGTCCAAGCGTATAATACGCGAAACCTATAAATTTGAATGAATACCAATTGGAAAATGGGTACTCAAACTTAAACCGTTTTGCGAATATTCTCGTGTGTTGTTTAATCAGACATTAGCATGGCAAAAAGTACGGTATTAACGTGATACACAGGCTTAACTCACTCACCATCAACTTGGAAATAGGGATAATTATGCTTAGAAACTTATCACAACAACGTATAAATTAGCTATAAACAAATTGCAGTCATTATCCCTTTTTTTAACGTAGGAAGTTATCGAATTTATAGATAAAAGATATAGAGACCGTTAATTCTCTTATTTTAAAGCATAAAGATAAACTGTGGTTTATAATAATACCGGTTGTTTTTAGTAAATAAATTTAATGATTATGTAAAGAAGATATTTAGATGTAGATGAATAATATTGATTAATCATATGAAAAAATTCAATTTTTTAGTAAGATGAAAATCGCCATCTCTGCTGGTCAGTATTTATTATTGATTTTCATTAAATAAATTAAATAGATCTATATTATTCTCACAATTATAATTTAATTTTTAAAATTTTAACAAAACCTAAGTTTTAACAATAAATTGATATTTAGATCCACATTGAGGAAGTCGCTATCCGTTGATGTTGACAACCATAATATTTAATCAAGATGATTTTGGAATTAAATTAATGCAAAGAAAATACTATATATTTACTGGTTTATTAGCACTGCTACTTATAGGTAGTCTGATTGTTAACATCATGTTGTATATCAAAAACCAGCAACTCACTGACGCTAGATCGGAAGATTTCAGGATTTATCCATCACCTTTACCCGCTGATGAATTATTGCGAATTAATGAAGCACAAGCATTATTTGACCGTGCATATGACGCTAGTAATAGCTACGCTGTTAAAGATGTGAACGCACTGATTACACTTATTCAACATGCTTGGCAATGGGATAAAAATGCAATGCTTTATTATGATGAAATTCGTAATACGGCTTTATTATATAATGCTCACAATGCAAAAGAAGGAGAACTTCCTTTCAGCGAATTTATGAAGCATTACCGTAACCAATTAGTTGATCTTTATGGTAATCAACTTGTCGAACCGACAATTTTTCAACATCCTGATTTCCAAGGCTATTTTTATGACAAAATGGCAGAGCTAAAATATCCTCGTTTTACTTATGGTTGGGGTATGGCTATCGGCGCTGGAGGCTATGATAGTAATGGATTAGCTAAACCAACTTCAGATGATAATCTAGAAAAAAGTATTTATTATTTACGCGATGCTATCGAAAATGGTTACCATGATTATGAAACCCTAACGGCACGCATGCTATTTCAATCTGGACAACATTTCAAATATGATCAAACTAAAGACTATCCGTTCCCAGCAAAAGAACAAATTAATAAATTGACTGATATTCGGCAAAATATTAATGATCAACAAATCCGATCAGCGATTGATTATACTGAACTCATGGCACAACATGGCTCTTTATTAGGGATGTTAAGAGTCAGTGAAGCCTATTATTATGGGGTTGGACGTGAAACTGATTGGGTTACCTCATATGCATGGGCATTGCTAATGGATCTGACTTATTACGAAATGTTAAAACATCAAGATACTATCGACTGGGATAAAAAACAAGCTAAGGTGTTAATGGCATATCAAGCGAGTATGATTGATCACTTAGAAAAAGAGTTAAATAGCTCGCAAAAACAGGCGAGTTTACATATGCTTTCTCGTTTAAGAGAAATGATTGTTAGTTGGGATTATAAGGCGTGGTTACAACAAGTGGACGATTTTAATCCTATTCCTTAATGCCTGTACCAATCACTAGATGACTATAACAGATGATTAACGGAAAAATTATCATCTGTTATAATCCAATTCGTTCGTTATTAAATTGTTTATAAGTTGGTTTTAGCGTTATTCTAATTAATTTTTATATTATCGATTTTAAAGGGATGCGAACAAAATAATAAAGTATTTTTTACTGATACTTTTATTATGATAAAGCATGAACACCTGTCGCATTAGTTAATATAAATACGTGATATTTTTCTACTTAATAATGACTATTAGATGATAATTATTAATAGCATGAAAGATGTGTTTATCTTAGAAAACAAAATCGATTTTAAGCAGAGTTATATTAGATTAAGACTTAAACCTTGTTGTTAAAAATGTAGATATCGATTTTTTACTAAAAGCATACCTATTGGAAGGAATGAGTTACCATGCTACTTAATAATAATCAAAAATTAGGTCTATTTTGTCTTGCGCTGTTTTCGTTTTTTTTTATTATCTTAATGCAAGTTCATCTAATGCCTGCGGTGATTGCGGGTTTATTAACTTATACATTGACCCAAAAATTGGATGATTTTTTATCACAAAAAATGATGCGTTTTAGTCATCGGTCAAAATTAGTTTCGGTATTAGTGCTAACCACTTTAATTATTGGTATTTTTATTGGTGGCTTTTGGTACTTATTTGCTTGGTTTGTTGATATGGCAAAGCACCCAAACGAAACACTAACGAATATCAAATTAGTCGTCAATAATGTCATAAATGGTCTTCCGCCTAGCGTTACCCACTATTTACCAGATGATCTTGATGAGATTAAATCAACGATCATGATTTATCTTAAAGATCATCTATTTTATCTCCAATCTATTGTCAAAAAAGTATTTCATGATTTAGTGATATTAATTGTGGGAATCGTTATTGGATTAATCTTAGGTTATAAAGAAAATAAACGCAATATTCATCATAACCAAACCATGCAAACCTCATTGACTAAATCCTTAAAAGCCAGTTTAAACCGGTTAGTGGTGGTATTCCAATATGTAGCTATATCGCAAGTGGTGATTGCATTATTTAATACAGTAATGACCACCATTTTACTATTTATTATTTTACCGGCCTTTGGCATTCATTTACCGTTTAGTAAAAGTTTAGTACTTGCCACCTTTGTATTAGGCCTTATTCCAATTATTGGTAACTTAATTGTCAATGCATTAATCTTTTTTGTCGCATTTACGGTGTCATTAACAGTTGCAATGGTGGTGATTGTCTATTTAGTGTTAATTCATAAAACTGAATATGTGCTTAATGCTAAGATTGTAGGGACAAAAATTCATGCGGGTATCTGTGAATTATTAATTGCTATGCTATTTTTAGAGACGCTTTTTGGTGTGATTGGTTTAATTTTTGCCCCTATTTTTTATGCATTTATTAAATTATCGTTAAAAGAACTTCGGATTATTTAATCTTGCTAAAAATACGCCATTAAAATGGATCATTAATTGTTTTAATGCTTATAGCTATTAAGTTATAAGATAAACAACCTAAATCAATAAGAAGATGTTATTTAGCGTATTAGTATGCACGTTACTTAATATAATAACTTATCCACTTCCTGATTCCCTATTAGGCTATATCCGCTTTCGTATTAGATTAATAGGGAGTTAGGTAAAAGGGAAGGTTATTATTAACATCAATACTTAATCAAGGCTACCGACAATAAGATTCATCTTTTTGGTATAAAACAGTTAACTCGACATTGCTTTATCATTTATGCTCAAGTAGATCATTAATAACAATCCAGCGGAGTGAGTTTTGTTGAATAAATCCACCCTTTCACGTTCACGAAACAGTAAAAATTTGTTATATTTATCCGTTATTGTTCGTTGCCATAGGTGGCTATTATTAGCCGCTTATCCATCAAAAGGTTAATTAGAGGTTTCTTATGAGCGAAACGTTAGCTCGTCCATCAAATTTTATTCGGCAAATCATTGATACTGATTTAGCTGAAGGTAAACATAATTCAGTTCATACCCGTTTTCCACCTGAGCCGAATGGCTATTTACACATTGGTCATGCAAAATCGATCTGCCTTAATTTTGGTATTGCTCAGGATTATCACGGTAAATGTAATTTACGTTTTGATGATACCAATCCAACCAAAGAAGAGGTAGAGTATGTTGAATCGATTAAACGTGATGTTGAATGGTTAGGTTTTAAATGGGATGGTGATGTCTGTTATTCATCAGATTATTTTGATCAGCTTTATGATTATGCCATCGAGTTAATTAACAAAGGTTTGGCTTATGTTGATGAATTATCGGCAGAAGATATTCGTGAGTATCGTGGTACGTTAACTAAACCAGGCAAAAACAGCCCTTATCGTGATCGTAGTGTTGAAGAAAATTTATCGTTATTTGCCAAAATGAGAGAAGGTGGATTTGCTGAAGGTCAAGCTTGTTTGCGTGCCAAAATTGATATGGCCTCCCCTTTTATTGTTATGCGTGATCCAGTGTTATATCGAATTAAATTTGCTGAACATCACCAAACGGGGAACAAATGGTGTATTTATCCAATGTACGATTTTACCCATTGTATTTCTGATGCCATTGAAAATATTACCCATTCCCTCTGTACGCTTGAGTTCCAAGATAATCGTCGCTTATATGATTGGGTATTAGATAATATCAGTATTGCTGCTCGCCCACATCAGTATGAATTTTCTCGTTTAAATCTTGAATATGCGATCACCTCTAAACGTAAATTAAATCTGTTAGTCACTGAAAAAGTGGTCGATGGTTGGGATGATCCTCGTATGCCAACGATATCGGGTTTACGTCGTCGCGGCTATACGCCTGCCGCATTACGTGATTTTTGTCAACGTATCGGGGTAACTAAACAAGAAAATACGGTTGAAATGAGCACACTCGAATTTTGTATTCGTGAAGATCTTAATGCAAATGCAAAACGGGCGATGGCGGTGATAGATCCGGTTAAAGTGGTAATTGAAAATATGAGTGCTGACGTTGATGAAATATTGACTATGCCAAATCACCCAAACCGACCAGAACTAGGTCAACGTGAGGTGACTTTTACCCGTGAAATCTATATTGACCGTGCTGATTTCCGTGAAGAAGCGAATAAAAATTACAAACGTTTAGTGTTAGGTAAAGAAGTTCGTCTGCGTAATGCTTATGTTATTAAGGCAGAACGTGTTGAAAAAGATGCCAATGGTGAGATTACGACCATCTATTGTACTTATGATACGAATACATTAAATAAAAATCCCGAAGATGGACGTAAAATTAAAGGGGTTATCCATTGGGTTTCAGCTAAATTTGGTGTTCAAGCTGAGTTTCGTCTCTATGACCGCTTATTTAACACCCCCAATCCTGGTGCGGCAGAAGCGTTCTTATCCACAATTAATCCAACCTCATTAGTTGTGAAATATGGTTTTATTGAACCAAGTTTACAAAGCGCAGAACCTGAATATGCTTATCAATTTGAGCGTGAAGGCTATTTTTGCTTAGATAGCAAACATAGCGGTAATAATCAATTTGTATTTAACCGCACCGTTGGTCTACGTGATACTTGGAGTGATACTTCCTCCAATTAAGACTACTCAATGATAGTAAACGAGGCTATATAGCCTCGTTTTTTTGCTAATTAATATGGGGGGATTAGTCGCGGAAATTGGTAAATTGGAAAGGTTGACCTAACTCAGCACCTTTGACCAATGCCATTGTCGCTTGTAAATCATCACGAGATTTACCTGTCACACGTACCTGTTCACCTTGGACTTGGGCTTGCACTTTGATTTTGCTATCTTTAATTAGCTTAACAATTTTTTTGGCTAATTCTTTATCAATCCCTTGTTTTAGTTTAACTTGCACACTATAACTTTTACCGCTATGTTCACATTCATCTGGAATGTCTAGCGCACCGCCATCAATACCACGCTTGGCTAGTTTATCTCTTAAGATATCTAGCAGCTGGCTCACTTGGAAGTCTGATTCACTGGTGACCTTAATGGTCTCATTTTTTTCATTTAGTTCAAACTCCGCAGGGATATTACGAAAATCCCAACGCGTTGATAACTCACGACTCGCGTTTTCAACACCGTTACGGACTTCGGGCATGGCAATTTCAGACACAATATCAAAAGAAGGCATATAATAATTTCCTTTACTCAGTTAACAAAAAAGCGGAGTTTGACTCCGCCGATAGTATAGCTGATCTTATCCGTTCAGGAAATTAATCTATGGTACGTAATAGCTCATTAATTCCGACTTTTCCACGGGTTTTTGCATCCACTTTTTTAACAATAACCGCACAATATAAGCTATAAGATCCATCTTTAGATGGTAGGTTACCAGACACCACGACAGAACCTGCCGGTACACGTCCATAATGTATTTCACCTGTCGCACGATCATAAATACGGGTACTTTGACCAATAAATACCCCCATTGAAATGACACTGCCTTCTTCAACAATCACGCCTTCAACGATTTCACTACGAGCACCGATAAAACAGTTATCTTCAATGATGGTTGGATTGGCTTGCAACGGTTCAAGCACACCGCCAATTCCAACACCACCCGATAAATGAACATTTTTACCAATTTGGGCGCATGACCCGACCGTCACCCATGTATCAACCATTGTACCTTCATCAACATAGGCACCAATATTAACATAAGATGGCATTAATACTGTGTTACGCGCAATATAAGCGCCCTGCCGTGCTATAGCAGATGGAACAACACGAAAGCCTTCCTGTTGAAATCTGGCTTCATCGTAATGCGCAAATTTTTGTGGCACTTTATCGTAGTATTTACTTTCACCGGCATCAATTAAACGGTTTTCATGGATACGAAATGAAAGAAGAACCGCTTTTTTCAACCACTGATGCGTAACCCATTGTCCATTTATCTTTTCGGCAACACGCATTTTACCGCTATCAAGTAAGGCGATAGCTTGATTGACCGCGTCGCGAGTGACGCTATCTACATTGGCAGGCGTAATGTCAGCACGACGTTCGAAAGCAGCTTCGATAATGGTTTGTAAATTCTGCATGTTAAATCCTTATTATAATTGCATGATTTAAAAGAAAAATTAGTTTAATACTTGATGAGTATAATATAAAGTAATCAGCTTTTTAAGGGATTAATTGATTATATAACATTGTTTTCTAACTATAATCCACCTAAAATAAATAGTTATATTACTTACCAATAAATAGGAGTCAACGTGGATAATGTAGTAACAGCACAAGTTATTAATGAACTAAAAACGATACAGGATTTTATCCGCTGGACAGTATCCGCATTTAATCAATCTGACATCTATTATGGTCACGGCACAGATAATGCTTGGGATGAAGCGGTACAGCTTATTTTACCATCACTTTATTTACCACTTCAGATTCCAGCTGAGTTTTATGCCGCTAACTTAACCATGCAAGAGAAAGAGCGGTTACTAGAACGGGTGATTGCCCGCATAGAAAAACATATTCCTACCCCTTATTTAACTAATCGGGCTTGGTTTTGTGGTCATGAATTTTTTGTTGATGATCGTGTATTAATTCCACGTTCACCCATCGGCGAATTAATCAATCAACATTTTGCTGATCAAATTGATTTTGAGCCGCAAAATATCCTTGATCTTTGTACTGGTAGTGGCTGTATTGGCATTGCTTGCGCTTATGAATTTCCAGAAGCGGAAGTAGACATTGTCGATATCTCTATGGAGGCCTTAGCCGTTGCAGAAACCAATATTGAAATGCATCAAATGCAACAGCAAGTTTTACCTATTTGTTCAGATCTGTTTAATGATTTAGCTCCCGTTAAATATGATGTCATTGTGACAAACCCACCTTACGTTGATGCGGAAGATATGAGTGATCTGCCTAAGGAATATGTAGTAGAGCCAAAATTAGCGCTGGCCGCTGGTGAGGATGGCTTAGATTTAGTGCACCGTATTTTAGAACAAGCGCCAGATTACCTTAGTGATCGTGGTGTGTTAATTTGTGAAGTGGGTAATAGCAGTGTCGCCCTTATTGAACAGTACCCAGATGCCCCATTTACTTGGTTAGAATTTGAACAGGGGGGGGATGGTGTATTTATGTTAACTAAAACCCAATTACTCACTTTACGTAAGCAGTAAGATCTGATAAGTAGACTAAGACTCAATTTATTACTTTAACAATAAAACGGGAAACATTATGGCGGGGAATAGCATTGGTCAGTACTTTCGGGTGACAAGCTTTGGAGAGTCACATGGTATCGCACTAGGTTGTATTGTTGATGGGGTTCCTCCTGGTCTTCCATTATGTGAAGCTGATTTACAACATGACCTTGATCGTCGGCGGCCAGGAAATTCCCGTTATACTACGCAGCGTCGAGAAGCCGATCAAGTAAAAATCTTATCTGGCGTATTTGAAGGGGTAACCACTGGGACCAGCATTGGGCTTTTGATTGAAAATAGCGACCAACGCTCACAAGATTATCGTGCAATTAAAGATGTTTTTCGTCCTGGGCATGCTGATTATACTTATCAGCAAAAATATGGTATCCGTGATTACCGAGGAGGAGGCCGTTCCTCTGCGCGCGAAACCGCAATGCGTGTTGCGGCAGGAGCTATTGCTAAAAAATATCTTAATCAACAGCTTGGGATGAAAATAAGGGGTTATTTAGCGCAAATGGGCTCTATTGAATGCCAACTTAAAGATTGGCAACAAGTAGAACAAAATCCGTTTTTCTGTCCTGACGCTAGTAAATTAACCGAATTAGATACATTATTACGTTCCTTGAAAAAGGCAGGTGATTCCGTTGGCGCAAAAGTTTGCGTCATGGCTGAACAAGTACCAATTGGGTTAGGTGAACCGGTTTTTGATCGACTTGATGCTGACTTAGCCCATGCCTTAATGAGTATTAATGCGGTTAAAGGTGTAGAAATTGGTGATGGTTTTGCTGTTATCAATAAACTAGGTAGCGAAAATCGCGATGAAATGGATAAAAACGGTTTTCGTTCAAACCATGCTGGTGGTATTTTAGGCGGCATTAGCTCAGGACAGACTATTATTACTCATATTGCGTTAAAACCAACACCAAGTATTGCGATTGCAGGCCAAACATTAAATCGTCAAGGTCAACCCGTCCAAATTGAAACACATGGACGCCATGATCCTTGTGTGGGGATCCGAGCGGTACCGATTGCTGAAGCGATGGTGGCAATTGTACTCATGGATCATTATCTTCGTTACCGTGCGCAATGTGGTGTGGTCAAATCCGAGTCACTGTTTACGCATCATCAAGCCTAGGAAATCATTATTATGATAACAGATGGAATAAGTCTCGATTATCTCTTATTAATTTTGTTTTCTGTTGCTACGTTGGCGGGTTTTATC
>NZ_AWGA01000060.1 GCF_000471645.3 Candidatus Schmidhempelia bombi str. Bimp | reverse complement strand
CCCATCCCATATTTAGATATGCTTAATAACCTAGATATGCTGTGGGCTTAACGTCTTATTTATGCGATGAAGTTCTATTTTTAGAATAAAAAAGCCCAACTATTTTAGTGGGCTTAAATCCGATGCGTTAAACACCGCATCTTTGACTAATTTTATATGTGCATTTGCGCAAAGTCTAGTTATTTATGCAAATTTTTTGCTTTTCATGCCGCTTTTTTAAAATATTCATAAATGTTTCCCCGAATAAACATCTCCCCTTGTTTTAATAAATTAATAATATCATGTGGACGTTTACCGATAGCTTTTGCTTGAGCATTGCATGAAATTTCACGTAAATAATACGCTGTTAATACAATCCATTGTGAATAATTATCATTTTTTAAGGTTAAAACTGCTTTATCAACGATCTGCGCTTCATCTTCCGTAAGATATTGGCGACAATCAAATTCGGTTGGGGCGCCGTTTATACCCACTGATTTAGATGGATATTCTATCCCCATGCGCTTTAAAATACGTGTATTTTTCCATGCTGTTAGAATATCTCTTGTTTCTCTCATTGTTACTCCTCTTATTCTTTTTATTTTGGTCTATATTCAATGTTATCTGCGTTATTATCTATTTTTTGGATTTATGGTGACTTTTGTACCACCTCAATAGGTGGATAATCACTTAGTTTATTGTGGTTAATACCTTGTAGCTTAAACGTTGCCTATTTTTAGCATTGGGTTAATGTTCATAATATGCGCTATGCGGTTTGTAGTAAAAATGTGAATAAAAATTATTGGCAAAACACAAGAAAGTTTGGACGAAAGATCGCAATTTAAATAATTTTCATATTGAAGTTCTAGATATTAGGTCCAACGATTATTTAAACCTTGATGTACAAGAAGTTATCAAATTGATTGTATACGACAGTGAGCAAGTAAAATTATTATTTAACGGTATTTGTTCAAATAATTTAAAAAATATTAATACTAATGGAAACAGTATGCAAGCAACATTTGAAATATGCCGATGTAATATATGTCGATATGTCACGAAAAAAGTTTGAGAAAGATGGTATTTATGTCTTTACATTCGGTCTCAATTTATATGTTAAGTGATTCCAGGTTATTAAAGATAAACTAATTGTTATCTTTGATAATAATGCGTATAGAGATTGGAATATAAATCAAGATGAAATAGATCGGCTTTATATACATGGCAAAGTCATATTAAGTCAATCAATGCTATTAATAATAGTATGACCAACCACTTCAGTAGTTATAATAACAGATACTACAATTAATAATTTCAAGATTATTTATAGCAATATTTAAAGAAATAGGTAAGCATCTAGTTATAAATACGTTAAGATATAGCTAAAAAATTATTCAACTTGTGATAAATTGTTAAATACTTTACTCAAAGTAACTAAGACTATTACCGCTGTCTAAATGATTAAAAAAGAATATGAAAATAAATTATTCAATATGGGAAAATAGCCATCCGCAATTTAACACGCTCTAGAATGTATAAAAAAGATATATCTCTCTTTAATTTTTCAATTTTTACCTAATTCTCAATTTACAAATTAAAAGATTATATAAATTTAGATGAATTTATCATCTTCAAGCAATTTTATAAAATCCAATAATTTTAACTAATCAGGATTTAGTGATAATTGAGCAAATAAAGAACTTAAGATAAAACAATTAATTATCCAAAATTATATAAGATTAATGAAAATACATCAGATAACTATTATATTGCTATAACTGATAAAGACTGTACATCATATAATACAACTCTATTTTGCTAAGCAAAAAATATTATCCAAAATAAGGAATAATCAAATTATATTTCTAGACTATTTCTTATCTTATAAATGTAGTACTTAAATTAAAGACAGACAAAACTTTTAAGAATAAAAACAAAATATTATAGAATTAAATGTTTCTCTATTTAATAAGATATATCTTTTAAATCTTCCATTTTTTATTGCGAGTTTATCAATGTTGTAGACTTATTCCACCTCAATGGGTACATTTTTTGCTACATTAGCACTAAGCATTCTCGAGCATTTACCAATCTAGATACCTTTCGTTAAATAATTAATTTTTATATTACAGCTATCTTGAATTACTTCAACATCATTATTATGATTTTAATAAAACCATAATTTAACTTCTAACTTTCAGGGCTACATGAAAAAAAGAGGAAGGAGCGCCGCCCCTTTATTTTTTTATAAATATATTATTGACTATTGCATCAATGGAAAAATGGAACGATTTTTATTGTGGTTCTTCTGGCCATTTAATTTCAATATTGTCAGTGTCAATTCTTGTTAGCAAAATCCTATACTTTTTCCATTTTTTTAGCTGTTCATCTTCATTTGATTCTTGCATTTCGAGATTAATGATGTCTTGCAATATAGCTATCTTCTGATTAGCTTCATCTATCAATAATTTTTTTATATTTTTATTATTAGTAATAATATCTTCTTGTGACATTCTCGTCTTTGACAATTCTAAAGCTTCTCTTTCTTCTATTTGAATTAATTCGTTATTTACATATTTATCTATATCAATATCATCTTCGTAAGCATATACTTTATTGAGTGTATCTTTAAAATATTTCATTATTACAATCCTTTTTTATCTTAGTTCAGCCCATGACTCAATCGCTTTTGATGTGTAGTAATAACTTGAACCGGCGGGAACGATTGCTGTAACTTGCATTGACGGTGTTGTTCTTGTATTTATACCAACAAGTATATCATCAACATAAAAGTAACCTGTGTTAGTTTCTACTCCGTCCTTCACAATTGAAACAAAAATTGCTCTTCCAGTTGTGTTTGTGTAGATGATATTAGCTTGTCTTGATTTTGTGACATCATACCATTTTTGATTATAGCCAAGCGGCTGAACATAGTTGTTGATATTTTCAGCGGTAATGACGACGCTATCATCTATTCGAACGTCACAATGCTTATAATTAAATGTTTTATTCTCTTTTGTGTATATTAAACGGTGAGTATAATTATCCTCAGCATCAGGAAAATAAAATGAGCATGTATCACCATTTTCACTTGTTGATAGTACATAATTTGTACCACTTGTTGATAGTTGTATACTGGCATTCATTTTCTCTATTATTAAATCGCCTGTTAATTTACCACCTGTTAATGACAATTTTTCATTGGCTAGATCATAAGCTGCTTTAATAGCCTTAGGCGTCGCTGCCTCAGTTTCTGATGTGCTGTTAGTTGCTGAACTGAGTGTTACTTTACCTTTAGTTATCAGTTCTTTAATCGCTGACGCCAGCTGATTATGCTTAGATTTATTTAGTTTAATACCCGCTGATTCAATGGCATTAGCTATTTCTTCTTGAATAGCATCACAATATAGATAATCAAGTTGGGTTGCCGGCGTACCAGTTTGTGGGTTGCCTTTTGTGAAGCCATTTTTACCCTCACCAAATTTATCTTTTTGGGCGGTAGGTGTGTCAATTCTATGCATTGATTACTCCATGTTTAAAAATTACATTAGTATGAGACGGGCATAATTTTCCAATTATGCATTCGATTTGCTAGTCACTCCTCGTTCGCAAAGAGGGTTCACAGCCATCGTTACAAGTTATTGCGGTTATTTGATAATCGCGTGGTACATGAATTATTCAGTAAAAACGCCACGCTTCATCACATAAATAGCCTTCGCATGTTGATTCACACGTAAAGTTTGTAATGGTTGTATTTTGATAACCGTTTTAGTACAACATTTGTAGAAAAAATCTTTATCTATCCTGACAGCTAAATTTAGCTTAGGATCAAAACAGTCTTGACGCTTACTTAATATTTATGATCCTAAACTATAACAGCTATCGAGTAAGCCACAAATTTGTTCATTATCTATCAATAAGCTTTGTGGTAGTTTCGGGGTCGATTTCTTGCATTAAAACATCTAATCGTAGATGTGTTTCTGATAATATTAATGCTAGTGAGAGCAGAAGTCGCGCTTTTTTATCCCACACAGTTCCATAGAGCGCTAGTTACACAACTGTAGTTTGGTACTGTTTTCTAAATTCACTTCATACACTACCAAAAACTGCCAATTGATTTCTTTCTACAAAAAATATCTTTATTGAAATAAACTAATTTATGTGTATATTCCCCAAATCAGCCATATCAAGTAAAACAACGTAAGCCATTAGTAAAGTTAAAGCAGTCGTATCTTTGATTACTGAAAAGTCAGTAGCGCCATTAATACGTCCTTTAAAACTAGGGCTAAAATGATGTAAGGTGTGAATTATAGGGGGAAAATTTCATTATTTTAATCTGTTTTATTGAGTTGATTAGCGCTTTAGCCAATATCTATTTGCTTTATTATATGTATTTACCACCATAATTTAGTTAGCTTAATGACACATAAACTCAGTGTTGTTCTTGGGTGCTATCTCTTTGCAGTAGTATTTTTGTCAACCGTCAATTATTGCGTTGTTGTAGCTGATTGCGTTGGTGAGACGGTAATAATCTTGTTGAGAAGACTTTGCAAGTCGTAAGGCGTTGTTAGCAATAGTGCTGGCGGCGGCGCTATCTCGCTCGGCGGAGTCGACTTTGACCCGCAACTCGATAAGACCATTATCAATATCATTGCGTAAAGCATCTGTTTTAACTTGACCATTTTTTATCGCCTCAATAAGATTTGATTCCATTTTTTTATTTCTTGGATATCTTTTATATATTGTTTGTAATCAGCGATAATTTTATCCATTTTTGCTATGGCTAACTTTGCATCTTGCCAGCAGTTATAAGCAAAATAGCTCACTAATATCAATGCGACAATTAATGTTATATTCACTTTTTGCATGATGAATCA
>NZ_AWGA01000059.1 GCF_000471645.3 Candidatus Schmidhempelia bombi str. Bimp | reverse complement strand
TTGCATGAAATTTCACGTAAATAATACGCTGTTAATACAATCCATTGTGAATAATTATCATTTTTTAAGGTTAAAACTGCTTTATCGACGATCTGCGCTTCATCTTCCGTAAGATATTGGCGATAATCAAATTCGGTTGGGGCGCCGTTTATACCCACTGATTTAAATGGATATTCTATCCCCATGCGCTTTAAAATACGTGTATTTTTCCATGCTGTTAAAATATCTCTTGTTTCTCTCATTGTTACTCCTCTTATTCTTTTTATTTTGGACTATATTCAATTTTATTTGCGTTATTATCTATTTTTTGGATTTATGATGACTTTTGCACTATCTCAATAGGTGGATAGTCACTTAGTTTATTGTAGCTAACGCCTTGTTCCTTGTAGCTCAAACTATTTTTAGCGTTGGATTAATGTTCGTAATATATGCTATGCGGTTAATTTATCAGTTAAGTTTTAATAGTAGTTTAGTTTAAAATCATCATGCATTTGCTTCGCTAACTTTGGTTTTTGCAATTTATATGCAATAGCATCTTTAGTAATCTTTGGTAATAGTTTAATTAATTTGATCCCTTGCATTTCGTCAGTTTGATTATTTTTATCTTTACAGAATGACATTTATATTCATCATTTCGACTATTTGAATTTTTCATTACACCATCAAGATTTAAATAATTAATTAAATACCATTTTGTTCTATTACGTTTATCTCGGTGTTAATAAGCTGTAATTAGCATTCTTTTTTTCTTCGAATTAGTGTTTTGCTCTACTGATAGTTAAGTCACGCCAGTAATGGAAATTGTTCTTGCCATTGACTAACTCTGTTATATTTAGATTAATAAAGGCAACAAGTTCACGTTCAATAACTAAAGGCGATCATTAAATATGTCATCAATCACCTCTTATAAAAGGTTAAGTATGATCTTTTTAAGTTGCAAAATAACGTCAATTAATACTTTTACTCTATTTCTACTAAAAAATTTGTGATTTTTTTGGTAAGTATTTAAATCAATATCTCTCCACTCAGATTGATAGAACAAAATTACATGTTGAGATAGATCTAATTTTCTTCCACGATATTTCCTTTTTCTCTAAGTTGACAAATTCTGTTCATTAGAAATATCTTTTTAATCACATCAGCAATAATATTATATAATGTAATCTATTATTTCAATAATAATTAGAGTTTATCTCTAAAGATAATCAAGCTGTAATAATTTAAATTAAAATAGCAAAATCAATAATAATGGGCAGTTTGTGAATGTTAAAAGTATTGAGGAGGAAAGATCTATCGGAATGTTTTTGTTTATCTTATTGGCACAAAAAAGATAAGATCATAGATTTATTTTATATTTAATAGATGATAAGTAATTTAAAGCCAAATGAAACCTATTGTCATTAAACAAATCTACATAGTGATCAAATTGCAACTTAAGCTGCTCAAATGAATCAAATACCATATTTTACACAAATTCAGTTTTCACTGCTTTAAATGTCAATTCAATAACTGCATTGTCATAGAGATATCCCTTGACCTAATGAACACTGAATACCAAATCACTTTAAACATTCATCAATTAAATGGTTATCAAACGCTTTTCCTCTATCTAAATGAAATAACTCAACTGAATTTAAGTTAATAGGGATTTGGCTGATAGCATCCATAACCAATTGAGTATTTTTATGTTTTCCAACTCCTCGTCCCACGATTTACCGATTGCTCACATCAACAATCACACAAAAGTAATGCCATTGTTGTTCTACTCTCACATAAGTTAAATCAGTCACAAACACTTTTCGTTGTTGTCCTACCGTGAACTGACGATTACGTTGATTACTTACTGATGATTCGTTGCTTTTTTCTGTATCAATACGATATTTTTACAGGTATATTTTGACACCAGACCATTTTTTTGAATAGGCTACACTAATTAGTACCAGTTTAATAAGGCTATTATTGTGATAAACAAAAACGCAAAATTGGGAAAAGCCAGCACTTTATTACTAATATCCTGATGCTATTACATTAATACGCAAATTAAGATTTAGAAAAAAATTGTGAATATGTATTTACTCACTCAATCCCCAAAAAGGTTTACGACATTGATAGAAGAGATTTTAAACAAGCATGCCAATTATCAGGGACAGATAATTTTCACTTTCATGATTTACGTCACACGTGGGCAAGCTGGCATGTTCAAGCAGGTACACCACTCTATACGCTTAAAAATCTTGGCGGATGGGAAACGTTAGAGATGGTGAATAAATACGCTCACTTGAATGCAGATCATATGCTAGAGTTTGCAAACAATGTCACATTTACGGCACAAAGCAATTTTAACAGAACAAATAGTAAAGCAATGAATAGTTAAAAATCTATATAATTCATATAGTTATATTGGCGACCCCTACTGAACTTGAACCAGTGACCAATCGATTATAAATACTTTAATTGATGAAGCCTCTAAAAAAATAGCTATATTACAAGATGCTATTGAGTTTTCTATAGCGGAAGATGGTGACGTTGAAAAGCTAAAAATGTGGAAAAAATATCGTGTTTTATTAAGTCGAATCGATACAACTAAAGAAGAAATTCTGTTACTCAAAAAGCCCAATTAATGGGCTTTTCACTTGTATAAATTCAATAACTATTATCACTTATACTAAATAAGTAAAAAGAAAACCAAATAAGAATCCTATAATAAAACCAATAATTGAGTTCTTAAGCTTTTTCTTTTTTCTCTTGTTAGATATCAACACTTTCTCTTGTAATTCTTCAGGCGATAATACATGAGAATCCCAGCCTATGTGTTTAACTGCGCTTTTTTCCAAAAAGACAGCATACATTCCCTTTTCATGATACACATTAGTTAAATAGCTTTCCGTTTCAGCTGATGTTTTATTTTCACAAAAATAACATGATATTTTATCGTAATCTGATCTTCTTCTTAAACCTGGATTAAAACTAAAACCTTTCCACTTATCATCATTACTGCCTAATTTATAAAAAATCATGTCATTTAATATAAGTCTTTCGGCTGGATAATGAAAAGGATAATTAATTTTGATATCATCATTGTAATCTCGAAGCCATACTTGAAGAACTTTATCGTTATTTTCAAGGATTAATTTAGATTCCTCTATAAAACCTGAACGATAAAACTCCCAATCATCTTCACAATGAAAAATATATTTTGTATCAACTAGTTGATAAGCTTTATCTATAGATTTTATTTGCCCTAATTTCTGCTTATTCACTAATATCTCAGTGTATGGTAACCAATCTTTAGGGATAAAATTAATAACATCACTATTACTAGAATCTTCTGTAATAATTATTTTTTTAATAGGATAAGTATTGAATATATTTAATGATGAAAGCGTTCTACTTAATAAATCAAATCTACCACAGCTTGTTAAGACTATTATAACATCACTGTTTTTATCAAATTTCATTTAATAATCCCCCCCCCATGATTTTTATTAGGATATATACTGTAGTATGTAAGTAACAAATTTACAAGCCAAGCCTCTACATTCTTTATTTATTCTATGCAACCATTTACCCCAATCTATTTAAATATTGGAGATTATAAATGGCGGCTGATTATCATTATGGAGTCCGCGTTATTGAAATTAACGAAGGCAGTAAAACGATCCGCACAACATCAACCGCAGTTATAGGCATTGTCTGTACCGCTGAAGATGCAAATAACGAATACTTTCCACTTAATACCCCTGTTCTGATTACTAATGTGCATGGCGCCATTGCTAGAGCAGATAAACAAGGTACATTACTTTCAACCCTAAATGCGATTGCAGATCAATGCTCGCCTGTTATTGTTGCGGTTCGCGTTGCCGAACGAGCAACACCTGAAGAAACACAATCTAATATTATTGGTACGACAACAGTAGACGGCAAATATACAGGAATTAAAGCTCTACTTGCTGCACAAATAAAACTAAATGTGAAACCGCGTATTTTAGCTGTACCTGGATTAGATTCTTTACCCGTTGCAATCGCACTAATCGCCGTTGCCCAGCAATTACGTGCTTTTTGTTATGTATCAGCTTATGGTGCACAAACCAAGGAAGATGCTGTTTTATACCGTAAAAATTTTGGTGCGCGCGAAGTTATGGTGATTTGGCCTGATTTTATCGGTTTTGATATCACAATATCCAACGAAACTACTTTTTATGCTACCGCTCGTGCAGTTGGATTACGCGCTAAAATTGACCAGCAAATTGGTTGGCACAAAACCCTATCAAATATGCCGGTAAATGGGGTAACGGGTATTAGTAAAGATGTTTACTGGGATTTACAGGCTGAAAGCACCGATGCTAGTTATCTCAATGAAAATGAAGTAACAACATTGATTTGTCGTAGTGGATATCGTTTTTGGGGTTCTCGTACTTGTACTGAAGATGGCTTTTTTATGTTTGAAAACTACACTCGAACAACTCAAGTTCTGGCGGACTCAATCGCGGATGCCATGTTTGATTTTATTGATAAACCGATGCACGCCTCATTAATCAAAGACATTGTTGAATCGGTAAATAACAAGTTCCGAGAACTGAAATCAAATGGCTATATCATTGATGGTAAAGCGTGGTTTGATGCGTCAATCAACACCAAGGATCAACACAAAGAAGGCAAGCTAAAAATTGATTACGATTATACGCCTGTTCCACCTCTTGAAAATTTAATGTTTAACCAGCGTATTACTGATAGTTATTTAGTTGATTTAGCAAATTCAGTTGCAGCAAACTAGGAGCGTTTAACTCATGGCATTACCCAAAAAATTGAAATATTTTAACGTGTTTATTGATGGTGCTTCCTATATTGGTGAAGCTAAATCCATCACATTACCTAAACTTACACAAAAATTGGAAAGCTATCGTGGTGCTGGTATGCCTGGTTCGGTCAAAGTCAATCTAGGTTTAGATGATGATGCTTTAGAGCTTGAATATACCATGGGCGGATTAACTTCCGATATTGCCAAACTTTTAGGTGGTTCAATAAATCAATGTAACTTACGTTTTGCCGGTACTTTCCAAAAAGATGATAGCGAAGAGTATAGCAAAGTCGAAGTGAATGTGACTGGACGCCATAAAGAGCAAGATTTAGGCGAATTTAAACAAGGTGAAAGCAGTCAAACCAAATATTCAATGACCTGTGTCTATTACCGTTTAACCATTGATGGTGAAGATGTGATTGAAATCGATATTATTAACATGATTTACAAAGTTAACGGTGTTGATTTATTAGAGCAAGCACGCCAGGCAATCGGCTTATAACCTCATACAATAAATAATCATAACAGCCTATTAACTAAGATGGGCTGTTAATCAGGAGCAAATCATGACACAAAAAGACATTACACTATCGAGCTCAATTATTAATGGTAAAACAGAAATTACTAAAATCACCATCCGTAAACCGTTAGCCGGTGATTTACGTGGCGTTAAATTACTTAACTTTGTTGATGCGGATATTGATTCATTGGCTAAAGTCCTGCCGCGTATTTCAACGCCGACCTTATCAGAACAAGATGTTTATAACATGGACTTAACTAATGTGGTGGTTGAAATGAGTGATTTTTTGAAACCGAAATCAAGCGGTGTGACCGAGGGATCCCCGACCGAGTAGAAAACGCACAAGCAGATATAGCGACTATATTTCATTGGTCGCTTGATGCGCTTGATAAATTGACCATTTCTGAATTAATGCATTGGCGAGAACAAGCCCGAATCCGTAGCGGTGCCACAGATGAGTAAACTAGAAGCTAAAATTATTCTTAGCGGTGTTGATAATGCGAGTCGTCCGCTACAAAATTCAACTAAAAATACCAAACTTTTAGCCGAGCAGTTGCTTAAAACCAAAGCTGAATTAAAAGGCTTTAATCAGATACAAAAAAATCTATCTGGCTTTGTCACGTTAAAAAACAATACGCAAAAAGTCGGTACCGAGTTAGAACAAGCTCGTAATAAAGTTAATCTCTTATCCCAAGCAATAAAGCAATCTTCATCATCCACAAAAAAATGGTGGATGATTTTGAAAAGGCCAAACAAAAAGCGGCACAATTAAAAGAATCATTTAATACTTTGCGATCTGCTACGCAAAAACAGCGTGGTTAGGTGTAGGCTACGAATTTGATGCCAGCATGAGTGCCACCCAAGCCGTAACGCGTATAGCAGATAAAGATGATCCGCGTATGCTTGCCTTGCGTAACCAAGCAAGAACACTCCCCCTGCAATCAAAATTTACCGATAGTGAAGTAGCTGCCGGTCAATACTTTTTAGGCAGAACAGGCTACAACGTTGACCAAATTTTAAAGGCAATGCCTGGCATGCTTAATTTAGCCTCTGCTGGTGATCTTGATTTAGGTACTACCGCTGATATTGCATCCAATATTCAAATGGCAATGGGAATACCGGCAGAAAAAATGGATCACGTTGCTGATGTCATGACAGCAATGTTTACCCGTAATAACGTTGATATTCAAATGCTCGGTGAATCACTCAAATACAGTGCTGGTGTTGGCGCTGCATTTGGTCAAAGTTTAGAAACGGTTGCCGCAGCCACCGCCATGATGGGTAATGCCGGTATTCAAGGGAGTCAAGCCGGTACCACATTAAGACAAATATTAACCCGAATTGGTACGTCTGAAGCGGTTGCTAAACTTGGTGTTAAAACCAAAGATAAAAATGGCAATATGCGTGATTTGGTGGATATTCTCGCTGAAATCTCCGCAGCAACGCAGCATATGGGGAACGTTGATAGAGCCGCCATTAATAAAAAAATTGCTGGTCAAATCGGCTTAACCGGATTTGAAATATTATTATCACAAAGTGGCACCGGCGAACTTAAAAAGTTACGCGGTGAAAAAGGCGAATATGATGGTGAAGCTTCACGCGTTGCAGGCTTAAAATTCGATAATCTCAAAGGTGATATGACGATGCTTAATGCCGCTTTTGAAAATATCAGTGTTGAGTTATTTGAAAAAAATAATGCCTGGCTCCGTAAAGCCATCCAAGGCTTTACTCACTTCTTACACAGTGTGGGTGAATTTTTAAAACGGCATCCTGCAGTGAGTAAGGGGATTGTGATACTTGGTATAGGACTTGCTGCGCTTACCACGGCCTTTGGTGGTTTAGCCTTAATGCTAATGAGTATCTTTGGTCCAATGCTTATGACCAAATTTATTTTATCTCGCTTAGGGCTATCCGTTGGCAGTTTAGCCATTAAAAATGGGTTATTAGGTAAAACTTTTAGTTCCTTTGGTTCGGCTGCTATCGGTTTGGATACATCGCCCTTATCAACGCTATCAACCGCAGTTCGTTTCTTTGGCTCTACATTTGCCTTTGTCGGTCGATTATTTTTAACCAACCCCATTGGATTAGTGATTACCGCTATTGCGGTAGCCGCACTACTCATTTATAAATATTGGGAACCAATCAAGGCCTTTTTCATCGGCATGTGGGAAGGCTTTAGTAGTGCAATGGCGTCCGTAAAGGTGGCATTTGAACCACTGGCACCGATATTTAATACGATTGGTGATGCAATTGGCAGCGTGATTAACTGGTTTAGTAATTTATTTGAACCCGTTAAACTAACTAGTGAAGAGTTCGACAGTACTAAATCGGCAGGTGTTGCATTCGGTGAAGCGGTTGGTAAAGCCATCATGCTACCGATTAAATTATTCCAAGACTTTTCGAATTGGTTAAAAGCGTCTGAACATTTATTTTTTCTCTGCCTGAAAAAATTGGTGAAATATTTACGGGTGAAGGTGGCATTACCAGTATCTTTACCAACTTAGGTAGTAACCTGGTTGATGGGCTAAGTGGTGGTATTAAAAATAAATGGAATGAGCTAAAAAGCACAATTTCGGATCTAACTGATGGTGTAACCGGCTGGTTTAAAGAAGCATTAGGCATGCACTCGCCATCAAGAGTATTTGCCCAGTATGGCGATTTTACCGTTGAAGGCTTTCAACTGGGCATAGAGCGTAATAGTAATAAAGCACTACGCTCTATGAGTGAATTTTCAAATCAAATCAGTGAAAAAGGGTTATCCAATATTACTGTCGATAACCGAACACCCATATTACCAAATGCACCGTCTAATTTGGCTGAGTCCGTAAATCAACCACAGATATTCATTACGATTAATGCTGCACCAAATATGAACGAACAAGAACTTGCTAATAAAGTTGGCAAAGAAGTCAGCCGATATTTTAGAGGGCAACAAAATAACTACCGTAACAGCTATAGGGATATCGATTAATGTTAATGATTTATGGCATGTTCGTATTCGAACTAAAAACAATTCCATTTCAAAAGATAAGTGAAACAATCAATTACCGTTATCCGTCGAATAATCGATTTGGTGAGAGCCCAGCAACGCAATTTATTGGCATTGGTGAAGAAAAAATTACATTAAGTGGCGTGCTTTATCTGGAAGTGACTGGCGGCCGAGTTAGCCTTGAATTTTATAAGCGACAAGCTGATTTAGGTATATCTTGGCCACTTATTAATGGCAGTGGTATTTTACTGGGCTTTTATGTTAATGAATCAATCCAAACGGATAGAGAGGAATTCTTTAATGATGGTACACCACGTAAAATTGAGTTTACCTTCAGCTTAAAAAAAGTCGATCCACCTGACGTAATATCAGGTGCAGATATTCTTAAACTTTTATAATCAAGTCATTTATTATGAAAAAAGCCATTTTTAAGATCCAATATAACGATAAAGATATTACTAGTCATTTTGATAACCGTTTAATATCATTACAAATTATTGATAACAGCGGTTTTGAAGCGGATACGTTTTTAATTGAACTCGATGATAGTGACGGTAAATTAGCACTTCCTAAACGCGGTGTTGAACTCAATGTTTCATTTGGTTGGAATGATGCACAAGGATTGGTATTTAACAACAAGTTTGTTGTTGATGAATGCGAACATCATGGACTACCTGACACGTTAACTATTCGGGGCAAAAGCGCCAATTTTCGTGAATCACTTAATGTAAAGCGTGAACAGAGTTATGATTCAATGACTATTGAAAAAATTACGAGCCAGATCGCAAAACGTCATAATTTTGAATACAAAATTGCGACAGAGATCGCAAATCAAACGATTAACCACGCAGACCAAACCCAAGAATCAGACGCCTCATTTTTAACGCGTCTACTTAGTGATTATGATGCCATCGCAACGGTTAAAAATGGCATGTTAATTATTTTCTTATCGGGAGCCGCCAAAACAGTGAGTGGCCAAACATTACCTAGCGTCATAATTAAACGTTCATCAGGCGACACTCATTCATTTTCAATTGCTGATAGAAAAGCCTATACAGGTGTTAAGGCTTATTGGCTTGATTATAAGAAAGCAGAGATCCGTTCATCGGCAAGTGAGAGCAAAAATTCAGACAATAAAAGCGTATTAATAGGTGCGGAAGGCAACGTAAAAATATTACGCCATACCTACGCCAGCAAACAGAACGCCCACCGAGCAGCAACCAACCAATGGAAAAAACTGCAACGCGGTGCGTGTCAATTTAGTATGACCTTGGCACAAGGTCGCCCTGACCTATTCCCCGAAATGCCAGTAACCGTACAAGGATTTAAACAAGAGATCGACTCATCAGAATGGATAATCACCCGTTGCACTCATTCAATTACCGCAACAGGTGGATTTGTGACAAGTTTGGAGTTGGAGATAAAATTAGAATAACTTTCCACTAAAATATTAACTTTAAATTAAGTTTCATTAATATATAATTAATCAAAAGTTAATATGGAGTTTAATTAATGAGATGTCCACATTGTAAAAATAAAGCCTTTATCCGCTCAAGTGAAGCATTATCTGAATTAACCAGAAAACAATATTATCAATGTTCTAATATATATTGTGGTCATACATTCACTGCAATCAATATCTGAAACAATAGTACCAAGCAATTGCCCAGATCCTAAAATTAATATACATTTATCACCAAACTCTAAACGGATGTCATAAACTTATTAAGTCGCTTATGCGGACTTTTTTCTATCAGAATAAATCAAAAATACCTACACAATAAAATTAAACCGCCATTTTACCGCCATTAAGGTAAATCGATAAAATTTTGTTAATGAATTTATTAAGGTAACTATTTGAATTTACTAGGTTTAAGTGGTGGCCCCTACTGGACTTGAACCAGTGACCAATCGATTATGAGTCGACTGCTCTGACCAACTGAGCTAAGGGGCCTTGTGAATAGGTTTGCGATTATAATCAAGTTAAAATAATTTATCTAGTTGTTTATCGAAAAAAAATGATTTTTTAGTTCAATTGCTTATTTTACAGACAAAATATTTTTGATATATTATGTTTTTTGATAGCATACCTGTTAACATGCCATTATATTATTTTAATAAATATACATTACTTTATGTTGACAAGGAATAATTATGTCTTTAAAAAAATATGTTTTAGTTGCTGGGATACCTTTAATCCTTTCGGCTTGTAGTTCTTCAACAACTGAATTGACATCCGGCGGCTCACTGGTTACTTTTGTTGATACGCCGCCTAGTAGCAATTGCCAATATTTAGGCAAAGCAGAAGGGCATCGTAGTAGTTTTTTCTCTGGAACGAAAACCCATAGCGAACTAATGCGCGATGCGGCTAAAGATTTACGCAATAATGCTGCTACAATGAGTGGTAATACGATTTTTAACGCGCAAGATACATCGCCTAAAGTGATTTCTGATTTAGTGCCAGTTGATGTAACAATGACTGGTGAAGTGTATAAATGCCCTTAAAAAATTACGCTATATCGGATTATAAGATTAAGGAAGCGTATGATAATACGCTTCTTGACCATGTAACTTAAAGGCGATTTTTATTTTTCTGCTTAAAATCATCCATAAAATTAATTAAATAATCAATACCATTTAAATCCATAGCATTATAAATTGATGCGCGCATGCCCCCCGCTACGCGATGTCCTTTAATTCCAAGAATACCTGTTTTGCTGGCCTCTTCTACAAATTGTTTATCTAACTCTGGCGTGGGTGCTTTAAAAGGAATATTCATTATCGAGCGATTTTGTTCTGCCACATTATTATGATAAAAGTTTGAACCGTCGATAAATTGATATAATCTTTTAGCTTTTTCCTGATTACGTACTGACATAGCGGTCAATCCACCTAATCCTTTTATCCATTTAAATACTAAACTAGATAAGTACCAAGCAAACGTTGGAGGGGTATTATACATAGAATCATGATCAGCTAATATCTGATAATCCAGTACTGATGGCAAAAATGGTTTAGCATGACCAATAAGATCGTCACGCACGATGACGATTGTGATTCCCGCTGGCCCTATATTTTTTTGCGCACCTGCATAAATGATACCATAGCGAGTAACATCAATCGGTTGTGATAAAATAGAGGAAGAAAAGTCGGCAACAACGACTTTATCTTTAAAATTAGGCTGTTCAAAAATAGCTACACCATCAATGGTTTCATTGGGACAGTAATGAACATACGCAGATTGCTCAGATAAAGACCATTCGGTCATTGGTTTTAAACTAATTATTCCTTGTTCTTCTTTTTTAATGTGATGGTGATGGATTTGTGCATATTTTGTCGCTTCTTTAGCTGCACTCATACTCCAGAAACCACTATCTATATAATCAGCAGAATCACGATTCCCTAAAATATTCATAGGAACTGCAGCAAATTGCCCTCTTGCCCCACCTTGGCAAAATAGAATTTTATAATTATTAGGCACATTTAGTAATTGGCGTAAATCTTGTGTAGCTTCTTTTGCCGTTTGATCGAACTCTTTCCCCCGATGACTAAGCTCCATAACCGATGCGCCTGTATTTTGCCAATTAAGCAGCTCATGTTGCGCTTTTTGTAATACTTCATGGGGTAACATTGCCGGACCTGCACTAAAGTTATATATTTTTTTCATAAGTAAGTACCAGTAGTTAGTATATCTGTTTAAATAATTATTACTTTAGAATGATGATAAACAGTAAGTTTCTGTTCAAGTAAAATTTACTGCTTTTCATATTATTACTATATAACAGTAACAATCCACATAAATTATTTTTATTATTTTCCTATTTTGACTATTAAATCACTTGCGTTATAATTGCGCCAGTTATATTAAGGGAATTTGAATCAGTGAATTTTTGAGGTGACCTATTTTCAAGCAAATTTCGCGTTTCTATCGCAAACTATTTCGATCGCAATTACAACCTAAGCACGTCGCAGTCAGGGAATCGTCTACAGATAATTTAACTATTATTCCTAGAAAACAGCACAGTATTTCTCGTCAGTCTATTAGCGAAAACGCCTTAAAAGTTCTTTATCGACTGAATAAACAAGGCTATGAAGCCTATTTAGTCGGAGGCTGTGTGCGTGATTTATTACTAGGAAAAAGACCTAAAGATTTTGATGTTACAACTAACGCTACTCCAGAACAAATACAGAAAGTTTTCCGTAACTGTCGTTTAGTCGGACGTCGTTTTAAACTTGCACATATCCTATTTGGTAAAGAAATCATTGAAGTTGCTACTTTTCGAGGCAATCATGAAAATGAAAAGAATCCAAATACCTCAAAACGTTCCCAGAATGGTATGTTACTTCGCGATAATGTCTATGGAACGATAGAAGAAGATGCAAAACGCCGTGATTTTACTATTAATAGTCTATATTATAGCATTAAAGATTTTACCGTTCGCGATTATTGCCATGGGCTTAGTGACTTACAAAATGGTATCGTTCGTCTTATTGGTGATCCAGAAACACGTTACCGTGAAGATCCAGTTAGAATGCTGCGTGCTATCCGCTTTGCCGCTAAACTTGATCTAGTTATAGAAAAAAGTAGTGCTGAACCGATTAAGCATTTAGCGCCATTATTACGCCATATCCCAGCCGCACGATTGTTTGACGAATCATTAAAATTATTTCAAACAGGTAAGGGGTACGCGTGTTATCAATTATTGCGTGAATATCATCTATTTGGGCAACTCTTTCCTATTATTGAAAAATTGTTTACGCCTACGTTAAATAAAGGCACGAGTTCGAATATGGAAAGGATCATTGAACAGGTATTAAAAAATACAGATTATCGTATTGAAAATAATAAAGGCGTCAATCCAGCGTTCTTATTCTCAGCGTTTCTGTGGTATCCTTTAAATGAATTAACTCAAAATTTAATGCAGGAAAGCGGTTTAACTTATCATGACGCTTTTTCTGTTGCTTGTAGTGATATACTACATGAGCAATGCAAAACGATAGCCATACCTAGACGTATTACTAGTGTGATTAATGATATATGGCATTTACAAATCCGTTTAAGCAAACGATTTGGAAAACGAGCCTTTTCCGTTTATGAGCATAATAAATTTAGAGCAGCTTATGACCTACTTGAGTTACGAGCGTCAATTGAAAAAGGCGAATTGCTAGAACAAGCTAAGTGGTGGGATGAATTTCAACACTCAACATCTGAAGTTCAGCACGCTATGGTGAAGAATTTACCACATAAACCTAAGCAACGAAAAAGAAAGAGCGTTAGAAACCATCGCAAAAAAAATGGGGTGGATAAGGCGTAAATTTGTACATTTAAGTTGCGGATAGATATATTTGATAAACATAATTTGATCTTATTCGTTACTACTTTACTCAATAAACGTTATAATGGACTTATCTTTTATTAATTTGGTACAGATACGCTGAATATGAGAAAATTTTTTCCTTCAATAATAACAATAGCGGTATGGTCGTCCTTATATCATAACGATGTATACGCTAAGGATTTATTCGCCTCTTTCAATACCGATGCGCAATGTCTTATTAATGTACCAACCTATAATGAACCAGTGGTTGAAGGAAATATTGCTGATATTCCCGTTAAAATTGAGACAGATAGCTTGAAAGGTAGCCTTCCCAATAAAGTAACTTATCAAGGTAATGTTAAAATCACCCAAGGTAATCGCACATTAAATGCTGATTTAGTAGAGATAGAACAAAATAGTGATCATACTCATCTCTTAACCGTGCAAGGCCATGTTAATTATCTGGATAACTTTATTAAAATGCAAAGTGATAAGATAATCATGACCATAGAAAAAAATGATATTGAAGTTGCAAATAGTCAATATCATTTAGTTAATAGGCTTGGTCGTGGCTCAGCCGATAAAATGGCATTTAAAAATGAGCGTTATGTTATTCTAAAAAATGGTAATTTTACTAGCTGCCCAACGGGTGATAATAGTTGGCGTATTTCTGGTACAACCATTATTCATGATAATAAAGAACAGCTACTTGAGGCATGGAATGCGGTCTTTAAAGTAGGTCCCGTTCCTATTTTCTATACCCCTTATCTGCAATATCCGACTGGCACAAAACGTCGCTCAGGATTACTAATGCCATCATTTGATTATAATAGTATCGATGGATTTAATGTCGCAATGCCATTTTATTGGAATATTGCGCCAAACTTAGATGCGACTATCACGCCCCGTTATATTCAGCGTCGTGGTTTGCAAATTCAAACCGAAACACGATACCTAACAGATCTAGGTTTAGGAACACTTGCTGTAGATTGGCTTGATCATGATTCTTTATATAATGAAAATAAATCAAAAATATTTTCTGATATCGGCGAAAACAAACAACGTTGGTTATTTCATTGGGATCATGACGGCACTATCAATGAAAACTGGCGTATAAAAACAGATGCCACCCGCGTTAGCGATCGACAGTATTTAGTCGACCTCAATTCTGATTATGCACATGTGACTGATGGTTATCTAACCCAAAGCTATCTTATTGGTTATGCTAATGAAAATTGGGATGCCTCATTAAGTGCTAAAAGCTTCCAAGTTTTTCGTAGTGCATTAAAAGATAATGTATATCGTACTGAACCACAATTTGACCTCTACTATTATAATAACACCGAGGACGCATTAAGGTTAAGTGCATATGGTCAAATAGTTAATTTTAGTAGTTCAGGTAAAGATAATCCAAATGCAATACGCTTACACTTAGCACCAACCGTTGGTTATACATTATCGAGTCATGGTGCTAGTTTAGATACTGAGGCAACACTATATGCAACCCATTATTATCAAGACTTATCAGATTCAACAAATAATGAACAATTAAAGAAAAATTTTACTCGTGTTTTGCCTAAAATTACTATTGATGGGCGATTTGTTTTAGAGCGTAATGTTAAAGCATTTAATGGCTATACACAAACTCTTGAGCCACGTATAAAATATCAATATATTCCATATAAAGATCAATCGTCTGTAAATAATTATGATTCCTCATTAATGCAATCTGATTATATCGGTCTTTTCCGCGATCAGATGTACAGTGGTCTTGACCGAATCGCCTCTGCCAATCAGATAACGACTGGGGTAACGTCACGATTATATGATGAAAATTTAAGTGAACGTTTCAATGTCTCTATTGGCCAAGTCTATTATTTCAATCAATCTCGTACTGGCGATCTCAATTCGCCTCTAGATCAGAATAAAAATGTAGGCAGTTTAACTTGGGCAATGGATAGCTT
The DNA here is from genome assembly GCF_000471645.3 of Candidatus Schmidhempelia bombi str. Bimp. GTDB lineage: Bacteria > Pseudomonadota > Gammaproteobacteria > Enterobacterales > Orbaceae > Utexia > Utexia bombi. The sequence goes on along the minus strand of NZ_AWGA01000059.1, from coordinate 23,522 downwards.
TATGCGAATTAATCCCGATATGATTATTCGCACTGGTTTACAATATGACACTCATATTGATGAAATAGCGTTAGCTAATGCCATTTTTGAATATAAACCTAATAGTGATAAATTATTACAGGTCAGTTATCGCTATGCTAATCAAAATTATATTAACGCCATTGGTTTAGCGTCAAGTTCACCTTATAAACAAAATATTTCGCAACTAGGTGCAATGGTAGCCGTACCACTTAACGATTCATTCTCAGCTGTCGGCTCTTATTATTATGATCTTGATTTAAAACAAACGTCAGATAGTTTTATTGGCTTACAATATAATAATTGTTGTTGGGGCTTTAATATTCTATATGGACGTAAAATTGTTAATTGGGAAGCAAGAAATGGTCATAGTGAGTATAAAAACAAGCTATCGTTTAATTTAGAATTAAGAGGCTTTGGGCATAATCGTAATACAACAGCTAAAATGCTTGACTTTGGATTATTACCTTATCGTTCAGCACTAGAATGATAAAATCATCAATGATGTAATAAATAAACTAAATAATAGAACTAAATTTTAAAATGTTAGTCTAATACGAATGAACACGATGGAAGAAATATTACAAAGCATATGGAAAGTATAATATGAAAATAGGATATAGTTTTAAACTCTTTATTTTAACTCTTGGATTATGTTCTGCAACAATGATTACTGCCACGCCCAAAATGGTAGATCGTATTGCTGCTGTTGTTAATCATGATGTCATACTTGAAAGTAGTGTCAATCAAATGTTTATGGCGCTAAAAACAAGTACCCATCCTAGCGAACTCCCTAATGATGCCACACTACGTCATCAGGTACTAGAACGCTTGATTGTAGACAATTTAATTTTACAGAAAGCGGATAAAGCCCAGACAAATGTCACTGAACAAGACCTTAACAATGCCATTAGTCGAATTGCTCAACAGAATAATATTTCATTATCTGAATTAAAAGCACATTTAGCCCGTTCAAATATTAGTTTTGATCAATATCGCAATCGTATTCGTAACGAAATGATTATTGAACAAACTCGAATGAATGAAGTTCGTCGTCGTATAAATATCTCTCCTCAAGAAGTAGACAATTTAGCTAAAATTATTGCTGAAAAACCAAATGACAACATTGAAGTCAATATCAGCCATATTTTGATTGCTACTCCCGAGTCACCTACCCGTGATCAGCTAATTCAAGCTCAAAATAAAGCAAATATGATTGTCAAAAAGTTGAATGCTGGTGAAAGTTTCGCGCTTTTAGCGGCTAGCTATTCTAATGATGATCTTGCATTATCTGGTGGTAAATTGGGCTGGAAAAGAATCAATGAGCTACCTTCTTTATTTGAAGATAAATTAATTAGAGCACCAAAAGGTAAAATAATTGGACCTGTACGTTCGAATGTTGGCTTTCATATATTGAAAGTTAATGATAATCGGACCAAAGCAAAACAAACGGTTACGGTAAATGAAGTGAATGCACGTCATATATTGTTAAAAACTAGCATTATTTTTGATGATAATCAGGCTAAAGAAAAGTTATCTCAAATTCGTCATGATATCTTAAATAATGCCACCACTTTTCAGGCTGCAGCAAAAGCCTATTCTGAAGATCCTGGATCGAAAAATAATGGTGGTGAGCTAGGTTGGAGTATGCCAGAACAATATGATGAATCATTCCGTAATGCATTATTAAAACTTAAAAAAGGTGAAATTAGTCGCCCAGTAAAATCGGCATTTGGTTGGCATATTATTCAATTATTGGATTCACGCAAACAAGATAAAACCGAGGCTGCTTATAAAGAGCAAGCTTATCGCATGATTTTTAATCGGAAATTTGCTGAGGAATCTCAAGTTTGGATTCAGGAGCTACGATCAGATGCCTATATTAACATTATAGATGATACTAAGTAATGAATAATCGTATACACCAAGGACACGTTGCCCGTAAGAGATTCGGGCAAAACTTTTTAAATGATGACTATATTATTGAGAACATAGTTGCCGCTATCGCACCCAAAAAAGGACAAGCAATAGTCGAAATAGGACCTGGACTTGCCGCACTCACGCTGCCTGTAGCAAAGCGCGTTGAGCAATTGACGGTAATAGAAATAGATAGAGATCTGGCTGGGCGCCTTATTACTCATCCTGATTTGAAAGATAAAATTGATGTTATTCAACAAGATGCAATGACAATTAATTTTAAACAGCTTGCTGATCATTTAGGGCAACCTTTACGTGTTTTTGGTAATTTACCTTATAATATTTCTACCCCTTTGATGTTTCATTTATTTGAATATACCACAGCGATTTGTGATATGCATTTTATGTTACAAAAAGAGGTCGTGAATCGTTTAGTTGCATCACCTAATAGTAAAGCATATGGTCGACTCAGTGTCATGGCACAATACTATTGTCAAATTATCCCAGTTTTAGATGTGCCTCCTTCCGCATTTAAACCGGCACCAAAAGTAGATTCAGCAGTAGTTCGCCTTACTCCATATCAAGTACTTCCTTATCAAGTCAACGATATCAACATATTAAGCCGTATTACTACCGAAGCCTTTAATCAGCGTAGAAAAACGATTCGCAATAGTTTAGGTAAATTATTTACCGTTACCCAGCTTGAGGACATCAATATTGATCCAAATTTACGTGCAGAAAATCTAAGTGTGGAACAATACTGTTTATTAGCAAATCACTATCAAGCTCCACAACAAATCGATAAACAAGCATAAGGTATATTTTAAGATGGCAAATCTTCTTATTGGTGATGTACACGGTTGTTATCAAGAATTACGCTTATTGCTTGATAAAGCAAATTTCGATATTGACCTTGATACCGTTTGGTTCACTGGTGATCTGGTTGCAAGAGGACCCGACTCGCTTCAGGTATTACGTTTTATAAAATCATTAGGCGATAAAGCACGTATTTGCTTGGGTAATCATGATTTACATTTACTCGCTGTCCACGCCAATATTAGTCATCTTAAAAAAAGAGATAATTTAGAGGCAATTATTAATGCGCCTGATTGCGATGAATTAATGCATTGGTTACGCCATCAACCTATTATGCAAATAGATGAACAACTTAAGTTGATTATGGTTCATGCAGGAATTAGTCCACAATGGGATTTAGAAACAGCAAAAAAATGTGCTAAAAATTTAGAAACCGTTTTATCTAGCGATAGCTATCTATTTTTTCTTAACGCTATGTATGGCGATGAGCCTAATTTTTGGTCAGAAGATTTACAAGGTATCGATAAATTAAGATATACCTCAAACGTTTTTACCAGAATGCGTTACTGTTATTTAGACGGTAGTTTAGATCTAAATTTTAAAGAGAATCCACAAAATGCACCCGCTAAATTGAAGCCCTGGTTTATGTTACCTAGAAAAATTCCTGTCGAATATAGTATTGCTTTTGGTCACTGGGCTGCGCTTAATGGCCAAGGCACACCTGATCAAATTTATGCTTTAGATACGGGGTGTTGTTGGGGCGGTAAATTGACCGCTTTACGTTTTGAAGACAAACACTATTTTAGAAAAAAATCACTTAAAAAATAACAGTGAATTATCATTAATACGTCTCTTCAACCATTATTATGGTGTAAATGTGCCACTAATTATTTACATCATTTTGCACTATTAGCTAAATAATATCCTTTTAAATTGTATATATTTTTCCGATTAATTTTAATGTAATATAATAGACTATTCTTTATTCGCAATAGGCTTGGTTATGAATTTTTGCAAAGTTATCGGTTCAGGAATAAAAAAAGGTTGGAAAGTCATTAATGTTGTTAGAGAAATTGTTGTTAATCTTACCTTTTTATTAATTATATTGCTTATATGGGGAGGATGGAACTTAGTTAAAGAACAGAAAACCGTTAATAAACCCAATAAAAATGGCATATTGGTCTTTGATGTTCAAGGTTCGATTACTGATCATGTTTCCCATGATAAAAATTTTTATGCATTACAACAAAAACTTTATGGTAATAGCGTTAATAAAAAACGAGAAAACAGCTTATTTGAAATAACAGAAAAGCTAGAACAGGCGAAAAATGATCCTACTATTAAAGGGATTGTTTTAAAGTTAGATAATTTCACGGGCGCAGATTTACCAGCACTTGAATATATTGGTAAATATCTAACTGCTTTTAAACAAAATAATAAATTAATTTATGCCATTTCTAATCAATATAATCAATCTCAATACTATTTAGCCAGTTTTGCTAATAAAATTTATTTACCGCCTCAGGGGGTAGTTCATTTATATGGCTTAAGTACCAATAACTTTTATTTTAAAACATTACTTGATAATCTAAAAGTTAATACCCATGTTTTTCGTGTAGGCACATATAAATCGGCGGTTGAACCTCTTATCCGTAATGATATGTCGACAGAGGCGCGTGAAAATACTTATCGCTGGATGAATGGTATGTGGGATAATTATGCGAATGATGTCGCAACCAATCGACAGCAGTTACCTAATTTATTTATACCAAAAGCGGACATCTTTTTATCACAAGTAAAAAGTGTGAATGGTGATTTAACCGAATATGCATTGCAATATGATTTGGTTGATAAAATAGCACCTTATTATCAATTTGAAGCAGATATGCAGCAAGCGTTTAATAACGAAGACGATAGTATTAGCATTTATGACTATCAATTAGTTTCAGATAATAAAGAAACTCAAACAACAAAACCAGAAATTGCCTTAGTTTTCGTTAATGGCACCATTGCTGAAGGCGAGAATAGTAATAACAATGCAGGTAGTGATTCTATTACTGAGCAGTTAGCCGCAATACGTAAGAATGATAACGTTAAAGCGGTTATTATTCGAGTTAATAGTCCTGGTGGCAGTGTCACCGCCTCTGAAGCTATTCGCAATGAGATCCAAGCGATACGTAACCAAAATATACCTGTCGTTATCTCAATGGGGGGGATGGCTGCCTCTGGAGGTTATTGGATTTCTACCGCCTCAGATTATATTATTGCCTCAAAAAATACGATCACTGGTTCGATTGGCATTTTTGGTATTATACCTACATTTGAAAAATCCCTCGCCCATATTGGTGTTTATACTGATGGAGTTAGCACATCACCATTAGCAGACTCGGCACTCACTAAAGATTTATCGAATGAATTTAATCAATTAATGCAGATGAATATTGAAAATGGCTATCAAACATTTATTAAACTTGTTGCTGAAGCGCGCCAGTTATCAATAGAAAACGTTGATCGTATTGCCCAAGGCCAAGTTTGGCTTGGCCAAGAAGCAAAAAATAGAGGTTTAGTTGATCAAATTGGTGACTTTGATGATGCGGTTGCCAAAGCCGCCGAATTAGCCAATATCACTGACTATCAAATTACAACGATTGAATCAGATTCAAGTTGGTTAGACTCATTACTGTTTAATATCAGTGCTAGCCTACCTAAATCAAGCGCTGAAATGATTTATCAACATTTACCTGTATCAAAATCGATCCAAGCGCATATTAATTTATTGAATACATTTAATGATCCACAATATCGTTATGTTTATTGTTTAAATTGTGCAGATGTTGGCTTATAAATAATAGACAAAACAGTGAACGTTATCGCCAATATAAAAATATTAGCAGATAACGTTCATTGTTTTTATTGTGCCAGATAATTTAATAAGCACTATATATCATTGCAAATAAGCCTTATTTAATATATGATTTTAGTATCATTATTGATAATGACTTTGTTAAAATTTTTATCGTGGTTCGCAATCCATCCCACGCAAAAAAACTAGGAGATTTAATATGTTATCTTTTTTACACCACACCATTTTCTACATTAATCATACCAAATCACTCTTTCTAATCACCCAACTTTATTAAGAACAGAAAAAATGTACATCATAGCCAAAGAATTTCAATTTGATGCTTGCCATATGTTAGATGGCCATCAAGGGAAATGCCATAATTTACATGGACACACTTATAAATTAGTTATCGAAGTAAGCGGAAATTTAATTAAGCAGGGTTCAAGTTGCGATATGGTGATGGATTTTGCCGATTTAAAGCACATTGTAAAACAACATATTGTGGATCCACTGGATCATGCCTTTTTATTTTTTCAAGAAAATAAAAATGAATGTGAGATTGCCGCTCTACTACAACGTATGCAGCGTAAAGTATTTGCATTTCCTTGTCGTACTACAGCTGAAGGAATGAGTAAATTTATCTTTGAACAATTATCACATTACCTACCAATTACCATGGTGAGATTATGGGAAACACCAACATCTTATTGTGAATATAGAAAAGAAAATCAATGACAAAATTTAATATCGTAGAGATCTTTGAATCACTACAAGGTGAAGGTTACAATACTGGTATGCCAGCCATATTCATTCGCTTTGCGGGATGTAATTTGAACTGCCAATGGTGTGACACTAATTTTAGACAATACACTAAAATGACGCTTGAAATGATTCTGGAAAAAATTGCTCTATTTGAGAGTAAAAATATTATCATCACTGGCGGTGAACCAACATTACAAAAATATCTACCGTTATTGCTTAGCCAATTAAAAAAGAACGGTTATTTTATTGCTATCGAAAGTAATGGTTTAGGTAAAATTGATCCGCATTTTGATTATATCGCATTAAGTCCGAAATTTTGTTACTGGAATCGTTATCAAACGATACAACAACCGCAGATCGATGAAATAAGAATTGTCGTAGAAGAAAAAAGTGATTTTTATGATTTTTGCTTATTTATAGAAAAACATTTTCATGCCAAACGTTATTACTTATCGCCATGTGAACTCGATGGTCAATTCAATATACTTGCTACTATTCAAATATTGGGGCGAATTAATCAAGGCAGAACGGATAATAAGTGGTTATTAAGTTTCCAAACGCATAAATTTGCTAATATCGATTAAAATCTAATATAGTTGTTATATTATTAAACGTTATCTGTATTTCGACAGTGCTATTATTGGGTGATAGTTATGGTGAACTAAATCATGGATAAGATAAATGTTCACAATCTATCATCACCATTTTAAAGCATAAAAAATCCCCCAAATGGAGGATTTTTTTATTAAATAACGTGCCACTTTATTTATATTTTACGCATTACCAACGTTGCATTAGTGCCACCAAAACCAAAGCTATTTGACATTACAGTCGTCAATTCACGCGCTGTTGGTTGAGTAACCACATTCATTCCTTTGGCTTTTTCATCTAATTCTTCAACATTAATGCTTGGTGCAATAAAGCCATGCTCTAACATTAATAATGAATAAATAGCCTCTTGTACACCTGCCGCCCCTAAAGAATGTCCAGTCATTGATTTAGTTGATGAAATAGCGGGTACTTTATCAGCAAAAACTTCAGCGATAGCCCCAAGCTCTTTGACATCGCCAACTGGCGTTGACGTTCCATGAACATTAATATAATCAATTGGTGTATCAACATTATGCATTGCCATTTGCATACAACGAACAGCGCCTTCTCCTGAAGGAGCAACCATATCCGCACCATCAGACGTTGCACCATAACCAACAATTTCAGCATAGATATGTGCACCACGAGCTAAAGCATGTTCTAGCTCTTCAACCACCACTATCCCAGCACCACCAGCAATGACAAAACCATCACGATGAGCATCATAGGCACGTGATGCTTTTTCTGGCGTATCGTTATATTTAGTAGATAGGGCACCCATCGCATCAAATTCACATGCCATTTCCCAACATAATTCTTCACCACCGCCAGCAAAAACAATATCTTGTTTACCTAGTTGGATAAGTTCTGCTGCATGACCAATACAATGAGCAGATGTGGCACAAGCAGAACTAATAGAATAGTTAACACCTTTAATTTGATAAGGTGTCGCTAAACATGCAGATACGCCTGATGCCATTGATTTAGTCACCGCATACGGTCCTACTCCACGTAATCCCTTATTTTTCATACCTTCTACCGCAGCGTATTGACTACGTGGGGAGGCGCCACCAGAACCAACAACTAATCCAGAACGAGGGTTAGACACTTGTTCTGACGATAGCCCCGCATCAGCAATCGCTTCTTGCATAGCGAGAAAAGTGTAAATTGACGCATCGCTCATAAAGCGCGCAACTTTACGATCAATCAAACCAGCCGTATCTAATTTAACATTGCCCCAAACTTGGCTACGCATACCTGCATCTTTCATTTCTTGTGAAAAGGTAATACCTGAGTGCCCTTTTTTTAGCGACTCTAACACTTCTTTTGCGTTATTACCTATACTAGAGAGGATACCTAGTCCCGTAATTACAACTCTTTTCATCAAAAACCCCTAAAATATATGCCATTAATTATAGCGCCAATAAATTTGATTCAATTATAGCGTACACTTGTACGCTGAACAACTAAATTTATAGATGTTAAATGAACTATTTAGCAAACTATGCTATGATAGACGATTAATATAGTAAGCTTAATATATAGATATACAGGGTTAAGATTTTGCAAGAAAATAAAATGGTCGATTTTATTATCGACAAATTAGAAGACTTAAAAGCACAAAACATCGTTAAACTGGATGTTCGAAACACATCATCCATTACTGATTTTATGATTATTTGCACAGCTACCTCAAGTCGTCATGTTATTTCGCTATCTGATCATTTAATCCAAGAAGCGAAACAAGCTGGTCTACTTGTTCTTGGCAACGAAGGTAAAACCGATGCAGATTGGGTGGTTGTCGATTGTGATTCGGTGATGATACATGTAATGCAACAAGAGAGCAGGGAACGTTATCAATTGGAAAAACTCTGGAGTTAAAGGCCATGAAGCTGCAAATTATTGCTGTAGGCACAAAAATGCCTGCTTGGGTAACAACAGCTTATCAAGACTACTCAAGTCGTTTTCCTAAAGATATTTCGCTGGAATTGATTGAAATACCAGCCGGCAAGCGCACTAAAAATGCTAACATTGCTCGAATTCTTGAAAAAGAAGGCGAACAAATGTTAGCGCATTGCGGTAAAAATAATCATATAGTTACCCTTGATATACCTGGTAAACCTTGGACTACGCAAGATTTAGCTCTTCAACTTGAACGTTGGAAACTTAACGGTCAAGATATTAGCCTTTTAATTGGTGGACCCGAAGGTTTAGCGCCAAGCTGCAAACAAGCAGCTAAACAAAGTTGGTCACTATCGCCATTAACACTTCCGCATCCATTAGTACGAGTGATTGTTGCAGAAAGCTTGTATCGAGCTTGGAGTATCACCACCAATCATCCATATCATAGGGAATAATTAAATATGAGCAATGTCATGGATAATATCATTCTTGACTTACAAATTGTAACCAAAGACCAACAAAATCTACCGACAGAACAACAACTAGAAAAATGGTTAAAAGTCATTTTATCAAAGTTTCAAGATCAAGCCGAATTAACTATTCGTATTGTCGATGCAGAGGAAAGTCAATACTTAAATAATACTTATCGCCACAAGAATAAACCCACCAATGTATTATCATTTCCTTTTGAATCACCTATTGATATTGATGTACCTTTGTTAGGTGATTTAGTTATTTGCAAAAGTGTGGTTGAAAAAGAAGCATTAGAACAACAAAAAACCTTACAATCACATTGGGCACACATGATCGTTCATGGATGTTTACATCTACTAGGCTATGATCATATAACTGACAACGAAGCAAACGAAATGGAATCAATTGAGATTGAGATTATGCACCACCTTGGTTTTGATAACCCTTATCAAGAACGAGTTTAAATAATTATCTTTCGATTTATACAGTAAGGAAATAAATAATTATGAATGATGACAATCATCGGCGATTAAAAAAGAAAGGGCTTAAGTTAAAAATTGGCGACCTATTTAAACAAGATCCAGAGACACTTGAAGATTTAAGCTCATTTATCAATCTGACTGAACAGAAAAAAATAATCGATTCAGATACGCGTGATATGTTAGATGGGGTACTTGATATCGCTGAACAACGTGTACGAGATGTTATGGTTCCTCGATCACAAATAGTGACACTAGATAAAAATCAAACATTGGATCAATGTTTGAACATTATTTTACAGTATGGTCATTCCAGATACCCTGTTATTAGCGAAGATAGAGATCATATTTTAGGCATTCTATTAGCAAAAGATCTGCTTAATTATATGCGTCAAAATACACAAGCTTTTTGTATTGAAGATATGTTACGTAAAGCGGTGGTCGTACCTGAAAGCAAGCGTGTCGATCAAATGTTGAAAGAATTTCGTTCTCAACGTTACCACATGGCCATTGTTATTGATGAATTTGGTGGTGTTTCGGGCCTAGTCACCATTGAAGATATACTTGAACTAATTGTCGGTGATATTGAAGATGAATATGACGAGATCGAAGATCAAGATATTCGCCATTTAAATACAAATACATATACGATTCGAGCATTAACGCCAATTGAAGAATTTAATGACATCTTTAATACACAATTAAATGATAATGATGTGGATACTATTGGTGGACTAGTAATGCAATACTTTGGGCGATTGCCTACCAAAGGGGAGATGGTTAATATTAATAATTATAACTTCAAAGTTACTGCTGTGGATAAAAGGCGTATTATACAACTACAAGTTACCACACCTGATAATGTACCTATACCTAATTTAGAGATGGATTGATATGCTAAACAAAGTAATATTGGCTATTTTATTCGGTGCTATTGCGGTTTTTGCTTTCTCCCCTTTTAATATTTGGTTATTAGCTTTTGTCAGTTATGCAGGTCTGTTAGGTTTAATCGTCCGATTATCGACGCGACAAGCGCTCTTTATTACCTTTTGTTGGGCGTTTAGTTTCTTTTTAGCTGGTACCCACTGGATTTACGTTAGCATTCAACAATATGGAGAATTACCTCTTCCAATCGCTATAATTATCTTGGTGCTATTATTTAGTTATTTATCGATTTATCCCATGCTATTCACCTTTTTGGTCAAAAGGTGGACGCAATCTTACTCCTTTATTCAATTAGTGATTGCGGCCCCCGCCATATGGCAATTAACGGAATTTTTGAGAGGATGGGTTTTTACAGGATTTTCATGGTTACAGTTAGGTTATAGTCAATTTAATTCTCCCCTTAACATTTATCTTCCTTTGTTTGGCGTGAATTTTCTTAATTTACTTATTCCTGTTATTTGTGGAGTAGCTGTTTATCTATACTATCAGTACAAAAATATAAATAAAAAACAACGCTATATTATCCTTGCATGTAGTGCTAGTTTTGCAATTACAACTTGGTGTTTATCTATCCCTAATTGGGTTAAAGTGGATGATTCACGTCATGCCAACATTGCCTTAATCCAAGGTAATATTGAACAATCATTAAAATGGGATCGGAATCAGCTAATCAACACGCTAGCCAATTATCAGCGACTGACACAACAAGCGACTAAAACAGCGAATATCATTATCTGGCCCGAAGCGGCTATAACTGATGCAGAAATGAATCAACAAGCGTATCTACAAAAATTAGATCACGACGCACGGCAAACAGAATCAAATATTGCGGTAGGAATCATTGATGCACATTTGGTTGCACAAGACTATCAAGTACTCAATTCTCTCGTTGTCTTAGGAAATAATGAACCTTACCTCTATCCAACCCAAAATCGTTATAGTAAACACCATTTGGTACCCTTTGGTGAATTTATTCCCCTTGCTTGGCTGCTAAACCCTATTGCCAATTTACTTAATATACCGATGTCATCTATGACACAAGGTGAATATATTCAACCATCGTTAGTGATGAAAGGCTTTAAATTTACGACCGCTATCTGCTATGAAATCACACAGTCCCAACAAGTTTGGGATAATTTTCACCAAGATACTGATTTTTTATTAACGGTCTCTAATGATGCTTGGTTTGGTAACAGCATTGGTCCTTGGCAACATTTGCAAATGGCGCAAACCAGAGCGAGGGAATTAGGACGCCCTTTACTACGTAGCACCAATAATGGGATAACCGCTGTCACTGATCAATATGGTAATATCATAAAAAAATTACCTCAATTTCAACAAGCAATCTTAACGATAAATATCTCGCCAACGATAGGCGCAACGCCTTACAGTGTCTGGGGGAATGCCCCTTACTGGTTAATTGTTGCTTCGTTATTGATGTTAATAGCATTATATAATTACAAAAAATACTAGAAATGGCATGTATTTTGCATTATCTTAATAAGCTATTAATTGTTTAAATAGCTTATGCCATCAAAATAGATTCAAAAGATCATTATTGCTTTATTTTAGTGCTTTTGGTTTATTTTGGTGCAAAGCAAGAAACTATACTATAAAAGGAGTTTGAAGATGACACTATCTAAAATGAGATATTTTAATAAACATCTATGCAAACTAGCTTTATCTACGGCTATGTTTGGATTGCTTAATGGTTCGGTAATTGCAGCTGAATTAACAGGAACCTTAGCCAAAATCAAACGAGATGGAGTCGTTGTTGTTGGCCATCGTGAATCATCGGTGCCATTTTCTTATTATGATAAACAACAAAATATCATTGGCTATTCACAAGATTATTCAAATCTCATTATTGAAGCCATTAAAAATGAACTTGGTATGCCTGATTTAAAAGTTAAATATCTACCTGTCACATCCCAAAACCGTATTCCTTTATTACAAAATGGTAGTTATGACTTTGAATGTGGCTCTACAACTAATTTAACCTCACGCCAAGAACAGGTTGCTTTTTCTAATACAATATTTATTACCAGTTCACGTTTATTAGTAAAAGAAAATAGTGGTATTAAAGACATTGATGATGTAAAAGGCAAAAATGTGGTTGTGACTGCAGGTACCATCACCGAAGTTGCCCTTAACAAACTAAACAGTGAAAAGAATTTAGGTATTCGTATAATTACACCAAAAGATCATGGTGATGCCTTTAGAACGTTAGAGAGTGGACGAGCGGTGGCATTTCTTTTAGATGATGCCTTACTTGCTGGTGAACGTTCACGAGCGAAGAAGCCTGAACAATGGATCATTGTTGGCTCACCTATTACTAATGATGCCTATGGTTGTATGCTACGTAAAGATGATCCACAATTAAAAACGTTAATGGATAAAACCATTGCTGAGGCGCAAACCTCAGGCGCAGCTGAACAATCCTATAATCGCTGGTTTAAACAACCTATTCCGCCTAAAAATTTGAATTTAAATTTTGATTTATCACCTGAAATGAAAGCATTATTTGCTTCACCAAATGATAAACCACTAAATTAAGCTAAAAATAAATTAGTAAGTTAATAAGCATATTATATATCTATAATATGCTTATATTGATGGAGTACATATGCATATAGCATGGAACTGGGGTATCTTTTTTCAACCCGCACCATTTGGCGACACCACGTATTTAGGCTGGTTATGGTCAGGATTTCTCATGACTATTTTTCTTTCAATATCGGCTGGCGTTATTGCATTTATTGTTGGTTCGTTCTTCGGTATTTTGCGGACATTACCCAACCGTTTTTTTTCTATCATAGGCACGGCTTATGTTGAAATCTTTAGAAATATACCGTTGATCATTCATTTATTTGTTTGGGTGTATGTTATACCTGAAATATTACCAGAATCAATGAAAGAATGGTTATTTGATCTTGAGCCTTCGTTTTTCATTTTTTTAATGGCAACGATTGCCTTAGGATTATTTACGGGTGCACGTATTTGCGAACAATTGCGTACAGCGATACAATCGTTACCAGCAGGACAAAAAAATGCTGGGATAGCTTTAGGGCTTACACTTAGACAAATATACCTGTATATATTGCTACCAAATGCTTATCGACGTGTTTTACCGCCATTAACATCTGAAATGCTTAATATGGTAAAAAATTCAGCGGTTGCTTCTACTATCGGTATAGTTGAACTATCTAAACAAGCAAGCCAATTACTTGAACATGCTAGTACACCTTATGAATCATTTATAGCAGTGACTATCGGTTATATTATTATCAATATTTGTGTGATGAAAACAATGCAATATATTGAAAAACGAACCCGTTTACCTGGTTCATTAGGAGGTAAATAAGATGGAATTTGATTGGAGTGGAATTATTCCTAATCTACCTTATATTTTAAAAGGGATGAAGATTACACTACAGATTACCGTTGTTGCCGTTATTTTTGGCATAATATGGGGAACAGTGCTGGCAGTTATGCGTCTTTCTTCCATAAAAATTATTAGTTGGTTAGCAAAAGCTTATGTAAATACTTTTAGGACCATCCCATTAGTTATGGTGCTATTGTGGTTTTATCTATTAGTTCCGCAAATTTTGTCTAATATCTTTCATTTACCGGCCAGTACAGATATTCGATTAATATCAGCTATCGTTGCCTTTTCGCTTTTCGAAGCGGCTTATTATTCTGAAATTATGCGCGCGGGTATTCAAAGTATCTCTAAAGGACAGCTCAATGCGGCATTAGCGCTGGGAATGACAAAGATTCAAGGAATGTACTTAGTTGTACTACCACAAGCATTCCGAATCATGGCTCCGCTACTATTAACACAAGGTATTATTTTATTCCAAGACACAACATTAGTTTATGTTTTAAGTCTATTTGATTTCTTCTACCAAAGCGTAGAAATTGTAGGTAAACGTGACGGTACTTATGTTGAGATGATATTGTTTGCTGCGTGTGTTTATTTCATTATTTGTTTCGCAGCATCAAGTTTAGTTAATTATATTAAAAGTAGGATAGCTTAAATGATTTCCTTAAGAAATATTTCAAAATGGTATGGCGAATTTCAAGTATTGAAAGATTGTACCACCCACGTCGGTAAAGGTGAAGTTGTGGTTGTTTGTGGTCCATCAGGATCGGGTAAATCAACATTGATTAAAACAGTGAATGCATTAGAACCGATCCAACAAGGTACTATTATTGTCGATAATGTTAATGTGACGAATAAAGCAACAAACTTGGCAAAATTACGCTCTAAAGTTGGCATGGTATTTCAACATTTTGAACTTTTTCCCCATTTATCTATTGTCAAAAATTTGACACTGGCCCAAGTGAAAGTATTAAAACGTGATGAAGAAGAAGCAACAAAAAAAGCACTTACTTTATTAGATCGCGTGGGTTTATTAGCTCATGCACAAAAATTTCCAGGTCAGTTATCAGGTGGTCAACAACAGCGAGTTGCTATAGCTCGTGCACTTTGTATGGATCCAGTTGTAATGTTATTTGATGAACCTACGTCAGCACTTGATCCAGAAATGGTCAATGAAGTGTTAGATGTCATGGTTGAATTAGCTTATGAAGGTATGACAATGATGGTTGTTACTCATGAAATGGGGTTTGCTCGTAAAGTAGCAAACCGTATTCTATTTATGGATGAGGGCACTATTATTGAGGATACCACAAAAGAACAATTTTTCACTAATCCACAATCAGATCGAGCTAAAGACTTCCTAGCAAAAATTATTCATTAATTAGATGAATTCACAGTAAAATTATTAGTTATCGATTAGATCTGAAAATCTCTCATTAATTTTGACTTAGTGAGAGATTTTTTATTTGAAACAATCTTATCGAATTTTAATTAAATGAGAATTTGAGAAAAGACTCAATATAATCATGGCTTATGATAACCAATATTAACACTAGAAGAATTAACTAATTCAATACGCTTACAGTAATAATCATTAATGCCCTAAAATATAAATGATGTTCATTATTATGTCATCGTTAACTTTAATTAATTACGCTCCCTATTAAATGGGCGATATTTTTTATTCTTTATAAAGTTAAGATTAAATCACAAATAAAATGCATAGGAGTTTTATGTCGTACTTTTCAATGAAACGATCCTTGATTTATATATTGGTAAATTTTATAACCTTATCAAGGTTTGAGATATCTTAACTGCACTTAGATAATTATTTATTTTCTTCGTAAAGTTAATTAGCTAATTAGTTTTTAAAATTATTTTCATAATAAATAAAACAGGCTCAATATGAGCCCATTATTAAAATTGAAAATAGGTAAATTAACGCTATAAATATATCACCATAGAGTAAATCAACCTAAAATTATTTTTCACTGCCATATTTATAACCGTATTGATAGTAGTCTCCTGGTTTTTTCAAAACGCCATTAAAAATGACACCTTTAATCTCGATATCATTTTGTTCAAATCGCTGTAAACCAAATTCAAGTTCTTTGACAGTATTTTTGCCGTAACCAACAACCATCATGATAGTTCCCGAATAGCGTCCTATAATACAAGCATCAGTCACTGCTAACACAGGTGGGGTATCCACTAAAACGATGTCATATTTACGACTAGCCCATTCTAGCAACTCTGCTAATCGTGAATGCATTAAAAGTTCTGATGGATTAGGTGGATTACTCCCTCTTGGAATAAAGTCAACGTTACTATTTAATGGTGTTTTATGTATTACTTTATCTAAATGGCTACGACCGCATAAATAACCAGATAAGCCAGGACTTTTACCATCGACTTTTAATAATTCATGTAAATAGCCTTTGCGCATATCGGCATCAATCAGCAATACCTTTTTATCGCTATCAGCAATAATCATAGCTAAATTAGCAGTAATAAATGTTTTACCTATCTCAGGTGAACACCCAGAAATGGCTAAAACATTATTTTTTTCCTCCATCATGGCAAAATGTAAACTAGTACGTAAACTTCTTAATGCCTCTACAGACAAATCAGTTGGGCAGTTTACTGAAACTAATTGTTCAGATCGTATAAGTGTTTTCTTATTATGACGTCCGATTTTACGCTTTAATATGCTATCTTGCTTTACCTGCCAGTCTGATAAAGGAATACTCGCATAAACATTAACACCTAGTTCTTCAATCTGCTCTACGCGTTCGATCGTACGTCGGGACAATGTTTTGGCAATGATAAGGCCTGAAGATCCCAATAAACCTGATAGAAAAGCAGCAAGTACCAATAATGTTTTTGCCGGTTTAACGGGTTTAAGTTGGGTGACCGCGTTATCGATTATACGAACATTACCTACGGTACTCGCTTGTGCAATACTTAATTCCTGTTGCTTATTTAATAATTGCATGTAAACTTCATTATTTGCTTGTACATCGCGAGTTAAACGTAAAATTTCCTGTTGAGTTTGAGGTAAAAAGCTAATTTTATCCCCAATTTTTTCTTTTTCTTTTAAAAGGGTTTGCCGTTTCTCCAATAACGCACGATAAGAAGGATGCTCTTTTGTATACAATTTAGAAACTTCAGCTTCTTTAAAGGTTAATTGATTAAGTTGTGTTTCTAATGATACCGATAAGTCTAAAATTGATTTAGCTTCTAATGAAAGATCGATAGAATCATTAGCTTGTCGATAATTATTTAGCTTATTTTCAGACTCATCTAATTCTAGACGAATTCGAGGCAGTTGTTCTCTTAAGAAGATTAAACTTTTTGCGGCTTCTTCCGATTTACGTTCAACATTCTGTTCTAAATAATTTTTACTAATCTGATCAAGTATCTGACGTATAGCGACAGGATCCTCACCGGTTAGACTTAATTCCAGCATTCCACTGTCTTTTCCTTTATCCACTACAAAGAGATTTTTAGCTATATCATCAATAATTTTTAATTCAGATAATTTAATAATTTCGAACTTACTTCCCGCTTTCGCATCAATATCACTAACTAACAAGGAAATACCATTTTCTGAAATAAACTCACCTACTTTTCCTTCTAAAATTTTATGATCATCTTTAGTCAGAATATAACTAGTATCATCTAAAATTTTAAGTATAAACGGTTTATCTTTCCACTTTTCAGGCACACTAAGACGTGTTAAAGCAATTCTATCCGTATTATTTCTTGTTAATCTTGCCCATCCTTTGCCAAAGATAGGAAAAAAGGCTTCTTCAATATGATTATCTAAATTAAGATCATGAACAGTTTTACCGAGAATCATGCGTGAACGAATAATTTCTATTTCGGTGGTTGACTGTAATTTAGCGCCAGAGATAACACTTGTTATATCATTAAGTAATGAACCACCGCTTTTTTGTTCAACTTGTATTAATGCGTCAGCTTTATATATTGGCGTCGCAAACATAACATAAAGTATGCCAAATAATGTTAGGATAATAGTAAATCCTAAAATGAACTTGTAATGATGAAGTAATGTATTAAATAAACTGACTAAATCCAATTCATCATGTGATTTGACACTACTTTTTTTTATTTCCGTTGACATCAAAATAACCTTATATTTACTATCTTTTTAAAGCTTTTTAGACCAGAGGTGCGATGATTGTTGTAGCAATGAATAAGCATATTCAAACGCTTTTTTATCCTGACGATAGGGGTCAGGAATTTCCTGTCTATTCAACCAATGTCCAAATAACATTACTTTTCCTCTGACCTCGGGTGCAATACGACAAACACCATCAATATGCCTGTTTTCCATAACTAAAATCAAATCATGATTCATACATAACTCCCTTGTCAATTGTTGCGCTTTGTGACCTTCCAAAGATATCCCATATTTTTCTGCCACTTCAACTGACTTTGGATCAGCTGGCTGACCCACGAGTGCACCTAACCCAGCCGAAGTAATCCGTTTATCACTGTAGATTTCCTTTAATAATCGCTCACCTATCGGTGAGCGACAAATATTTCCTACACAAACAACCAATATTGAATTAAACATACTGACTAATTACTCCAACGATGAATAAATCGTATCGTTTCAGTTAAATCATGCGTACCACTGATGGTAGGAATAAGTTTCATTACTGTACGATTCCAACGCTCAATAGGTGCTGTTGTTACATATACAACATCATAGGGTCGTAACTGAAAATCAGTTGCCAAAACTAATGATGTCGCATCTTTCATATTCAATTGATAAATATTAGCAATTTTGTTACTTCGCTTCTGATTAGAAGCATCCTGAGGTATTGATCGAATAACAAAAACACCAGAAGCATCACTAGTAAGCTGATTAAGACCTTGTGCATTACCTAATGCTTCGGCTAAGGTCATTCCTGAACGATCCATGACTAATGTTGATTGCTTGATGACTTCCCCCATCACAAATACTTTTTGAGTATCATTAGTAGGTATATGTAATATATCTCCTTTAGTTAATAATCTGTTCTGAGTTAAATCGCCATACTGCATTAATCCTTGTAGAGAAATATGCTCTTTTTTACCCTTATGGGTCAAAACCACATTATGCCAATCAGCTTTATTCGTCAAACCACCCGCAGCATTGATGGCATCTAAAATCGTTAATGGAATATTCGTTATCGCTTGTTTACCTGAGCGCGCAACTTCACCTGTAACATAAATTTTCTGAGAGTTAAACGCTGAAATACTGACATCAACCTGCGGTGATTCGATATAGGTAGCCAAGCGAACAGAAATGATATTACGTACTTGCTCAATCGTTTTCCCAATAACTTTTACTTTTCCTATATAAGGGTAATAGATAGTACCATCTGCATGTACCCAGTTACCAGCTTCACTCGCGCTCCGGTATGAACCAGCTGGAATAGTTAGTTCAGGATGATCCCATACGGTTACATTTAATACATCACCAATACCAATAACATATTGGTAATGACTAATTTGTTTATCTAAATGTTGATTAATTTTCGAACTAGTTGGAAAATAGTGTAATTGACTAACCAAACTAGGTGTAATCGGATATATTTCAACCAATTTATTGATATCATAATGGTTATCGGTAAGTGGTGCTACACGTTTCCCGTAAGTGGATAAGTTTGACCCCGTTAAAGAACAACCAGTAAAGAGAAGCGTACTTAGCATCACTGAAACTACTTTTACTCTTTTTATTGCTAAAATCATTATCCAATCCATTTTTATATAAAATTTTTCGTATAATATCATCCAAAATAAAATGAAGAAATACCTATTATAGAAATAGTATAAAACTCTTGGTAACTGATAAGAATTCGATCATAAGTTGATGAATTTAATTAAAAATAGTATTAATTCTAATATTACAGTTAAGGTTTTAAGTGAACTAATTTTTACCAATTAACTTGCTAAACTTAATACAGATAAGATAAGTGGACTCAATTTTGATTTAAAACCTATGATAATAAAATAATCCACACTTCAACCATGTTTTTTCCTCTGTTTAAATCGCATAGGCTACACGAATAACGCCCATTTTATAAGATCATTGTTATTGATAAACAAAAGGGTAATAACAATAGCAAAATATATTTCAAAAAAAAGTAAAATGCAGTTTTACAAATGCGTTTAAAAAACAGATGGGGACGCTGTGTCAAAATAGCAAAAAATAAACGGATATTGTTAGTGAGTACGACCTCACTAATTCCGTATTAGATAGATGGATAAAGCAATATCAGACCAAAGGCGATTTTACCACTCAGGAAAATCGTAAATACTAAACAAATGAGCCTATAGTACTACGCAAAGCAGATAAACGTTTATTAATGACAAATGAGACCCTAAAACAAGCCGCATTGATAATAGAACAAAAATCAAATTAATTGCATAGATTCAACATCGATATCCCTATGCAGTTAATGTCAAATTGACCAAATTATACAAGAAAATAGTTAGGTTTTCAGGATACAGCTGTAAAAAATCTTGTCTTGATTCATATCTAGTCCGTACAATCAAATCAACCAAGATCTCTTTCTTTGATTAAACTAAATAGGTACTGCCGTTTCTCAAGTATTTACTTCTGCTTTCACTCCCAGAACAAGGGAAATTCAATAATGAAGCTCAATTCTTTCTATTTTTTTACAATGTATGGTGTAAAAATATAAAACCTAATAGGCAATTTATTTTTTTTGATTATTTGAAAAATCTAAAGTAAATAAATTATCTATATCGTTTTGATAGTTTCTATGTAATAGCTCTAATTCTTTTTTTAAAGTTTTTTTCTTAATTTTATTTTTTATTTTTTTGATAAAGCCTTCTTTTAATACTGGTTTGTTATTATATGAGTTATGAGTTGAACCAAAAAGTTGTTTTGCATAAACTTTATCATTCCCACTGTAAACTATCCCAGTATAGTGAATAGGTATCAAATAATGAGATGGAAAAATAACTAAATCCGGATTATATTTTTCTATCATTTTAGAAACAAAAAGGTTTCCAGTTGTTATCCATGGCTCATAAAGATCATGTGGAGATAATTTTGATAATTCTTCGATTAGAAATCCGACAAAATCATTACCAGGTTCACAAGCCTGTATTGGAGAAACCAATTTACCTCTTATAAATTCGTTTTCATAAACAGTATATGCACATTTTTTTGTAAATAGTTCATCTGTGTTATGATAGCAAATTGAATCAGCACCTATCATAAGACCGCCAAACTTATATAAAATTTCATACCTCATTAAATCTGCAACGCCTGCATATTTGCCACGTCTCATGTATTCATTTATTAGCTTTCTATTTTTAAAATCATAATTTTCTAAAAATTCATTATCATATAATGTGTAATTCCATTCTGGATGTTTTTCGATCCACGTTTTCATCCATTTTTTTGGCGCTGGACGGGGACCAATCCATATATGAGATAGTTCTTTAGGTATTTCAATTTTCAATATTTACGCCTTTTTTTAAAAAAATATACAATAATTACACTATCATATATTAAATAATTAATCAACATTTATATACATCATCATAATTTACAGCTTAATACATGATAAAATTTTTCATCTTCAATAGGAGTGCCAATTTATTTAAATCATCAGCTTTAATGCTAATCTCAGCGCGAGTTGGATAGACTACACTAATGAGTACCTGTTTAATAAGGTCATTGTTATAATAAATAAAAAAGCAAGAAGGGGTCAACAATGACAAATCACCTCTCAAGAATAGAAAAACGCAGTTTTACTAACGAATTAAAAAAACAGATGGTGATGCTATATCAAAATAGCAAAAAACGAGCAGATATTGTTGCTGAGTATGACCTAACTCAATCCGTATTGGATAGATAGATAAAGCAATATCAAAGCTCTGGCGAGTTTACCGCACAAGCAAATCGGAGCGCTCAAGAAAATGAGCTTATAACCCTACCTAAAGAGAATAAGCGTTTGTAAATGGAAAATGACATCCTAAAGCAAACTGCGTTGATAATAGGATGAAAATCAAGTTAATCACCGAGAATTAATATCGATATAGCCTATGTGCATTATGTTGATGTTTAGAAGTACCAAGAAATCGATTTTATTATCAACCACAATTAATCCACAAAAAACAGATAAAACGCTTAGCGTAAAACTTAGGCTGATATTTAACGACAACTATCAAGCCTATGGAGCAAGAAGGCTACAGGTAGTGCTTAGAAAGCAAGACCTACTCTTATCAAGACGCCGAATTGCTCGTATCATGAAAGAAAAGGAGGTTGTTACCAAAATATACCTATAAAATATCGTGCTGATACAGAGAAAAGCAACAAATCAATAGTTAGTAATCTGCTTAATCGTGATTTTACGGTAAGACAACAACAAAAAGTGTTTGTGTCTAATTTAACTTATGTGAAAGTAAAGCAACACTGGCATTACCTCTGTGTAATTGTTGACGTGATTAATTGGATAATCATGAGAAGAAGTCATTGAAAACATAAAAATACTCGACTTGTTATGGATGCTAGCAGTCACATACTCATTAACTTAAATTTAGTTGAATTATTTCATTGAGATAGAGCAAAAGCGTTTGATAACCATTTACTCGATGAGTGTTTAAACGAATTTGGTATTCAGCGTTCATTAAGACATAAGGGGAGTCCCTACGATAATGCCATTACTAAAGTGGATTTAAAACGGTGAAAACTGAATTTGTGCTAAATACGATTTTTGATTCACTTGAACGGATTAGATTGAAATTTAATCACTATTTGGATTGGTTTAATGACAATAGGCTTCATTCCTCTTTAAATTACCAGATATCTATGAAATATAAAAAGAATCTATAGCCTTATTTTTTGGTACTAAAAAGTATGGAAGTTCCAATAAGTGAGCCTTCAATAGAGAGTTGTAAATTATCCCAAAGAATAAACTTTCATTTTTACGATTAGCGATAAACTTGGGCTAGTTGTCACGTTGAGTTTGGAATACAACTTTTTATTTTGAAAAATGGGGTGTTAGGAAAAATAAGAAATACGCTTGGTTAAATTTATTCTCAGAATGAAATTTCATAACAGAATTATATTTACTTCATAAAACCTAATACTAACAGATAAGTACAAAATGCATTAAAAGAACTTGTTGAATTTGAATTGATTAATGGCGCACCCGAAGGGATTCGAACCCCTGACCGCTCGGTTCGAAGCCGAGTGCTCTATCCAGCTGAGCTACGGATGCGTACTTTGACAACTTTCAAGAAAGGTGGTGCATCCGAGAGGATTCGAACCTCTGACCGCCCGGTTCGTAGCCGGGTACTCTATCCAGCTGAGCTACGGATGCATCGTCATTTA
>NZ_AWGA01000058.1 GCF_000471645.3 Candidatus Schmidhempelia bombi str. Bimp | reverse complement strand
TTTATGGTGCACCCGAGAGGATTCGAACCTCTGACCGCCCGGTTCGTAGCCGGGTACTCTATCCAGCTGAGCTACGGGTGCACTACTTAAATATTAGATATCATACTACGATATGATATATGGCGGTGAGAGAGGGATTCGAACCCTCGATAGAGCTTTTGACCCTATACTCCCTTAGCAGGGGAGCGCCTTCAGCCTCTCGGCCATCTCACCTATACACTATCTCTTTCAATCTCAGAAACACTGTATGGCGCATATATTAATGGCTGGGAAAAATAAGTCAACCAATTTCTTATAAAGATTAATTGGTTGAGCATTTACCAATCAATTTGGTGAAAAAACTTACAACTTTCCGCCTTTATCGTCAGAATTTTGTGCTGCATCCTGCGATTGATTGATACGATTATAAACTTCTTCTCGATGAATAGATATTTCTTTTGGTGCATTAATCCCAATACGAACTTGGTTACCTTTCACACCTAAAACAGTAATAACAACATCATCACCTACCATCAATGTTTCCCCAACTCTTCTTGTTAAAATTAACATGTGTCCTCCTTTACGCCAAGTTGCATTAATTTTTCTTTCATAGTTTCAGTTATATTTGATAAAGCTTGTGGTAACCCCTTCACATCTACGCCTCCAGCTTGCGCAAAATCAGGACGTCCTCCACCTTTACCACCAATTTGCTGAGCTAAATCCGAAATGACTTCGCCAGCTTTTACTTTACTAATTAAATCTTTTGTTACACCTGCAGCAAGATTAATTTTATCACCATTAATAGCAGCTAAAATAATTACACCAGAGTTAATTTTATTTTTGATATCATCAATCATTGTCCGCATTAATTTAGCATCAATATCGTTTAATTTAGCAACCAATAAACCTACCCCATTTATATCCATCATATGATGTAATAATTGAGCGCTTTCCATTACGGCTTGTTGTTCTTTTAGCTGCTGTACTTTTTTCTCTAATTGCTTTGTCTGTTCAAGATTCTGTAGCACTTTGTCAAACGCGCTATTACGATCAGTTTTAAATAGTTGCGCTATCCGCGTAATTTGATCTAATTCCTGATGAATAATAGTTAAGGCTCTTTGTCCCGTTACCGCTTCAATTCGTCTCACACCAGCAGCGATACCTGATTCAGATAAAATCTTAAACAAACCAATATCGCCGGTATGGGTTACATGCGTTCCCCCACAAAGTTCAGTGGAAAAATCACCCATACTTAACACCCGTACATTATCATCGTATTTTTCACCAAAAAGCGCCATTGCGCCTCTTTCTTTGGCTTTATTTAGTTCCATGATTTCAACATCTACAACTAAATTACGACGAATCTGCTGATTAACTAGATTTTCTATTTCCTCTAATTGTTCAGCGGATAACGCTTCGGTATGAGAAAAGTCAAAACGTAAATAATCAGGAGTTACTAGTGAGCCTTTTTGATGAACATGGGAGCCTAATACGTTTTGTAAAGCCGCTTGTAATAAGTGTGTCGCTGAGTGATTGAGTTTTACTTTTTCACGTATATCGGTATTAATTACCGCTTTTAGTGAATCACCAACTTTAATACAACCTTTTTCTAAATGCCCAATATGTCCAATGCTTTGTCCATATTTTTGTGTATCATTGACTTTAAACTTAAAGGTATCAAAAACTAATTCACCTTTATCACCAACTTGCCCACCTGATTCACCATAGAATGGTGTTTTATTCAATATAATTACCGCTTCATCAGGTGCCGTTATGCACTCAACAGCTTCACCATTTTTAAATATGGCAACAATTTGACTCTCTGATTCTACGTCGGTATAGCCAATAAAATCAGTAACATCCTCTAATTTAATTGCTTTATTATAGTCTATGCTAAAATTACTTGACTCACGTGCGCGTTGACGTTGCATTTCCATCGCTTTATTGAATCCTGCCTCATCAACAGTAATATTTCGTTCACGACAAACATCTGCGGTAAGATCAAAAGGAAAACCATAAGTATCATATAATTTAAATGCCACTTCACCATCTAAGACTGGCGTTGCTAATTGCTCCAGTGCTTGATCGAGCAAGGCCAATCCACGCTCAAGTGTTCTAAGAAATTGTTCTTCTTCGGTTTTAAGCGTAGTTTCAACGATGTTTTGTTGTCGAACTAAGTCAGTTGCAGCACTTTCCATAACATCAATTAATGGTCGAACTAATTTATAAAAGAATACGTCTTTTGCACCAAGCATATGACCATGACGAACCGCTCGGCGAATAATACGTCGTAACACGTAACCACGCCCTTCATTTGAAGGCATAACACCATCAGCAATTAAATAAGCACAGGAACGAATATGATCGGCAATAACACGTAATGATTTATTTTCTAAATCTTGGATTTTTATAACATCTGCGACAGATTGAATTAACTTTTTGAATAAATCAATATCGTAATTAGAATTAACATGCTGTAACACGGCTGCAATCCTTTCCAGCCCCATTCCAGTATCCACGGAAGGTTTAGGTAAAGGTAATAACGTCCCATCTTGTTGGCGATTAAATTGCATAAACACGATGTTCCAAATTTCAATAAAGCGATCGCCATCTTCATCAGCACTCCCTGGCGGTCCCCCCCAAATATGTTCACCATGATCGTAAAATATTTCAGTGCAAGGTCCACAAGGTCCAGTATCTCCCATTTGCCAAAAATTATCTGAGGCATAAGGTGCACCTTTGTTATCGCCGATACGGATAATTCGATCAGCAGGAATACCTATTTCATTAAACCAAATATTATAAGCCTCATCATCTGTTGCATAAACGGTGACGAGTAAGCGTTCTTTTGGTAAGTTAAACCAGCCTTCTGCTGTTAATAACTCCCAAGCATATTTAATTGCATCGCGTTTAAAATAATCACCAAAACTAAAATTACCTAACATTTCAAAAAAAGTGTGATGGCGAGCAGTATAACCAACATTATCTAAATCATTATGTTTTCCCCCAGCTCGCACACAACGCTGTGCGGTTGTTGCTCGAGTATAATTACGTTTTTCCTGTCCCAAAAAGGTGTCTTTGAATTGATTCATTCCAGCATTAGTAAATAATAATGTTGGATCATTATGCGGGACTAATGAACTACTTGATACAATTTCATGGTTTTTCGCACGAAAAAAATCAAGAAACATTTGACGAATTTCAGCAGTGCTCTTGCTCATCATTTAATTCCGGTTTAAATTAGCTAGTTAACAATAAATATAGATTGATAGTTAGATTATTTTCTTCACTAAGATATAAAAATATTTTGTTTATTTTTACAAATAAAAAATAATAATTTTTATTTCTATTACCTAATAGGTCAATATTCTAATACATTAATGCATAAATGCATAATTTTGTATTCAAAAATGAACAATATATTGCATAGAATAGCATTATCTATGTCACATATAAATATACTGATTGGAGAATTTAGAGGAAGGAGGAAATAAGATACGCTACGGAATAATAAAGGTATATTTAATTCATTGTCTATCTTCGTCCAATGAAGCATTATAAAGACGCTGTATAAGTTGATGGCTAAATCCTCGATTTAATAGAAAACGATGGATTTTTTGTCGTTGTTTCATGTCTGATACGTTTATCACACCATAACGACGCTGTATAAGGTTGGTTATCTGTTCCAAAGACGTTTTTTGTGATGATAAATTGATTAACTTTGAACGAATGATTTCTGATTTTACGCCTTTTTGCTTCAACTCCAGTTCTATTCGTTTGTATCCAAAGCCCTTTCGTTGACGCATAGCAATATAATCTGCTACAAAATCTTCCTCATTTAGCCAATTTTTTTGCTGACAATAACACACAATTTCAGAAATTTTATTTTTTAAATTTAATGAAAAATCATCATGTTGAGAGTAAGAATAATCATATTCAGATTGATTAAAAGCAGATGACATTTGTCGAGATAATTTTTTAGAAAAAAATAACCATAATTTTTGGTTTAATTCTAATTCCGTATGATTTCGCTGTGCAAGTAATTGCACAGCTTTATCTAATATGATTTTATCAAATAGCAAAGGTTGTTCTTTTTTATAATTCATCTTCAATAGTCGTTACATTTTCATCCGAAACAAATTCGGCTGGGCTATTTAATAATAATTCTCGTAAACGATTTTCTAATTCGTCGGAAAGTTCTTGGTGCTCTTGTAAGTATTTAATTGAATTTGCTTTCCCTTGACCAATTCGCTCCCCATTATAGCTATACCACGCACCCGCTTTATCAACAAGTTTATGTTTAACACCTAAATCCAATAATTCACCCTCTTTAGATATTCCACATCCATATAAAATTTGAAATTCTGCTTGTCGGAAAGGTGAAGCAACTTTGTTCTTAACAACTTTTACGCGTGTATCACTACCTATAATATCTTCACCTTCTTTTACTGAACCAGTACGTCTAATATCTAAACGAACAGAAGCATAAAATTTAAGTGCATTACCGCCAGTGGTGGTTTCTGGATTACCAAACATAACCCCAATTTTCATGCGAATTTGGTTGATGAAGATAACTAAACAATTAGCATTTTTAATATTAGCGGTTAATTTACGTAATGCTTGTGACATTAAGCGAGCTTGTAATCCCATATGGGAATCGCCCATCTCACCTTCAATTTCAGCACGTGGTGTTAAAGCAGCGACGGAATCGACAATGACCACATCAACCGCACCTGAGCGAACTAACGCATCACAAATTTCTAACGCTTGTTCGCCAGTATCAGGTTGCGAAACAAGTAAATCATCGACTTTGACACCTAATTTTGCTGCATAAATAGGATCAAGTGCATGTTCGGCATCGATAAATGCACATGTTTTGCCTTCTTTTTGCGCCTGCGCAATGACAGATAAGGTTAGCGTCGTTTTACCTGAAGATTCTGGACCAAAAATCTCCACAATACGCCCCATAGGTAAACCACCAATGCCAAGGGCAATATCAAGGCCTAATGAACCAGTAGAAATAGCATCAACATCAAGCGTTTGTGTATCACCCAAACGCATGATAGATCCTTTACCAAATTGTTTTTCAATTTGACTTAAAGCAGCTGATAAAGCGCGTTGTTTATTTTCATTCATTCTTGATATCCATTATGTTAATTAGATAGTTTTAACTAATTATACTGTATTGTTATACAGTATCAAGCGTTTTTACATAATTTATTTTAATTAGCAGACGTTAATAAAGTTTATGGTAATTTTTATTGATGATTTTAACTAGTAACAATTAACATTGATGAAAAGTAATTTCAATTAGGCGATCTTGCTAGCAATGAATAATTTATGTTTTGTAGGAATAGAGATAGGTTTGTGAAGTAAATTGACAAAAAAATTAGTTGATGGTTATGGTTTATTATAAATAATAATATTGTCAAAACTTTAAATTGGCTCCTCCAACTGGACTCGAACCAGTGACATACGGATTAACAGTCCGCCGTTCTACCGACTGAACTATGGAGGAGCAGAACTTACAGGTAGGGATGTTATAGTTAAATTACAAATGTGTCAATCATTAAAAAGCTAAAACCGATTTGATTGCTTACTCTATAGTCAGTTTGTTTTTTTATTATTAAATATCAGCCAATAAATATGATATAAATTTATAAAAAAGAGCACTAACTGTGTGCTCTTTTTAGAGTTATTTGTAATAAATTATTCGGATTGCGCTAATTCTTGTGGATCTTCTGGGCGTTTAAGAAACGCATAAAGAACGCCTGCAACTACAGTACCAACCGCAATAGAGATTAAATAACCCATCACAGGGGTAATTGCACCAGGAATAGCTAATACAAATAATCCCCCATGCGGCGCCATAAGCTTAGAACCAAACAACATAGTAAGGCCACCAGTTACTGCCCCACCAATCATCGATGAAGGTAATACACGAAGTGGATCGCGAGCAGCAAAAGGGATTGCGCCTTCTGAAATAAAGCATAATCCTAAAACAAAGGCGACTTTACCACTGCTTCTTTCACTTTCAGAGAATTTATGTTTTGCTAATAAGGTGGCTAAAGACATGGCTAATGGTGGTACCATTCCTCCCGCCATAATGGCAGCC
>NZ_AWGA01000136.1 GCF_000471645.3 Candidatus Schmidhempelia bombi str. Bimp | reverse complement strand
ACTAGCTGACTCATTACTTAAAGATATCAATACAATCGAGCAATCAGATATCAATCAAAGTGAAAAAACATCTAAATACAAATCCTTAGCTCGCCAATTTAAGAATGCTTTGTATCACGACCGCAGAAAATATAAAGGAAAAAATTTAGAAAATAGAATTTCTCTAAAGACATATGCTAATTATTTATCACGCACAAGAAAATTATTTGATGATAGACTACATCACTTATTCTTTAAGAAAATCAATAAACTAACTATTAATTATCCAACATACAAACCATTATTTGAAAGCTGGCATAATAAAAAAGCATCAACAATTCGAATTGAACTATTGTCACTTAAAGTAAAACTAAAGAGTTGTATTCTATTATTAGAAAAATATAACCCATCAAGTACAAATGACCTTTTAAAAAAAGCTTACCCTGAATGGGAAAAGTCAATCCACGACAAAACAATAGAGGAAGAAGCCAAAATCGCTAGGTTACTACTCAACGATTTAAATAAACTAAAAGTAAATCATGAGATAATGTATCACCTAACCCTTGATAGCACTGAAAAATTAGCCATAAAAATGAAAACCGATGAGAATTTAAATAAGAAAAAAAGAAATATCGTATTAATAAATTACCAAGAATATATAAAACAATTAAATCAAATAATTAACCTACCAGATGAAACTTTCTCTGGGCTTACTCGCAGTAGCATAGCTAATCTAAGCTTTGCATTAGCCGCGGTATCTGGACGCCGTATGATAGAAATCTTATCCACTGGAAAAGTAAAAAGAATATCTAAATACAAAATAGCCTTTTCTGGACAAGCAAAAAAAAGGGTTCAAACAACTGATACTGAACGACAAATTTATACACTAATAGATAGTCGCTTATTCATAAAAAAACTTAATTTATTAAGAAATTCGCCCGCACTAAGTGACCTTGAACATATTCTTAACAAAAACTCAGACGACCTAACAAAAACCAATAATATAAAAATAAATAACGTTTTTGACTCTCCTCTCAATAATTTTGCCAAACAATTTTTTAATGACAAACAACGTGTATTCAAAGACACCCGAGCCATTTATGCCAGAATAGTGTATGAAAAATATTTTATCCGTGACAAACGTTGGAAAAATGTTGATGAAGATGTCTTCTTTGCTGAAATTCTTGGTCATGATGATGAACAAACGCAACTGTACTATAAACAATTTAAGCTAAAAGACTTCAATCCTAATTTTTTACCCAAAATTGAGGAAAATACAAAACTTAAAGCACTGCAATTGCTAGACGACGACATGCCAAAACTGGCGAGACAAAATGCGGCTGTGAAAATTCATGATTGGGTAAAACAACAAATCTCAACAAACCCTAATATAAATATCACGACATACAGTATAAGAAAAGCTATCCCCGTTAAACCTACTGTTGTAGCCAGATATCTAGAGCATGTTGCTGACGCATTAAAACTAGTTAAACAGCATGGAAGATACGAAAAAATTCATAACAACAATATTATTATCACTGACGATAACCACAATATTACTACACATCATATTATTGACAAACAAAAACCTAAGTTTCATAGTCAAAAACTCATTAACAATCAATGGTTAGTGCAATATATTTACCAAGGAAATGCCTATGTATGGACCGGTAATGCTGATAATGCTGAAGATGCTATCCATCACGCCTGGGCGGAGCATGATGACCACTAACAAATTTATCTTATCGACAATCATTATTTAAGTTAAAGATTCTACTATAAGATAATATCATTGACTTAACATAAAGCATTCCCTATCAAAAATGAATGGGTAGGAATGCCTATATACTTTGATGTTTGAGCTAGACTTAAACCCTATCATTCAACTTATCTAATTATCTCCCTAGTCAACAATATCGCTAAGCCTGCCATAATCATCCACACTTAAGCTTAACCAAAGCACTACACACTCATCATTATTCTTTTGGAGCAAACAGGATAAAGCTCATCATATATATCCGCGCCTCGCGTAAAACATTACATGCAAAGCTTAGATTAAGGCAGCTAATTTGGTTATATTCAATCAACTTTGCTTCAAATATCCGCCTCTTTCCTCCCATTTTTCTTCTAACTGAGCGCAATAAATTTAATGCTAATAACCATTTAATTAGACTGAGCTTGATGGTAATAAATCAACTTTCTATTCTAACCGATACCATATTACTCTATCAGATAAATTAAACAAGTCATTTTGAGAATAATGAATTCCAACATTAACAATAATAAACCGCTACCTATCTACCACATTAAATGCATATAATAAATAATTATAAATACCAAGTATTAACCACAAATCAGACAAATGCCTAAATTCCTAATTTTCAACAATCCAAGGCTTTGTAGCTGCTTGCTCTTCGATATAGCTTTCATTACTGCTCACCTCAACTTTGGTGGCGAACGCCTTACGAATAGCTCTACCCCCTCTAAATATTTTTCAAACAGCCACTTGCCGTTGAATTGCTTTAGTACACTCATCCTAAAATTTTTGCTTTTTGTACTTGAAATTCTTCTTCTGTGATAATGCCTTTTTCTTTTAATGATGCTAGACGCTCTAATTGTTCGAACGGGTCATTATTATTAGCGGGAGAGTGCTGGGTGTTTGTGCTTTGTTTTAGCGCTTCCATTGCTTCTTTAACCATATTAGTAAATACTAGCACGCCGTTTTTTGAGACTTTTTCGACCGTGTACGTGAACCCGTCTGCGGCGATTGAGATTTCACCAAACAGTATCTTGGTTTCTCCGCCAATCGATGAAATATGGTTTAAATCTAATGCTACTTGTTTTAATCCAAAAAACATACCTTTATCTAAAAATATTACTCGATAGTTGGTTAAAATAATCAACCATGTTTTCCCGTTCATATACCCCGATGATACAGCAATCGGTGTTTCGTTAGGCATAGCGATTTGTGGAAAATGCAAAAATTCTTTTTTAGTCAAAATACCGTCATCACGAGATAGTTCTTTCAATCGTTTAAATTCAGCTAATAATTCGTCTTTTGTTGCTGTTTTGTAATCAATCATTTTATTTCTTTCCTGTTTTTTATTGTTTATTAAAAATACTACTTTTCCATAACTGATACTCATCATCAGTAATAGCAACTCTACCTTTTAGTGCTGCTATTTGTTCTAATTTTTCTAATGCTTCTTACTGTCTATGTTCTTCTAATTTTTGGTTGATTTTTCCAAAAAAGAGTTTTTTTGTGAATATGTTTCGATAGATTGTAAGTTTTGTTTCTGTCGATTATTTCTTGTTTTAATTGCTTTAATAATCCATAAAACAAAAGATACAGGTGCGATAAAAGAGGAGAAAGAACCTACAATAGCAACTAATAAATAAGGTTTATTATAACTGTCGTATGGCAGCATCAAACAAACAATAAACGTTAATAAACTAGCAAAAAATACATATTCAACAGTAATTCTTTTCTTCATATTATCTATATTCCTATATTTTAAATTATTATTTTCTTGGTACTTCATCTAATTCAATTGCCTTTAATTAATACTCTGAAATTTTCATCCCATCCCCTTTACTTTTTAATTGATTATTCAGATAGGCTACACTAATGAGAACCCGTTTAATTAAGTCATTGCTATGATAAACAAAAAAGCAAGAAGGAACCAACAATGACAAATCCCCTTTCAAGAAGAGAAAAACGCAATTTTACTAACCAATTTAAAAAACAGTTAGCACAGATAGTGATATTATACCAAAATGGTAAAAAACAAGCCGATATTATCGCTAAGTTTAATTTCACTAAATATGTATTAGATAGATAAAGCAATATCACAGGTCTGACAAGTTTACCACACAAGCTAATCGTAGTACTCAAAAAAATAAGCTTATACCCCTACCTAAAGATAATAAGCGTTTGTTAATGGAAAATAACATCCTAAAGCAAGCTGCGTTGATGATAGGACGCAAATCCAGTT